>NZ_CP016820.1:0-242246 GCF_000763325.2 Rhodococcus sp. p52
CAGCGTGCTCGCCTCCCCCCGAATGACCTCATCAGTGTCGGTGAGGGTGATCTCGAGCGGGGACCGCTCGTGCTTCATCAGCACCGGATCGGACTTGCCCATCACCACGAGACACTGCCCCTTGTGCATCGACATCAGCAGATCGACGCAGTATTCGGGCAGGTGGTACATGCGAACCGTCTGCTCGGCATCGTCCACCCGATCCTGTCCATACAGGAACACGATCCCAGCTTCCTGCATCAACGCCCTGGCCGGAGAATCCGCAGGTAGATCGGCGATATGGTGGAACGCCGAGACCGTGGACAGGCCCAGGCCGCGAGAGAGCTTCATATTGTCGCGGAAAACCCGCCCGGTCGAGCCTTCCGCGATGTGCCAGCCTTCCTCGACGATGAGAATGGTCTGCTTGTGCTCGGATGCGCGAGCGGCGAGAACATTCGACAGCCACGTATTGATGACCGTCATCACCACCCGCAGCGCCGGTCCCTTGTTGGGCAGTTCGGAGACGTCGAAGTGCACGAGCGGATGGTCGAGCGCATGACGGACATCGGCCGAGGTCGGCTGATCGACCAACCCTCGCAGATCTCCTTCGCAGAGCTGCCGCAGCGCCAAGCCCGGATCACGACCCCACCGGCACGCTTCCTTCTCCCACACCTCGCCGAAGGTGACTGTCGCTTCCTCCGGCGTGGATAGCAGCAGATCGGCGACATCACGCAGGATCGGCTCGGTGCCCTCGCTGCGGGCACGTTCGTTGACCAGTCTCAGCGCCAGGTTCAGCGCCGCGATCTCCGTCTGCACCAACGTCCGCTGCATGGTGTCCTCGAGTACCGCGGCAATCAGCACTTCTTGACCGGCCGGCACGATGCCACCAGAAGTGGTCACCGACGACGAAATCGCCGGGTCCATGATGTTCAACCGCGCACCGTCACCGCCGGTCTTGAACCTGATCGACGGCACCCCAGCGACTTGGCGAGCTCGGTGTACTCACCACCGCGATCACCCTGACGCTTCTTGTCGATCACCACGACCTGACGGCCGGCCGCGATCTGCCGCAGTCCCAGGGTGGTCTTGATCAGTGAGGACTTCGCCTTGCCGATGTCACCGACCACCGCGACGTTGATGTTCTCGATCTCACTTCCGTACAACGCGAACGGATCGGTGATGACCAGCGCATTCGACATCAGGTTCCGCCCGACACGAGTCCTTCGTGCCGCACGTTCTTGCGGGTGGTCGCCAGATTCAGTGCTTCGGCCTGGCGAGTCGTCGACCACACTCCTTCCGGGCGCGGTTCGTACCATCCCCACCGGTCGAGCCACTTGTTGCGCTTCGGTGGACGCCGACGAGGAACCACCGGCGTGTCCGCCTGATCTACCTCCGGAGCGGTCGGCGCAGGCGCAGCGTCCTTTTTGCAGTTCAGTAGTGACGGCATCAGACCCCCTTGGCCCGGGTGTACTTGGTGGCCGCGAGTCCGCGGCCGAGCGGCAGAGTGAGGAATTGCGCGACATCGTGGCTGTCGTCGAACCAGGTGAACTCTTTGATGGCGGCTTGGTCGGCGGCCTGCTCGAGCCGCGCACACGCTCGCATCACCGCATCCTCATCCGGTGCGGTGACCGACACTGCCATCGACCAGATCACCCCGTGGTGTCCCGATCCCGGCTTGAGGTCTTCGCGGCGACGCAGTGATGCCGACGCCATGACCTCCGATGCACCGTCGGTGACCTGGCCCTTCTTTCGCTCTTTGTACTGGCGTGCTGCATCCTCGGTCGCGTCCTTGCGTGCCACCTGGCGCGCTTTGACTGCATCGACGAAATCCATCCGCACCTTCACCGTGCGGATTGTTGGCTGGGCCGGAATCCCCTCAACAGGATCGCCGGGGTCCGGGTCGACGCCGGTCAACAGCGGCGAGAGCCATTCAGCGTGCAGCGGGATCGGTTCGATCGAACCGGGCCGGATCAACCCGACTCGGGTATCCCATCGGTCGGACACCCGTGTCGACAGGTCTCCGCCGACATACGACGGCCAGCAGTTGCCCCAGTTCGCGCCACGATGGGCATCGAGCGCATAGGACGGATCGAGCATCGAGCGGAACACCGCACAGGCACGCTGTTGGCCGAGCACTTGCACCTGCCCGAGACGAGCCGAGGTCAGCGCCCCGACCGCCCGCATGGTCTCCTCGACGATGACCTGGCCGATACCGGCCCTCACCTCTACGCCCTTACGCTTGGCGACCGCTCCGGCCGCCGACAGCAACTCGACCGACTTCGGGAAGATCAGCGTGGCGCAGCAACGATGCTCTTCCGACTCCGGGCCAGACCGTCGATGAGCTGGCCGTAGGACTCGACCGCAGGCATCACCCGGTGTGCATGAGGATTCGCACGCACCACCGATTCCATCCACGCCACGTGCGGAGTCAGATCGGCCGGCACCGAGCGATGCACCATCTCCAGCCCTCGAAGCAGCGAGGATCGGCGCGCGAATGAAGCCAGCGTGCGCGAGAACGCCTGCGAGGTCACCGCCCATTCCTCCGCACCGCGCAGTCCTTCGGCGAGCCCTTGAATCGACAGCACCACCGAGTAGTAGTTGTTGTCACCAGGCGTCCGGTGCTCGAGGATGAACATGTCATCGAGACCTGTATCGGTCAGATCCAGCGGAGCGACATCCCCGAGCGGCACCGGGAACTCCCAGCCCGGATCGGCTCCGAGCACCCCGTACAACTCATCACCGGGTGCCCGATAGACGTGTTCACCGTGCTTTCGCCGCCGCCGATCCCGGATCCGGTGTAGCTTCTCCCCCGCCCAAGACCGGCGACCGTTGATGTCGGTCGTCGCCCACAGCGTGCCGCCCACCACCGCGAGGACACCGGCGAGTGTCCAGATCGTCGATCCGAAGAAGACGAACAGGAACATCGAGACCATTAGCGCCGCTGAATAGGCGAACAGCACCGGTTCGGGAACGGGTATCAGTCCTCGGCGAGCGATTTCCGAGCCGAGGATCGAGGTGCGCTGCTCACTGTCACTCATCACTGATCTCCCATGTTGTCGGCTCGCTCGGGAGCGCTCTGCGCTGCCTGCGCCGCCTTGTTCAGTGCTGCACCGCCGACCGTTCCGGCTACTACCACCGCACCAACCCCGGCCGAGGCGGCCGTGCCGGAGACGCCCTTGGCTGCCCCCATGAGTTTGCGAGTGCTCGCCCCACCGTGCCCACCACCGCTATGACCTGCGGTAACACCCGAATGCTGGTGGGCGGTCGACCCGGCGGAACTATGGGACGTCGACCCGTTCGAGGTGGAAGCCACTCCCCCACCAACGCCCCCGCCGACAGGATGGGCGTGTGCCGCCCCTGCGGAGCGGGCCGCAGCGACCTCACCCCGCCACCACCGCCGCGGGCCATCATCGCCATCTGCGCGGTCTGCAAAGTGCCGCCAAGCCCTTGTCCGGTCGCCGATCCGGTATCTCCGAAGCCTTCCGAATCTTCACTGGACGGCATGAACGGGGCGTACTTGAGCAGCGACCACGGAGCGAGCCCGACCAGTCCGATGCACACCGCCGACATCGCCAAGGCACCAAGCGATGCGAGGTCACCGTCGACGTAAGCCCTGGCGCTGCTGTCGATCAGCACCGTGGCCAAGAACCCCAGACCGAGGAAGATCACCGGCTTGGAAAACACGATCGAGATGAATACGAAGATCGGGCGCATCGCCTTCTTCCGCAGGTTCGGATGCACCCACAATCCGAACGCGACACCTGTCAGGCCGGCGAGGATCGGCAAGGCAGCGGCGTGCATCAACATGCCGAAGAACAACGCCAGCGACCCGAGAAACAACAACCCGAAGAACACGATGCCGGTCAGAGAGCCACCGACGACGGTGTCGCTCGTGATGCCTCCGAGCATTGCCGATACCGACACCACCGCCTGCTCCAAGTCCTGCTTGAGCAGTCCGGACAGGGAGGTGGTCAGTGCGTGCGAGAGCTGGACCAGCATTTCGGCGGCGGCCGGGGCGAACATCATCGACAGCACACCCAACGGGGCGTATCCGATCAGGCTGTGCGCCAGTTCCATTCGTGTCGATTTCTGTGCGGAGGTTCGGTAGATCGTGAACAGTGCGGTGATCGACATGACGAACACCCCGATTCCGCAACTGACCGCGTACCACCGCAGGAAACTTTCATCCCGCGGGTTGAACTCGTGGATGTTCGCCAAGCCCTCAAGGACCGAGGTGGTCAGCGATACCGCGCTTTCCTTGGTGCTGTTGGCCCAGTCGTCGATTACGCTGCCCGGATCCGCGATGAACGCGACTACATCACTGGCCTTGTCGACGGCCGCCATACCGAGGCCGACGCCGAGCTGGATCTGAAGGGGCGTGGCGGCCTTGAGGACCACACCGCCGACTCTGGCGAGATCGAGGAACCGGTCGGCGAAGTCCGTGTTCTGCTCTTTCCAGTTCCAGACGCCGCCGAACATCGCCCCCACTCGCGTGTTCCAGGCGCGGCACTGTACGAGTTCATCCGGCCCTGAAGTCTTGTCGCAGTCGAGGAAATAGGCCCTGTTGCAAAGCATCTCGTGATCGCTACACGGATTCTCGAAGATGTCGTCCGGCAGGTTGTCGACCCACTTTTGTTGCTTCATCACTGCGATCGAACCGGCGTCGGGTGCTGCCGCCCAGGTAAAGCCCCAGTGGTTCCCGCCCGGTTCGGACCACTTCGCCAGATCCGCAGCGCACACCTTGGCCGAGGGCGAGAACTCCGGATCGCCACCGGGGAAGGATGCCGGCCAGGTGGTCGGAGCCTTGCCATCGAGCACCGCTTGCTTCGCTTCGTCCTCTGAAACACCCATCAGTTCGGCGTACTGCGCGATGCGCTGCGTCACAGGGGACGCCCAGTAGAGAATTTGCTGGTCGAAGCGGAGGTACTGCGCGAGGTACTGCCCGAAGTCGCCACCCTTGTCCGCACACGCCGGATCGGTCGACCACCCGGCCGCCTCGAACTCCGGGTGACCGGGAAAGAACTCCTTGAGCTCGTCTGGCATCCCAGCAGGCCACCCTTCGGCAGCGCCACTGAGCGGCTGCGCCCACGCGGGAATCGCACTCGAGGCCAACGCGAGCACCGCCAGCAGCACCACAAGAAAAGTACGGACAAGGGATCGCATGATTACTCCACGAAGAAGGTGTAGAGGCCGTTCGCGCCGAACTCGGCGAGAGTGGAATCCCCTTCGGGGAACGAGACCTCTTCGGGCTCGGGACCGGACCGGAACGCCCAATCGACGGCCTTCCAATCCCCGTTCTCCCACTCCAAGGTCACCGTGGTCGTGGACCAAACCGTGAGGACGCTGACCTTGCCCGTGCCACTCAGATCGCTCTGGCTCGCCGAGACTGCCCACACCGACACCACCGCACGGTCATCCGAGTAGTCCGTGACGTTGACCAGGACCGGGATGTTGTTCATCACGGTGTTTTCGGAGTGCGAGACGTTGTCCTCGACAATGGCAATCAAAGCATCGCTAGCGCCGTCCCCGACAAGGTTGTTTTTCAGGTCGGCGGCGGTCACCCGGCCGAGGGCGATCTGGCTCACTGCCTGCACGAAGTTGGCGGCCGCGGTCTGTGCTCCGGCCTCGGTGTGGTCGTAGCCATGCGGAACACCGTTGGTGATCGAGGTGGGACCGTGCCCGGTCCGCACCGTGTCGGACTCCGAGCTACCGCCGCTCAACCCCGCGAGAATGCTCCCGAGGATCGTCACCACGAGCAGGATCACCAGGCCGTACTTGAACCATGTGGGCAGTCTGCCGAACGCTGCCTTCCATCCTTTGGTCTCTGCCGTCTTCGCCGAGGATGTCGGCGTCGGTGCTGCTGTTGCCGAGGGCGATTGCTGGGAGCCCGGCTTGATCGAGCTGAAATCTGGTGCCATCTGATTCTCCTAACAGTGCTGGTAGATCGGCTATCAGCCGTTGACGACGAACAAGATGGCGCCGACGATGATCCCGGCTCCGGCCACGCAACCGAACGCCACACCAGCGGTCTTGGCCGAATCCATCGAATCGCTCAATTCGCTCTGGTAGCCCCCGGCGCGAGCCTTACGGATCTTGTAGAGCGAAATGATCAGGTTGACTGCGGATACCGCCAGGACCGCACCCCAGATACCGCCCGCAATCCGCGACCAGGTGCTCTGGAACGTAGGACCGAACACCCCCAGGTCAGGGGAGATTCCGTCGAGTGGATTGTCGGTCTGAGCCGAGGCGGTACCGGCGGTGAGCAACACCGTGCCGATCGTGGCCGACAGCAGGGACGCAGCACGGGCCACGCTACGAGGTAGCGACCGCATCGAGGTATTGCGAGACATCACAGGGGTCCTTTCACACAGAAGGTCAGGCGTAGGGATCGAAGCTCGACGGCTTCGGTGGTTGCGGCCGTCGGGCCGGGGCCGGCGGTTGGTGCACCTCAGCAGCGGATTCGCTTGAGGAGTCCGGTTCGGGGGCCGCTTCCGCCGCCTCGGCGGTGGGCCGGTAGTCCAGGGGCAGGTCCCTGGCCGGGTCCGTCTCAGGCACCCGGACAGCAGGAGCGGCAGCGGGTTCCACTACCGGGGCCGGGGGCGGCTCAACTGCGGGAACCGACTCGGGAGCCGGGGCCGGCTGGCGCGCTACGAAGCTCGGAACGTCCGCCGCGAACGTCGGCGGAGCCGGTTCCGGGGCGACCGCCGGAGCCGGTACCCCCTGCTGCCGGAGTCCGGCCTGCCGCTCGACGATGGCCTCGGCCAGCGCATCGGTCACCATCGCCGCGACATTCGTCCACGCGATGATCGAACTCTGCGACAACGCCTCGAGCGTGATCCGCTCACCGGTGGCGAAGACCGGCTCGAACGGGACCCGAACGTAGGTCTGCACACCGAGAGAGTCGAACTCGTCGACAATCGCAGTTTCGAGGTTCGGATCGGACCCCGGCGTCGCGCACAGCAGCACGATCGCAGAGCGCACCAGATGCTCGAACCCCCGCTTACGGAGGCCGTCGAGCATCGCGTAGGCGTGCTGCGCCATGTCCCGGCGCATCGGCAGCGGCACCACCAGCACGTCGGCGTGGCGCACCGCCCACTGCCATGCCCCGGCCTGCGGAGTGGTGGCTGTGTCGATAATCAATAGGTCGCGATGGCGACGAAGCACCGCGCCCAACGCCGCGCACTCGTCCTCGCCGAGCATGTCGTCGTAGGAAGAATCGGTGTCCCCGGCCAGGATCTCGTCGTGGGTGGGCTGGAGCCGCAGATACGCCGCCAGCTCCCCCGCCTCGACGTCGGCCGACATCAGCCGCGATGCGTTGTCAAGGACATCCCACACCGTGCGTTCGATGGGTGCGGTGCGCGCTGCGCGAATGCCGAGGGTGCCGCCGGCCTCGCTCATATCCACCGCCACAACCCCGCGGCCGCGATGCTTACCGAGCATCGCTGCCAGCGCAATCGACGTCGGAGTTTTGCCGGCTCCGCCCTTGGTGTTGACCACAGCGACCGTGCCCGAACCCGGCAGCGTTCGCTGGATCGCTTCGACCGCCGCCCGGTGGCCGGTCTCTGCCGAGGCCGCCTTCGGGGCCAGTTTCGTTCCCAGAGCTGCATTGATCCGACCCCGCCAACCCCACTGAGCAGGCTGAGAAAGTGCCGGTGAGGCGGCCTCGTCGAACAGTGCGCCGTGCCCGGTGGACGGCATTGCTGTCGGCGCGATCGGCTCGTTGACGGCCGCGAGAGCATCTACTCCGACCCCGTACGGATCGGCGATGTCCTCGGTTACAGGCTCAGGAGCCGGGGCCGGTTCGGGTTCGACAGCGGGACGGTTCGGGCGTAGCCGCAGCCGACGCGGGTCGATGGTCGGTTCGTGGTTGTAGTCAGCAATGTCAGCCATCACGCTCACCTCACAGGGTGGTGACGGACGAAACGCGCCATCCGTCGCCGTTGTCGGTCAGCACCACGGCGACGTACTGCACGTCTGTGCCGATCTCGGTGCCGCTGGAATCGGTGACCGTGCTGGTCACCTCGTACATGCCGTGATACTTCGTCGCGGTATTGGCCTGTCCCTGGTTGGGGACCTCCACCGCCACGGCGGTGACCGTCGCGCCCTGCGACGCCCACTGTGCCCACTCACCGCTGGCCTTGACCGGGATCTGGACATCGGCGCGGACCTGCGCGTCGAGTTCGCCGGTCAGCACGCCCAGATCGGCGGCCCGCACCGGCGCGTCGTTGCGATTGGTGTCGGTACGGGTGTCATAGGAGAACCAGGTCTCGACGACCGTGCGGCCGAGCTCGCCCGGATCGGAGGTGTCCACACTCGGTGCCGTCGGAGCGGGGGTGGACTGCTCGGTGGGTGCAGCCGGTACGGTGGGAGGCCATGCCTCCGTCGACGACGGCTGTGCCGACGAGTTCGTAGTGCTCTGGTCCTGGTCGGTCTCGGAGCTGCATCCGGCCACCGTTAGGGCTCCGGCGAGGACACCGATCAGTGCCAGTCGGCGGATCATTCGGCCACCACCAGATCCGACAGGCGGATCGCCCGCCATTCGCCGTAGCCCGGTTCGAGGCACCACTGCTCGGCCGGATTCCCGGTCGGCGTCACCTCAAGATCGAGGATGACCTGCTTTTTTGCCGCGAGATCGGCCAGTTTTACCCCGTCGATGCGTTCACTGCTCACCCGCAGACGCAACCGAACCGCCTCGACCTCAAGGTGGTCGCGGACTTTCGCAGCGAGGAACACGGCTTTACCGGCGCTGGCTTCATCCGCCGAGTCCTGATCGCCGGGCCGGAAGATCCGATCGTCCTTGTGGAACGATCCGTACCAGGCGACATCGCTGGTGTCGGCATCGCCGACGACGGCGAACGAGCCACGTTCGTCGCCGGCCGAGGCCAAGGACACCACCGGAGCCGATGCGGCGGCCGCGGCCAGCTTTTCGGCCCGTTCACGCTGCTCGCGTTCTCGCAGGGCGTCGTAGTCCACATCGAACTGCTTGTAGAGCTCGCGCTTGATCTTCGGCCACTGGGTGCGCGTCATCAGGTTGTTCTCCGCAGCCCAAGCCCGCAGGTCCGAGGCCGTCATCGCCCGGACTGTCCGGGTCGATCCGAGGGTGCGGACGGCCGATTCCGCCTTGTCCCACTCTTCGCTCACGGTGTGGTGTTTCCTTCCTGGTGTGTCATCGTTTCCGATGTTCTGGCGTATGAAATCCGTTGTGCATCAGGTGAATCTGATGGCTCTGACATGTTTCGGGGGCGTCCATTCGGTGATCCGGACTTTCTCTCCGGACTGGGGTGCTTCGACAACTTTGTTGTCCCCCATCCAGATCCACACGTGGCCGGGGTAGGGCTGCACGATGTCTCCGGGTTGCAAGTCCGTCGCCTCGGTTACAGGCGTCCCTCGAGGATCGTTGACCTGAGCGGAGTCCTGGTGTGGCAGAACGATTCTTCCGTCCGTCGCCTGCGCCACCGCGTACACGACCAGGCCCGAGCAGTCGAAGCCGACCTTGTTGTGGTCGCCGTGCTCATCAGCGACACCGCCATCGGCGATGCCGCGAGTCGGTCCGGTGGCATCCCCGCCGCCCCAGGCGTAATCGGTGCCCAGCCATCCAAGTGCTGCATCGACCACCCGCGAACCACTCACCGACGGCGGCCGAGGCTGGTCGACACCGGCGAAGTCAGCGCGGCCGGCCAGGATATTGCGGACGTAGCTCGTGGTCTCCGCGTTGCCGCACACCCCGCCGGAAGCGAGTGTGTTGCCCGGCCCGCAGTTGTAGGCCGAGAGCATCAACTCGGTGCCGTCACCTGAGACTTTTCCCTCGCGGAGCCACTGCTGCGTCTGCTCCCACATCTGGCAGTCGTAGGCGGCCATCGCCATCACCGAGTCACCGATGGAATTCACGTCGGCCACGCCGTCACCGTCGTAGTCCTGGCCGATCGAGGCCCAGGTTGCGGGCATGAACTGCCCCGGTCCGCGTGCCCCCGCCGGAGACACCGGCGAGGAGGGACCGTAGCGGAACTGGTTCTCGGCGTAGAGCTGGGAGGCCAGCAAAGGAGCGTCGATCGCCTCGCAGGTCTGAGCCGCCTTGACGATCCACTCCCGGAACTCCTCGGGGACCGATCCCGGCGCGAGGGAGCGTCCGCCGGGGCGCGTCAGGCCGGTGCAACCGGCACCGAGCGGAGTCTCGGCCGCGACCAGCTGCACATTCGGCGAGGTCGGACGCTGTTGCGGGGCGTCGAGTTCAGCCGCATCGGCCAGCCACGGCATCGGGTCGATCGCAGATCCACCGTCGAGTCGGCCCCCGGGCCAGACCTCGAAATGCAGGTGCGGTCCGGTCGAACCTCCGGCGTTGCCGACCAGACCGATCAGATCCCCGGCGCGCACCTCGTCACCGACGGAGACGAGAACACCGTCCGGGAACATGTGCCCGTAGACCGTCGAAATGGTCGACCCGTCCGCGGTGGCCGAGTCGACGATGATCCAGTTGTCGAAACCGTTCTCATCGCTCGCGCCGGAATCTCCTGCTGCAACAACGATTCCGTCGATCGGTGCAGAGAAGGGTGTACCGATCGGCGCCGCCAGGTCGATGCCGTTGTGCGAGGTACCCCAGCGCGGGCCGAAACCGGAGGTGAACGTGTAGGTGCCGGTGACCATCGGCTGCACCTTCTTGCCGGTGGCAGCACGCAGACTGTTCGGTGACCGGGACACACCCTGCGTCGGCAGGCAGTTGTCCGGATCGGGATTGTCGCTGCCGCACATCACCAGCGCACCCATCAGGGCCACGACGCTGGCTGCCAGCGTAATTTTCGTCGTCGAAGAAGCCACGTTCTCACCCCCTTTGCATGAGTGCTTGTCGCTAGCCCGCCCAGGCCATGCACGTGAGTGACTTCGCATCCGCCCGCCCGAGGTCGGATGCCGCGTTAGTGGAAGGCTCCCGGTCCTGGCAGCGGCACCACCCGCTGACCAGGACCGCCCGGCCTCAGCCGATCGCCTTGGCGAAAACCTTCACCATCGTGTCGATCGCGTTGTCCCTCCCATCCGGGGACCAGCTCGGATACGCAATGTGCGAATTCGAGGCGTAGAAACTCGCCGCGGTGAATCCTTCGGCCACCAGCTGCCCCAGCTCGGCCGCACTGTCACTGCTCGCCAGCGTCATCACCGACTGGCCCAGGCCGGCCAGATCACTGTCCTGTGCCTGCACCGCCATCAGCGAGCCGATCGGATCGCCCGGATCGTGCAGTTGATCGGGACTCATCTTCTGGCCCGGGGTGAGCACGCCGAGAGCCACCTGCGCCAGCTCCACCGCCACCGGCATCAGCCGAGACAGCTCGAGCACGTTCCCGCTTTCGGCCACCGACCAGGCGATTTCCTGAATCTCACCGACATTGCGGGCCAAGCGGATCACATCGACGTTGCCGAGCAGATCAAGCACCAACGCGGCGATTGCGGCCGTGCCGGACGGGTCCGGAACCATCGCCACCAGCCGTGAGAGTGTCTTGAAATCCACCCCGGCAGCCATCTTCACCAGCGGGGAGAGCTGATTGTTCAGATCGCCCGCGACCGCGTGCGCCCCGTGCACATCGCCGGTGGCAATCTTGATCGGAAGCTGCTGCAACCCGGCCGCCACCGCCGGATAGTCGACCGAGGTCACGCCGGAGACGACGCCCAGCAGTTGATTGATGATCGTCGTCGGCTTGGCCACCGAAAGCACCTGCGTTGCCGTCCGCAACTCCACCGGACCCGAGGCCGCCAACGGCGACAGACCCGCGACCAGCGCATCTGCCGACCCTGCCAGCGTCGACACATCGACCGACTCACCCGAGGCCCGGGACTTGAGCAAGGCCGTGCTCACCCCGGTCACCGCTTCGGCGGCCGACAACACTGCCGGGACATCGACCTGCTCGAGCATGTCGAGCACGCCCGCCGTCGTCGCCTCCGGCGATCCCTCGGGAGCCGAGGTGAACGTCTCACGCGCGCCCGGATTGCTGTCGATCCACTCTCGCGCCTGGTCGACCGGCGTCAAAGTCTCCGACACCAGCCGCGCCTGCTGCGTCATGCGGGCGATGTTCGCCGCCGAGGTGATCGACGTCGGACCAGCGGCATCGAGCGACGACACCGACTGGGCCAGTTGCGAGGCTGCCCCGAACACCGCCGACAGATCCGCGTTGCGCCAGGTCCCCGGCGAGGACAGCTCATCGACCAAGGAGGATTGCGCCACTGTCGACGTGCCGGTGATCGTCGGAGTCTGGGGTGATGCAGTCGAGGCGAGTTCGGCAGAGACATCGACCGCTCCCGGCGGATTGGCGATGATCCGGCCCAGAGACGCCAGGAACGGCGTCGACTGACCATCGGTGTTGCAGTACGCATCGTCCGGGTGGCAGATGTCGAACACCTTGCCCGCGAGCTTGCCGAACCCTTCTGGGGCCGGCCCAGCGATGCCCTGACCGCTCAGGGGCGGGCCGATCAACGTTGCACCCTCGGTGCCCCGCTTCGGATTGGCGAGCAGAATCACCGCCTTGACCTGCTGCGGAGTGACGGGGCCGAGACCGTGGCCGATGTTGACGGCCAGATCGTTGCCGATCTGCGCGCCCTGGCTGTACCCGGCGATGAGGTACGTCGACGACGGGCACCGCTCCATCAACTCCGCTGCCGCTTTGTCGCCCCGCGACTTCGATTCGGCATAGGACGTGCCGTTGAAGAACGCCTCGCCCGGATACGGCACGTACACCACGTCGAGGTTCTTGCCGAACCGTTGCTCGAGTGCGTCACCGACCGCCGCGAGCATGCCCGTCGGCACGGTCGGATCAGCATGAGCGGACGTTTCCGTCGTGCCGGGAATCATCAGCGCGATCGTGCGCGCACACCCGTTCGTTTCCGCTGCATGAGCAACCGTCGGTGTGCTTACCGCGGCCGCGGTGGTCACTGCTGCCGCTGCCAGAGCGAGACTTGCTTTCCTCATGACCCGACCTCTTCGATGGAGCGGATCATCACTCGGCCGTCCTCTGCCGTGGTCGTTGTGATGCGCTGTTTGAACTCGTTGCGCCGATCCGGGCGGACCTCGGTGATCTGCGCGCTGTAGGTGTTCGGCCCGATGGCCGTGACTTCGAGGCAGTGCGTGGTCCCCAGCGGCACGGTGTCGATGCCCTGCTGGATCATTGCCGCGTCGGGCAACGGCGCATCAGGGGCCATCAACTCACGCACCGACTCACCCGAACGCAGCAGGTAATAGCGGTGTTCGAGCGCCGCGATCACCCCTTCGCCGGAGAGTTGGTCACCCTCGCCCGGTGAGCACGGGTCATCTGCCGCTGCCGCTGCCGCTGTCGGCGCCGCGGTTGCGGTGTCCGGGACCAGGCCACCGAAGTCCGTGTCGTCGTCACCGCCGCCGACGAGAGCGGTGATGCCCCAGCCGGCCAGTCCCACGACGCCCACGGCCACGAGACCGAGACCGGCGTAGGTCAGTCCCTTCCCGACAGGGCGACGCGTGCTCACCTGCGTGGTCGGGTGAGTGGCGCGGCGACCGGCATCGGCCGCCGCGACCACTCGAGACGCCGACTCACGGGCGGACGCGGTTCTCCCGGAGGAAAAGCGCTCTTCGGCCGCCGGTACCGACACCGGCACCGACTCCCGAACCATGCGGGTGCGAGGTGCGGTCGCATCGAGCACCCGAGGTGAGCCCGTTCGGTCGTTCCGCTTCATCGGTTCGTCTCCCTCTTCGACTGGACTCAGGCGTCGACTGCCGGAGCGGGCGCGCCGAGACCCAGACCGACCGCCTCGCTGACCAGGCGCGATGCCAGTCCCGGCGTCGCGTCGGTGAAGAACGAGTCGAGTGCCTGGTCGACCTGCTCGATGACCTGCTCACCGCCGGGCTGTGCCTGAACGAAGTTGCGGACCTGCTCATCGATCGCAGGTGCGGTCTCGGTGGCGAAGGTCTGCACAGCGTCGACCGCAGCCGCACCGATGGGATCCTCCGACCACTGCGCGAGCGTGGTGTCGACCTGTTCGGTGACCTGTTCGGCCTCGATGTCGGGCACCTCGGTTTCGATCGGCGTGGCATCCTCGCCCGCGCCGTAAGCCGTGCCGACCCCGTACCCGGCCAGACCGCCGCCGAGTGCGCCCAATCCACCACCGACCGCGCATCCGAGTCCGAATCCGGCCGCCGCACCAGCGGCGGTAGCGGCAACGCCCGAGGTCACGGGAGCAACCCCCGGAATCGGCAGAGGCACCATCGTGCCTGCTCCAGCCCCGACGATGCCCGCGACCGTGCTCACTGCCAGTGCGGTCGGGACACCAGCCGCGAGGCAGCCGGTGCCGAAGCCGGTCGCTGCACCTACGGCCGTGCCTGCGACCTGGGCCGAGGCGATCTTTTCGGCCTCTTCGGTCTCCATGCCGGTCGACCGGTGGTAGTCGGTGACCATCGCCTCGACCACTGCGGTCGTGCGGTTGGTCTTGTCGGCATCGACGTCCGAGACCCAGTTCGGCTGGTCGAAGATCACCCGGCCGAAACGCATCTTGTTGACCGGAGCCTCGATCGGCAGGGTCGGGCCTTCCACCACGACCGGCGCCTGCGGAGCAGGAACGCTGTAACCGGAGTAGCCGGAGTTGTCGCCGCCCGAATAGCCGTTGTACTGCGCCATCGACACACCGCCGCCGGTCTGCGGGTTGTAGGCGCGGGTGCCGCGGTTGTACTCGGCCGGAGGCGCTACCCAGAAGTTCTCGGCGGGCTGCGGATCAGGAGTCGAGGGTGCAGGAGCAGAAGTCGAGGGTGGCGTGGAGGTGATGCCCGCCTGCCCCCCACCGGACTGCGGCGGGGACGTGATCCCTGCCTGCCCGCCGCCGGAGTCGCCGGTCGGCGCTGCTGCTGCCGTCGGCGCAAAGGCAATGAGCAACCCGGCTGCCGCCGGTGCCAGAGTCGCGGTGCTGAGCACCGCACTGGTCGTTCGGCGGCGCCGGTGTCTGCCGGTGCCGGAAACCAGCTGATCTTCGTTGGATACGGACATGTGCCTCGCCTTTCCTGCGAATGAATCGAGTCCCGAATGCGTGAAGGACCTGAGCGAGACAGGGATCCGTCAGGGCCGAGAAGATCGGGTGGTCACCACAGGGAGGTAGTCCGCTTGTGCACGTGTCGGCAGCGCCGGCTAGGTGCGGGAACGCTGCCGTTGGCGCGCACAGTCGAGTAACGCCAGAACAGCAGCGCCCGACAAGGAAGTGGGCTCTCGTCCGCAGTGACCTGGTGCCCGAGCTTGCGTAGTCAGCCCGGACGGGTTGGTACGTAGGTGGTTCAACCCCGGATACGTGACACCGACGCCAATCACTGACACGTGTCCGGGGTTTCCCCTTTTTGCCGGTGGCTTCACCGTTTGCTCGCGCTGGTTGCCGGCCAGACGCTTCCCCTCGGCTCAGCCGATCGCTACCCCCTTCGCCACAAGATCCGTCGATGAAACTCTATTCCAGAAGACTACATCAAAATCTATTCCAGTGGAAGATGACGCAAGCCATTCTGTAGGGCACTGTTATGCCTCGTGGAAAGGTTTCGGGCATGACGAGACGGCCTCTTCGGGGATTCGACCGGGAGAGGCTGATCGAGCTGCGGACGAAGAAGGGTTACACCCGTGGCGACCTGGCGAGGTTCGCCGAAGTGAGCGTGGCCGCCGTGCGCGCCTGGGAATCCGGGCAAGCCACCCCGCAGGTGGACCGTCTGGCCCGTGTCACTGCCGCCCTCGACGTTCCGATGTCCGAGCTGGTGCGCATCCCCCGCACGAGCGGTACCTGGGCGATCTGCGCGTCCAGGCCGGCCTGACCCAGCCCCAGCTGGCGCTGCAAGTCGGCATCTCCACGGCCTCGCTCAGCAGCCTCGAGCTGGGGGAAACATCGCTGCGCGAGCCGGTAGCCGACGGGCTCGCTCGAGCACTGGGAGTGGACACAGCAGAGATCCGTGCCGCCTACGAACGGACCCGAACCCGACCGCCGGGCGCACCCGTCTGACACGCGCCACACACCTTGTGCCGACGCACGACAAATACGGATCACCACGTCTGAACTCCCCCCGCGGAGATAGCAGCCCACCTCACGCAGGCCATGCGGAAGCGGCCGAAACCGGCTGTGCTACATCCGAGGCCGAGTGAACAGGCCCCGGGAAATCCCCACGGGCGGGGACGCGGAAGACAAATTACCAGATCACGCCCACGAGCCCGGGACCAACCTACCCGCCCGACGACCCCTGATCGGAGCCCTGAAAATTCTCTGTGAGCAAATCGAATTCGTCCGGAATCATTGAAACTCGAACGAGTACGAGACGGTCACTGAGTGGACCGGGATACGGGCTGATCGACAAATGCGCTGCTTGCCAACCTGATTCCGAACGCAGACGGGCGCGGACGCACCGAGAAGCGGTATTTCCCGAGCGGAACGTTGCCAGCGCGTCGGCCAGTACATGCCGGTCGTCGGGATGCACGATCTCGTTTCCGCTCTTGATATTTCGCCAGGACACCCATGGCGGAGCATCCGGTAGCCACATCGTCAGAACCGCGAGGTCGGCGACAAAGACACCGGTGTAGACCCCCGCAGACCGCAGCATCTCCTGCATTCCCAGCTCGCTCAGTGTCGGCAACTCCGGTGACGTCGTATCGGAGACGTCGTGCCACAGCAGCCGCAATCCCACGTTGCCCGGATCAGTGCGACCCTTGCCCCAGCAGTACCAACGCATCACCCGACCGTCAGCGTGCAGAACCGATACGGGAGCCGCCCACCGACGACCATGCACCGGGTCGATGCCCAGCTCGAACAACGACGCCGAATCATCGAATTTCACCGCCTTGGCGATGTACTCCGCAGGAGTTCGCTCCGGAACGTGCTCTTCAGGCAGCACCCCAGACATCATCGATGCTTCGACCGTCTGGCCGATCACCATCCGCTCGAGACTCCACGCAATCCCCGCTGCGATCCGAGGCGGGCCGGGGACCCGGCCGGGCTCCCCCACCCACACCTGGACACCGTGCGCCTCCCCACTCGGGCCGAGAACGGGCAGCGCTTTGATGTGAAACGCCTTCTGCGCTCCCTTACGTGAGCACAGATCGATCGTGACCGGACGACGAGTGCGAACCACTTCGTCGACGATCGGCGTGACCGGAAGGTCTGGAGCCGGCTGAACATGCCGGGTCACCGACGCCCAATCCTTGACTACGCCACCGCAGCTGACCACGGACACCTCGCCGTCGACCAACGTCTCGACCAGATGCCACTCGTTGAGAATCACGATTAACTTATAACCTCCCGAGCCGTAGGCACAGTGCAGCTGCCCCAGGGAACATACCTGCCAGCTACGCCTTTCTTCGACGCGAGAGCCTGACCTCTCAACCCGTGGCTCGCCCCAATAACCCGGACGGAGCGCCCACGCCGCAGCGTCCACCATCCGCAGTACACAACGCAGCGGGGGCCCCGGCTCAGGCTTGTGCTGTCGCCCCACGAGTCGACACGCGCCACGCCGATGTACGGGGGTAACTGACATCCGCGCTCGCAGCCGCTAACCTGAGTCAGATTCAACGGGCCGATCTTGAAGAACGGGGGTTTACGCATGGCACAGCCGCATAAAGGCGACCGCGCCGCGATGACTCTACGCATCCCCGCTGAGCTGCACGAACAGCTCCGCAACGATGCCAAAGACGCCAAGGTCGCGCTATCCCAATATGTCGCCGACCTGCTCGCACTGCAAGCCGGTCGACCGGACCTTGCCCGCGAGATCAAGGCGGTAACCGTGTAAACGCCACCAGCGAGGGCCTCTAGTCGCCAACTAGCCCGCCCTCAGATGCAGAAGCCCCCCCGCCTGCCAAGCGAGGGGTCTTCCAAACCGAATATGTGACCGAGCCAGTCGCCAAACTCTCTCGGGCCACTCGAACTTTCTCACCAGAAAGTCTTCGTTATGCATATTAGCGAGCGCTGCTCGTTTGGGCCAACTTCCGTCTTAAATCACACTCCCGCGTGTCGCCCTCAACGGAGCGCACATACCGCCCGGGACAACCGTCGAGGTCCCGGCCGCGCCGCTCCCCAGACCCGCCGTGGTCGCCGTCGCGGCAGCTACAACCTGCATGTTTCCGATGGTGCCTACTCCCCCATCCCCGTCTGGGACTCCCGCATGGGGTGGATGCGCCAGATCATCACCTTCGCCCGCAGCGAGACCGGCATCAAGATCTGCCACGAGCACCGCATCGCCCCGGACAAGTTCATCGCCGCCGCCAACGCTCACGCCGCTTACGCCGACGAATCCACCGGCCGCAGCCTCACCGCCGCCCGCGACACCCTCGCCGAGTACGCCGGCATCAGCACCGACGTCCTCGATCGTGCCCGCCAGATCCTTCGCCGCATCGGAGCCGCCGTCGAGCTCGTCCGCGGCCGCTACCTCACCATCGCCGAACGCATCGAAGCCAGCCTCACCCACGGTGGAAAGCAACTTCGTGCAGCTTCCGTGTGGGCCTTGACCAGCAAGTTCACTGCCAACTCTTCTGTTTATCCCCAGTTTCCGAATCATGCGGATCTACCGGAGAACCCTTTGGGTTCTACAGGTATCTCTCGTTCTCAAGTAATCACCAACGCGCGCGCTACGCGCCGCGCCCGGGCTTCGACGACAGCCGAGGGCGAACCACGACCCCTGCACGCTCAGATCGCCGCAGCGCGCCTGGCCGACCGACTCGGTCCCACAATGCCCAAATACCGCGGCGTGGATCGGAATGGCCACTACGTCCCCGGAACCACCCATCACCACGTCGGAGCGATCGCCGATGCCCTGACCGCCGCAGGCATCGACACCACCCGATGGACCGGCGACGACGTAGCCGACCAGATCACCGAGTTCCGCCGCGACCGCAGCCTCCCACACCTAGCGTCCCCGACCGCTTTCCTGCGCTGGCAGCTCCGTGCCCTCGCCGATGTGTGGTCAGGGCCTACCCCCACAGAACGCCGCACTGAGATCCAGGACCGCCGCGCCGCCGAACGTCGCGCCGAACTCGACCGGCGTGCTGCTCATCCTCCGGCCAGCGACGACACCCGTGCCACCGCTCTCGCCGAGATCCGGCAGATACTGTTCCAGCGCTCGGGCATGCGCACCCGGACCCGCGGGGACCGCTTCGACCGGCACCGCTACTGAACGAGATTCTCGCTCCGGTCAGAACCACAGCGGCGAGGGGAATCGAATCGTTTCACGCGGAAGCCGCTCCTACCCCTCGAGCTTGCGGGCATCATGCAGTATCCGACCCACCGCTCCGGTCGACATCTCCAGTTTCTCGGCGATCTCGCGGTACTTCATCCCCTGCTGGCGCAGTTCGACCACCTGCTTGCGTCGGCGTTCTGCGCGTTCGAGGAATTGGCCTCGGGGTTCGGCAATCAGGCGACGTGCAGTGCGCTCCGACGAGCCGAGCCGGCGTGCCAGTTCCTTTGCAGTGATGGACCGACGTTGCTGTGCCTGCGCACTGCCGCTCATTGCGCGAACTCCAATGCTGTCGCCAAATCAAACTTGGTGGCCCGCTTCCTGTTTGCTTCCCGTTTTGCAGAGCTCATGACCTTGCCGCCCTTGCTGCCACGGGCTGCCTGACGAGCCCGGAACGTCCCCTCATCGAAGTTACGCCAGATCCACTTACCGATGGAGTACGCGGTGGCACGGACCTCGATGAAAGGGAGCGGGTCGGCAAACTCGCTGTTGATGCCATGACAACGCTGAAGAACCAGCTGAAGCCACTGGTCGACAGTGCCATGACGATGGTGCCACCACTGTGGGTACGCCCACTTGCGGGCAGTGTCGAACATCGTCACATTGCGACCCAGACCCACGGAGCGGTCGGGCCGGCGCGGGGCCTGACGAGGTGTGTAAATCGTCGCCAGATCTCGCAACGAGTACGGATCCCCTGGACCGTAAATGGTTTCCCACTCAGGGTGGATCGGGTTCTTGGTCAGCTGCCCACCGTAGGAGAAGTCCCCACCGACGGAGATACACAGACCTCGCTCGATGCGATGGGCATAGCGCAGCGGAGTCAACCGCGCCGAGTCGGTACGGCAGACTCGATGGTCGCCCAGCCACCAACCCAGGTGCGCCCGCCCGGAGGGAGACTGCGCGACCCAGCTCGGCGTCGGATGATCCGACGGTTTCTCGAACGCCCGCATCGCCGCATCGGGGTGGTCACAGTCGATGACGATCGATCCGAGCAACGCGTGTGGAGAGTGCTGGATGTAGCGCATCATCAATGCCTGGTCACGGCTCATTCGGTACTGACCGTGCTCGAGTTGGTTCGTCGCGAACGGCCGATGCGGCAGGAGCACCTCGTTTCCCCACTGCTCGTCCGTGAGAAGGCCCCCCCCCCGCCGTTTCCATGCCGAGTACTGTGCACTACCAAGATCGACTATTCGGATAGGACACGCCGAGCCATATACGGAAATTATTCGGGTAGGTCATGCCAAGCCATATCAGGTATCCGCCCCGGCAGCTCCCCTCTGCACCTCGAACCTCTCCCTCGTGGGAGAGTCGACGACACACCTACCGAAGTTACGATGAGAACCATGACCGGGAAGAAGCGCATGGCCTTCGACATCAGCGAAGCCGACGCCGACCGGATTCGCGCCGCCTACGTCGGCACCCGCGCCATCCTGCCCCCGGCCACCCTCAGCGAGTTCATCACCGACCTGCTGGTTGAGGCCACCGAACGCCTCGAAGCCGAACACAACGACGGCCGGCCCTGGCGCACCCCCAGCCGCAGCGAACTCAAATCCCTCTCCCAGACCGGCGTCGGACGCAACGCCCCCGGCCGCCCAGGAGAACAGGACCAGCAATGACCGAGGCGTCACGCACACCGCGGCCCAAACTGGGGTTCCACACCGACCAGGCCGAACGCATTCGCGCCGCCTATCTCGGCACCCGCGCCGTCCTCTCCCCGAGTACCTTCAGCGAATTCCTCGAAGCAGCTGTCCTTGAGGCGATCGAACGCCTAGAAACCGAATACCACAACGGCCGCCCCTGGGACGTCCCGTCCGCCGGAGAGATTAAATCCACTTCCCAGACCGGCGTCGGTCGATGGAGCCGTACCTGACCGAGACGGGACCGTAGTCTCCTGAATTTCAAGAGCTGCCCGTCAACGCAACGGAACGCAATTGATGCGTTGAACTGGGCCATGTTTCACCCCCAGGGGGTTCTGACACTGAATGCCCAGATGAGAAGGGTCACGGTCGCCAAGCAGCACATTGCAACAATCACGTACCCCCACCGGTCCGAAGCCTCGATACGGCCGTACCAGGTTGGCCTGGTGGTTTCGACCTCGGTTTTCCGCATCGATGTCTCCTGCACCGAAGGTCCCCGTACTTGCGTGGTCTGTGCCGAGGAGCCGAATGCCTCGGCGATCTGCGGGAGCAAACACAAGATAAGTCCCAGTAGCAACGCAACCGATCCAATGCACACCAGCCACAGGCCCCACCCAATCGAGGCAAACACGTCGCCGGTCTCGGCGAACATGGCGTTACCTCTGAACAAGTCGGTGAATCCGACCAGCGCGCATAAAGCTCCAGCGAGAAGCGCCATGATCAGTGGCACCGACGAGTTCCACGATGCACGCACCAGCAAGCCCGTACCAGCAATTCCCGCAGCGATGAGGGTGAGCTTTCCGTCCGAGCCGTCAGTACCACTGAAAGTGGCCGAGGCCAGCGGATTCTGCAATATCCCCCACGGCCCGAGACTTCCGACGATCACGGCGATGCTCGCCATTCCGGCCACGACATATGCGGGCGTGTTCAACGTGGACATCGGGGTTGGGGGCGATGCTGATTCAGTCATGTAATCCTCCGGTCGCTCTGCGGTGATCATCGCGCTTCCTTTGAATACCGTCTTCCGATTGCCGAGTGTTTCCGCCGCGACAAGACCTACCCACCGTCTTGCGGGACTACCTGACGTGAGACCAATCGGGCCACCCACCTAACCGACCCGTCGACATCAAAGAACGCCACATCGGTATCCGCGACGCATACCGATCGCTGTACGGACGGCACATCGGCCCCAAGCAGATCAACACCGACCGGCACACCCACCGCCGGACCCGGGACCCTCGCCACCATCGTGACGCAAGAGACAGGCCATCAGAGAAGGCCAGACCTGCTCGCTGTGTGAGTCTCGACTTGCTCCAATCGTGGCGGCCGCAATCAGTCATCTCAGCCCGCAATTCTCAAGACAAGAAATCACCGTGACCTGCAACTCTCACATGAGAAACCACTTCTCATTTCATAGTTCCCATTGTTATTATGGACACTATGATAGCGACGAAGCGCCATAAGAACGAGAAGAGCTCGGAGCCCGCCAACGCAACAGCCGTCAGCGGATCCATGTGGTTCGCAGGCGTGACCATCACCGTAGGAATCGGGGCGGCCGCGTTCATTCTCAGCTTCCTCGCACTGCGAGACCTGTGTATCCAGGCCGGCCAACCGAAAGAGATCGCCTTCCTGTTCCCCGTCATCGTCGACGGAACGATCCTGCAAGCAACGATGGGAGTCGTCTCCCGACGTCACGACCACCGGGCACGACGATTCTTCTGGAAGATTCTCATCGGAGCCGCCACCGTCTCGATCGCAGGAAACGCGATCCACGCCGTTCTCACCACGACCCCCGGCTTCAACTCCGTTCTCGCCGCCGTGATCGCCACACTCCCGCCGATCTCACTGCTCGCCTCCACCCACGCGCTGACCGTTCTCGGCCGTCGCACCGCCGCCCCCACCGAGAACCCCGCCGAGACTCACATTGAATCCGCGCCCGCGACACAGCCGCGCCGTGAGACCGCACACGAGAACGCGACCGCACCCAAGACTCACGTCACGACCATCACCGAGAACCGTGCCGCCGCCGAGACCGCGAGCGAGACTCCGGTCGCGCAGTCGACTCGCACCGCGACCGCTGACGCTCTCGCCCGACAGCTCGAGGTACCACTGCCCCACCTGCCCGGCACCCACCTCGACACCAACGCCATCCCGACCTTCCACTCCCACGAGGAACGTCGCGAATGGGCACTCGCCCGACGCCAGGCCGGAGTGGAGGTGCCCGTCATCGCCCAAGAAGTCGACCGCTCCGTCGCCACCGTCTACCGCTGGCTCTCCGAGGCCGACACCTCCGTCACCATCTGATCATCACAACGACATCGAAAAAGCAACTTTTCAGATTCAAATCTGAATCAATAAAAAATCAGACCGACATCAAAAAACGTCCACGTCTGATACCTGCCAGTCTCACCTCGGCGCATCGAACTCGGGAATCGTCCCCCGATTCGGTGCGCCGAGTCGCGCTAGCGGCGTTGACCAGAGGCGATTTGCCCCCGGACCCCCTTCGGGTCGTGTCGGGTGTCGACGTGCAGTGTGTTCGAGGGTCGGTTGTGGCAGTCGGATTTTTGCCTCGTTGGTCTCGGGCCGGCAAACGTAGGCTCCCGCGGCCGGCGGACGGTGCCCCCTCGCCCTGGCCAGGAGTGTGCCCCGGCTCGTCTGCCGTGTGTCGGCTCTACCGATCCCCGGGGGCTCCGCCCCCGGACCCCTGTCCCTCCCTCCCAAGGTTCCCGCTGCTCCGCGTGCACCGCGCCCGGTCGCCACACACGGCCCTACCGGACCCGCCGACCACCGGGCAAGGGAAAACCCGCCCTTGCCCGGCAGTCACCGCGCCCGGTTCACCAGGGCAGCACCGACCGACCGAGGTACCCGCTCCACCACCGCCACCGAACCACCCCGATACACCCGCAAAACCGCAGGTCAAAGCCTAAAAACGTGTGACCAGCATCACCAGAAAAGCACCGAAAAAGCATCAACGAAACATCGAAAAAGCATCAAAACAGATGTAAACTAGAGGCATGAACAAGGAAGAGATCACCGCGAAGCTCCACAACCTCGGCCGCGACATCGATGCCCTGCTCGAGAACATCTCGACCGGCAAGGACATCTCCGTAGTCCTGGCCGAGTCCTGCGACACCAAGGCCGCCGCCCGTGCCGCAGGCATGAACGAGGACGAAATCAGCGCCGCAATCGAATCCGGCCTCAGCTGACCGACCCCCGGAAGGAAAGACGCGATGACCACTCCCGCCCCCGTCCAGACACTCGAGCTTCTCGACCAGTGGTGCGACTACAACGGCTGCACCACCGAAGCCACCCACACCGACGGCGAGTGGGTCATGTGCCCCCACCACGAGGAACGCGCCTACCGGACCACCACCTACTGGCGGCCGATCCTCCGCTGGACCACCCGCCCAGACCCCCACTGGCCGGTCTTCATCGCCGAGTACTGATCCACCCTCCGCGCCGGTGGGAAGTCACCGCGACTCCCCACCGGCGCGCACTACCGACCCGAACAGGAAACGCGCACATGCTCACCATCACGCACACCCCCACAGAGGGCACGATCATCGACGGCACCAGCAAAGGCGACGGCACCGCCCCGATCCTCAAAACCTCAGGTTGGAAATGGGGACGCAGCATCACCGCCTGGTGCATCCCGCACAGCCGCGACCGCGCCCCCCACCTCGCCCGCATCGAACACACCGCCACCGCCCTACGCGCCGCCGGATACGACGTCGAAACCGACATCGACACCACCCTCCGCGACGGCACCGACGCCCACCACGACCGCAACGAGCGTCTGACCGACCGCGCCGCCGCCCTCGCAGCCATAGCCGAACGCAAGGCCACTGCCGCCGACGCCGCCCACGCACGCCACGACCACGCCTGTACCGCACTGCCCGAAGGCGGAGAACCCATCAAGGTGGGACATCACAGCGAACGACGCCACCGCCGCGCCCTCGACCGCGCCCACACCACCGCCCGCGCCGCGATCGAAGCCGACGCCGCCGCCCGCTCAGCCGCCGAATCTGCCCGCATCGCCGCCCGCAGCACCGATCACCGCTACACCCCCGCAGTGATCCACCGCCGCATCGAACGACAGAGCGCCGAACTACGCAGCATCGAACGCCATCTCACCAAGTACCGCGCTGCCGGACATACCGCCGAGACCAGCAACCACATGCACCAGCTCGAACTCAACAAAGCCGAACTCGAGCGCGACATCGAGTACTGGACCGCAGTACGCGCCGAACAGGACGCCACCGACGGCCCCAAGCTCTACAGCCGCGCCGACCTACGCCCCGGATGCTTCGTCAACTGCTCCGGCACCTGGCACAAGGTGATCCGAGTCAACGCAAAGTCGGTCACCGTCGCCACCGCCTACAGCTGGACCGACCGACTGCCCTACGACAAGATCACCGACGCCCGCGCCGAGGACGCCCACACCCCCATCCGCCCAGGTCAGTAACCCGCAATCCGGCGGCCGCGACCCCCTCGCGGCCGCCGGTCCCACTCGCCGCGAGGACGCCATGACCGCCGAATCCCTGTTCGCCGAGTGCATCATCCCCGGATGCACACAGCCCGTCACTGACGAACTCACCCCCTGCCAGACCTGCCGCACGATCTTCGGACCCATGCTGCAAGAAGCCGACCGACCCCCGAGCTACACCGCCGCCGACCTCGCAGAACGAGACGCGGGCACCGCCGCCGCCTACCGCATGATGCGCGTACTACCCACCGCGGCCCTGCACAGCGACCTGGGCACCGAGCGAGAACACCGCACAGCCGCACACGAAAAAGCCGCAGCGCAGGAACGCGGCGAAGCCGAAAAAGCCAACCAGACCTGCTGGCTCTGCGAAGAACGACGAACCTGCCTTCTCCGCCCTCAAGGGTGGGAATGCCGACAGTGCCGCGAGATCCGCTGACCACGGCCCGAGCCGGACGCCCCTCACGGCCCCGGCTCGGGCCGCCCGTCATATCCGCCACCACTACGGTCTGCCACCACCGCGAGGCCGGCCGAGAACCGAACCCGAAGGAGCGGCTGCGCCGCGCAGACCCCACCGCCGACCACGAGCCGGCGCGAATCCCAGCGGCCCCCTGTGCACGAGCGCCACCGATAGTGTTGGATGTTGGCTAGCGTCACGCACCAGCCGACAGGACTGGAAACCCCGCGAACGCAACCAGATTCAACCCACCACCCCACCCTCAGTGGCAGCGGTGGCCGACGGCCAGGGCATCGAGCCCTGGCCGTCGCCGTTCCATCCACCACTGACATGGAAACCGCACCTGAACAGATGCAACACCGCCCAGTCCGCAATAGTCACGAAACCGCCATCCGATAAGAACCAGAAAAGCACGTTTTATGAATCAGAAGTGATGTATTGTTGCATCAGGAAAGGGAGGCCATGAGTTCGAAAATCATTCTGATCGGCAACGAGAAGGGCGGGGTGGGCAAGACCACCACCGTGCTCAACGTCGGTGAAGCCCTCGCCCGTGCCGGCGAAAAGGTGCTCCTGGTCGACCTTGATCCCTCCGGCAACCTCACCCACACCCTCACCAAGTTGCAGCCCGACCTCCGAGCCGCAGCGAAGGTGACCGCCGATCACATCGTCGACATAGACCCAGAGACCCGAAAGCCTGCCGCCGAGGCGATCCTCGATGCAGTGCGCCCCGGCGTCGATCTCATTGCCGCCCCTGCGAATGCGGCCCACCTCATCGCTGCCGAGAAGAACATCACGAACGATCCCATCGAAGGCCCTCACGTCCTGCGGGAATCGCTTGAGCCGATCCGGGACCGCTACGACTACATCCTCATCGACTGCTCCCCCACGCGAAATGCCCTCGAGATGTGCGCGCTCGTGGCCGCTGACCAGCTCATCGTCCTCAACGAAGCGCATGACTTCAGCATCGCGGCCATGCAGGGCGTGACCTCGTACGCCCAGAGCATTAAGAAGCGGCACAACAGCAATCTGTGGGTCCGCGGCACCATCCTCAACAAGGTGCAGTCCGGAACGGTCCTCGCTCGTGCCTGGACTACCCAGTTCACCGAGGCCGGCATCCCCGTCCTTGGCAGCGTCCACTCCGCCGAGCCGATCAAGAGGGCCGTCAACGACGGGGTATCCCTCGCCGATACGAAGGACGGTTGGCGTCACGTCTGGGTCTATGACGACCTGGCCACCACCATTACTCAAAGGAAGAAGTCATGAGCGACATCCGCAGCATGTTCGACGCCGAAGCTCCCGACGAGAACGTCCCGGCACGGGCCGCAGCGCCGAAGAAGATCGTGCAGCAACCCACCTTGACCCGGCGCACATTCACCCTCGCCGAATCCGTCATCGACGCTGCGACCAACGCTCAAAAGGGTCTGCGCGGTGTCTACCCCGGCGCACACGGCAGTCTCAACAGCTTCATCGAAGCCGCCATCGCCGAGTACACCCACAAGCTCGAAGAGGAATACAACGGCGGCGAGCCCTTCCCCGACGTGGAGAAGGTGCGCCGGCGCAAAGCCCGAGGCAGCAAGAACGACAGCGCCGACGAGGACTGACCGCACCGGCAGTCCAACCGTTGAAGGCTCCGACCTCCTGGTCGGGGTCTTCGGTCTATACGGGGCACGCCTACGGGCACAGAAATTCCCGGCCCGACCCACATCGCTCTCCCGATCCCCGGGGGCGCCGCCCCCGGACCCCTGTCCCTCCCTCCCAAGGTTCCCGCTGTTCCGCGTGCACCGCGCCCGGTCGCCACACACGGCCCTACCGGACCCGCCGACCACCGGGCAAGGGAAAACCCGCCCTTGCCCGGCAGTCACCGCGCCCGGTTCACCAGGGCAGCACCGACCGACCGAGGTACCCGCTCCACCACCGCCACCGGACCACCCCGATACACCCGCAAAACCGCAGGTCAAAGCCAAAAAACGTGTGACCAGCATCACCAGAAAAGCACCGAAAAAGCACCAATGAAACATCGAAAAGTCATCAAAACAGATGTAAGCTAGAGTCATGAACAACAACGAGAATGACCATCGCCCCGCCGGTCTCCTGCTCGATGTCTACCGTGCCCCCGGCCTCGGCGACTGCACCAACGGCGGTATCAGCGCCGCCGCCGACACTCTTCTTCTGGTCGGCGTCCTCGACGAGCGCCGCGCCCGCGCGGGCCGCATCACGTCACTGCCGTCCGGCTGCACCCCCCACGGAGTGCGAAGCCACGTCGGCGGCCGTGAGCAGATCAGCCCCACCGTCGCCGTACGGATTCGACGCCACGCCTTCATCGAAGGCAGCTATGCCGCTCTGGTCAGAGTCGAATGGAACGCCGACCGTCGTCGGTACGAACTCACCGAGTCGGGACGAGTGGTGATGTTCGGAGGGAACTACGCCGGAACCTCCGACTCGAGACTGGGCGAGTTGTCCGAACGGTATCTCGGCCACCGATCCATGATCCTGCCCATCCATGACCGCATAGAAGACTGAACCAACGGCCCCGCCCTGGCGGGGCCGTCTGCGTTTCACGGAAACCCCCAGCTCAGAGGGCAGAAAGTGTGACAACAGTCACCAAACAATCATCGTACAAACACCAATAAAACATCGAAAAAGCATCAAAACAGATGTAAACTTGAGTCATGAACAACGGAAGCACCGCCGAATTCGCCACCGTCGACCCCGCTGACCTGCTCACCGACTCCAACATCCGCCATGACCTGCGCCTGACCGATGCCTTCCGCGAGTCGATCGCAGAGCAAGGGGTTCTGACCCCCATCACTGTGTGCCGCACCGCCGCCGGACCCCTGCGCGTGCTCACCGGCCACCGCCGCACCGCCGCAGCCCTCGAGGCCGGACTGACCCAGATCCCCGCCCTCATCGTCGGCGACGAAGGCGATGGCACCGACGCCGCCGTCGAACGGCTCGTCACCCAGTGGAGCGAGAACGAACACCGCGCCGCGATCACCAACGGCGAACGCCTGGCCCTGTTCGAGACCCTGGCCGACCACGGACTGACCTCCACCAAGATCGCCCGTCGCACCAAGGCGCCCCGCACCGAGATCGAGGCGGCCCTGACCTTGCGCGACACCGAGCAGCGCGACGCTGTGCAACGAGGCGAGCTGACCATCGAACAAGCCGCCGCCCTCGCCGAGTTCGGCGACGATCCCGCCGCCGTCCGCCGCATCGAGTGGGCCATCGCCAGCGGACGACTCGACCACGCACTCGCCGCCGAACGGTTGCGCCGCACCGAACGCAACGCCACACTGGCCCGCGCCAAGGCGTACCTCGCAGAACACTCCATCGCCGCCGTGCCGCTCGGTGCTCTTCACGAGAGAGTGGGGGAGGGGGCCAGCCAGCTGGTCGAGCGCGTCACCGACGAAGAAGGCAACACGCCCGCCATCGAAGAAGTCGCCGCCCTCGGACACCTCGGGCTGTACGTCTACAGCTGCACCACCTATTTCGACCGCGAGAGCGGCGACGAGATCGACGCGGACTACATCGTGGACGAGCTACCCGACGGCGATGCCCGCGAGGAATGGATGATTCCCCGCGAGAACGTCGTCGAAAACCACGAGACCACGCTGTACTGGCACGTCGTCAATATCGAAGACACCCCTTGGCGCACCTGGTGGGGACCCCCCCGCCCCGCCGAGTCCGAACAGGAACAAAGTGCCGAGGACCGCGCAGCTCAGCGGCGCGAAGTGATCGAGAACAACCGCGAATGGCGAGCCGCCACCGAGGTCCGCCGCAACTGGATCGCCCAGCAGACCACCCGCAAGACCGCCCCCAAGGGCACCGCCTCATTCGTGGCAACAGTGCTGATGAAGTGGCCCCAGATCCCCGCCGCCTATCACGCCCGCACCCTGGCCGAACAGATGCTCCCCACGTCCGACACTGTCGCGAAGCTCGCCAGCGCCACCGACCCCCGCGCCCTGGTCCTGCTGCGCGCCCACATCCTCATCGCCCTCGAGTCCCAGGTCGGCGTCGAGCACTGGCGCAAGCCCACCGACCTGTCGCAGTTCTACCTGCGCGCCATCGAAGCCCAGGGCTACACCCTCGCCGACATCGAGCGCCGCGCCGCCGGACTCGACCCCCTCGACGAGCAGTAACGCCCCTTCCGGTGGGCGGTCGTATCGGCCGCCCACCGGACCAGACCACTCGCCGGGTGCCGGCCCCCGGCACGCATGGCCGTCGACCGGGGCATCGAACCCCGGTCGACAGCTCCGGCACGGCCCTCACCTACGCATCACAAAAGAATCAAAAAACAACCACACAATCATGTAAAACACATCGAAAAGTCTTCACAAAGCATGACAATTAAGCGACAATGGACGAGTACCTGGGGAAACCCCGTCAAGCCGAAGGAGCGCCGCAATGATCGTCTGGACCGTCACGCTGACCGCACCCACCGCTGCGCGCTCCGATTCTGGCTGCACCTTCACCCACGCGGCCGCCGCCTCCGACGCCGCCGAAGCAGCGCGCACGCTCGCGCTCGCCTACGGTGCGCCCGCCGGTAGCACAGTCACCATCACCATCGACGGAAGCGTCATCGCTCGCGCTGCCATCAGCCACTCGACCATCGGCCACCCCGACCCGACTCCCGTGCTCGACATCGCCGACGCCCTCGACGAACGGATCAGCGCATGACCGTCACCGACCAGACCGATCTCGACCGCTACCTCAGCGCCGACGAGTTCGCGCTCCCAGACGCCGACACCGAAACCCTGCTGCTGTGCGCTCTGCTGTTCGCCACCCGCGCCGCAGCCGCCGACATCGTGGACCTGCTCACCACCGACGACTTCCACCAGCCACTCCACGCCGAATTGTTCGACGCCATCGCCGCACTGATGAACACCGGCCAACCCCACGACCCCGCAATGGTCCTGGCCCACCTCGAGCGCCACGGTCGGCTCGCCGGTCACCACGGCCGCCGACTCGCCTACGCCCTGACCACCGCCACCGCCGCCGGCGCCGATCCCACCGCCGCGCCCTACTACGCCCATGCCGTCATCAGCGCCGCCTACCGCCGCAGCTTCCGCATTGCCGGAGCCGCCATCACCGAGGCAGCGGAAACTCTGCCCGAAGCCGACCTGTTCAAGCACATGGTCGCCATCGGCCGCGCTCAACGCACCGCCACCCGCCGACTCGAGCACGTTCGCGCCCGTATCGGCGCTGCGCCTAGCGTCGGGAACATCAAGTAGACATAGCGATGGGGGAGGGGAGCCTGCCTCCGCTCTGACAGACCGACGCTCGCGAGGGGGAAACCATGACAGACAAGGAAAACCACGATCAGACACTCCGAGAGATTTTCGCCCCGCACGGCGAAGAAGCTCTCAAGAACCACATCGCCCAGAACATCCGCGCTGCCAACGCAATGGCAGGCAAGTTCGACATCGAAGACCCCCGCACGATCATCGACAGGCTCGAGGCCGGGGAAACGCTCGACGATCTGATCAACGAGCTCCTTCCGCACAGCGAGGACGCGGAGTGACCGCATCGGCCGCCGAATCCGAGGGTTACATCCCCGGAACCGACGTCCGAGTCAACCTTCTCGGCATCACTGATGCTCGCCTACTCGAACGCATCGAGGACCGAGCCTTCGCGGTGGGGATGTACGAGTTCGCGCAGGTCCCGTCGCCCGAGAAGTTCACCGGCGATTTCCTGCGAGAGATCCACCGGCGCGGTTTGTATCGCGTGTACTCCTGGGCCGGCCAGTACAAGACCGTGGCCACCACGCAGGGGAACCTTCCGATCACGCACTCGAGCCCGGAGGACACCGCCACCGACGTCGAGGAACTGTTCGCCGACCTCGCCGCCGAGAACAACCTGACCGGACTCGATCACCGCACCTTCGTCACCCGCCTCGCCGACTACTGGGCACGCATGACGGAAATCCATCCCTTCCCCGACGGAAATTCTCGAAGCCAATTCGAGCTGTTCCGGCGCGTCGCGATCACAGCCGGGTGGGTGATCGACACCGATCGCGTCGATCTCGCTGCATTGTCCGCAGCCCGCTACGTCACCGCGGAGAGCGGAGATCCCAGACTGCTCGCCGATGTCCTCGCCCCCGCCGTCGTTTCGGCCACCGGCTACGCGCCCATCGAGCCTGCACCCGGACGACCCGTTTTTTCCCTGGTCAGCCACCTGGCGATGATGCGCGACTACGACCGCGACCGCAGTGGCCCCTACACCGCCACTGAGATATTCCGCGAGGTAACGCGGGAGCGAACCTTGAGCGGAGCCGAACTCGACAACGCTCACGGCCTGGTCCGCATCGGCCTGAACCTGGCCGAACGCACCGACTACGGCCCCAAACACGATGCCGCGGTGCGCCGGATCCTCGAGGGCACCTCCACTTTCGCCGCCGAACGCGCCGCCGCAGCACTTTCCGAGCCGAACCACCGCTACAAGGACCTGTTCGACCCGGCAGCAGGCAAGAACACCATGCGCTACGACACCGGAGCCCCGGTCAATGCCTTCGACGAGCGTGACCCCGCCCGGCTGCGTCGCCTCATCACCTGGGAGTTGGCACTGCGGACCGCCGACTATCTCGCCCACCGCGAAATAACCGGTGACGGCAGCGAACTACACGCAAGTGTCATCCACCGTGAGCTGCACACCGACTTCATGCCGATCGTCAGCGACACTCCCGCCTACACCAGCCCGGTGATCGCTGCCCCGGACGAGAACACTCTCACCGACCCCCACCAGCTCGGACGCCACATTGCCGCCATCCAGGAGGAAACCGAAGGCGTCCAGTCGGTCGCCGTCGTACTCATGACCGACCAGCTCGTCCACGACCGCACTGACCGCACGATCGACTGGCGCACCATCGACCCCGAAGCGCTCCGTGCCGCCACCCACGCAGCCAACTACCACGACGATCCCCCCGAAGGCATCGAACCGGACCCTGCCCTCGAGGACGCCATGCGAGTTGCCGGCAGGGAAGCCTTCGCCGCCGAACTCGCCCGTGCCACCACCACCGAGCTCCCCGCCGCCGCCCCGAACCTCGGCACGGTCGACGCCGCGCACCGGTACGAGAGGCACTGGGATGTGCTGGCCCACCGCAGCTACGCCCTGCTGGAGAATTCCCCGGAACGCAACGAGACCTACGAGCCGCTGACCACCACAATCCAGGTGGCCGAGGAACCCCGTCACGCCCCGTCGACCAGGAACGACGATGTCCCAGAGGCAGCGAAGCCGAATCCCGCCGACGGCGAGCCGCACCGGAATCTCACGCATGCCGACGAGGTAGGGGAGGAGCAGAGCTTGCTCTCAACAATGAAGGCCCTCCACGGACCACCGCAGGTCCACCACACACCACCACAACCGAATAGCCGACCTCCGGCCATGCAATCACCCACACACAACCTGCGCCTCGGGCCGCAGCTGTAGGGCCTACGAGGCGTGAAGGTGTCGGGCAGCCGAGAGGTATACGTCAGCCGCGCGCAGTGACCCTCTGCGAATCTGCTTCACAGACCGCTCAACGAATACCGCAACAGACAGAAATGAAGAAAAAGCCGAATCCGTACGAGATTCGGCTACCGCCGCCGACCTTCCAGCGTGGACAGCAGAACGAACTTCGTGCCCATCAGATCGAACGCTGCCTTGCTGTTCCCGGCGACGAGGAGTTCCCGTTCACGGGCGTGCAGTGCCGCAATCGCGGTCTCGAGCTCATCGTCGGTCATCGCATCGGTGGCATCGCCGATGGCTCGCGTCCTGTCCTCCACGCGCCGAGAGTAGCCACTGTGTCGTCCGCTGCACGCGCAGCCCAGCAGTGAAAAGGCGATGGTCCCCGGCGGGGTGGCGCCGGGGACCATCCTTCGACCCGTCAGGGAATCACTCACCTGTCGGGGAACTCGGGTGATTGCAGCGGTCACCGTATCGGACGGGCGGATCGCCCGCCAAACAGGTGAAGCGGAAGCGACCGCCAGGGAAGGAACTCTCGGAGTCAGTCCTCGACAGGCACGAGATCGGTGATGCGCGCCGGCCACGGATATGTGAGCGGGCTGTCGGCGTTGACCTCGATCCTCGCCATGCCGGTGTCCTTGTCGATGTCTTTGACGGTGAACACGAACGCGCCGCGTGCGCTGACCTTCACCTGATCGCCAGGCTTCATGGTGGTGCTGTCTCCGATCGACACGACAGAACGGGACGTGTCGTTTTCCCAGTTCACACCGCAATTTTAGCGAAACTAATTTTCTGGGCCCTGGCGGGTCGCCCCGTCTGCGATCCCGCCCGCTCGCTCACCTTCCGAGTCGCGCCTTGGTTGCTCCTGCGTCGGTCTCGGCGGCCACTGCACTCCGGAGAACGGCGGCCCCGTATGCGGCGGAATGGCGATCTCCGCCTCGCAGACGATGCATAAATAGGTGCGGTGTCCGCTGGCTCCGGAGGGGTGCAGGGCCGTCGCGCAGGTGCACGGTGTCCATCCCACGACCACCCGGTGCGGTCCCAGTCGGTGCCCGTTCGGGCACCGTTTCGGTGCGCGTTCGTAGGACACCACACCACCAATTTTCGCACACGCGTTCGACTCAACGTTTATAGTCAATGGGCGGCAGGTCGATGGAGGGACGCGAGAGCGGACTTCGGGAAGCATCGGCCTGTCGCATCGTTTCCGCAGGACCCCCGACATCGGTATCGGAAGAACCTTCCGATACCGGGCACCCCCGCACCGGCCTCCAGGCCGTCTCGGTACGGTCACTCCCCTCCACGAGCCGGCGCGAACCGGGGGACGTGGGTTCCGCCGGCACCGTCATACCCCTCGAGCGATCCCCGGGGCTGCCCCGCCATCGCACCCCTCGCAGCAAGGCATGGCACCGATCCTCGCCATTCGTAACGTACGTATCATGATACGTACGTTACGAATGGTGTTACGATGCCGGATACGGAACGTCATCGGGTCGGGAGGGCGGGGTCATGGCCGAGGAAGCCAGAGGGGGACGGCGCCGCGAATACGCCACCGACGCCGATCGGGTCCGGGCCTGGCGGCAGCGCCAGAAAGACAAGGCCCGCGCCCAGCAACAACAGGATGCGCTGCCGAGCGATCCGGTCGAGGCGATCGGCACCCTCGCCGACGCGGTACCGCTGCTGCGCCGCGAAGCCCAGGCGATGCTCGAGACGCTGACGACGATTGCGTCGTCGATCACCACCGCGACCGATCTGCTCGCCGATCCGGCGGCGATCGATGCGCAGCTGCGGCGCGTGCAGGCCGAGGCCGACAAGGTCCGGGCCGACGCCGCAGCCGAGATCGCGGCACTGCGGGACGAACTCGACACCGCTCGTACCGAACGCGCCGATGCCGATGCGGCCGCCACGGCCGCCGACGCCGAGGCCACCGAGGTCCTCGCCCAGCTCACCGCAGCCCGGGCCGATCATGCCGCGGCACAGGACCGCTGGCAGCAGCAGCTCGATCAGGCCGCCTCGGCCCACCGCGAGCAGATCGTCGGCCTCGAGCACCGGATCGAGCTGCTCACCGGGCAGCTCGACGAGCACCGTGAGCGGCTGACCCGAGCGATCGCCGAGAAAGACGCCGCGGCGGCCACCGCAGCCGACCACATCCGGCGGCTCGAAGCCGAACTCACCGCCGCCCGCACCGCGGCGGCCGCCGAACGCGACCGCGCCTCCACCGCCCGCGCCGACGCCGCCGCCGCACACGCGCAAGCCGAAGCCGCCCGCGAACGTGTTGCCGAACTGCGCGCCGAACTCCAGGACCTGCGCACGCCCCCGGCCGGCTCGTGAACCCCCAGCCGGGGTCCTTGTACTGCCGACTGTCGCAGCTGCGGACCTCGAGGTTCGAAGGGGTCGACCTGTCATACTGGATTCGGCCACCCCCGCCGTACCCCTTGCGGCGGGGGTGGGTTCTGCGGTCAGGCACGCACTCATCGCCGACCAGGGCCGCGACGTCGTAGACAGCCCTCGGTGTCGTCTGCCCACCTGATCCCGGGGCCCTGCGTGATCGCCTCCGTCCAAAGTCGATGCGTGTCGAGTCGTCAAGCGGGCGTGCATGATGAGAGGCCACCGACACGTACCGAGGGGAACGATGTTCACCGCATTACGCGGGCTGATTCCGCACACGATCGGTCACAGCCCACGCGCCGACCACCGAAGCGCACCGGAGCGGCACACCCGCGCAGGCGAAGGCCGATGCGGCAGCACGCACCCACGCCCAGGCGCAGATCGAGACATTGGAGAAGTACCTCGGCTCGCTCACCGAACAGGACCGCGCCGAGTACATCGCCGCAGCACACGACCTCCACGATGCGATGAACGAGACCGGCACCGAGGATTTCCGCGCCTGCTCCCGAGATGGACGACCACCCGGCGACGACAGCGTCCCGGACGGAATCCGATCGCTGCAGCAGCTACGGGCACTCGCTCGTACGATCCGCACCTCGAGCCGGCCTGACCCGACGGAAATCCCCACCGCGCCGAATGCAGGCACGTCCGCCGCGACTCCACACACCGACCCGGGAAGCGGCGACGACACCGACCCGGACCCAGCCGGACAGCAGAAGCTGTGAACCGCGCCGGCGGCGCGGCCGCGGCCACCGTGTTGGTGATCGCCGGCCGCAGCATCGACATCGACACTGCGGTCGCCAAGGCCCACGGCTATCCGGCAGTGACCGTGGCCCGCTACGACCTGCCTGGCCCCGGACCCGCCGCGGTGATCACCGCCGACGAGATCGCCCGCACCCACAAGGTGCGCTCCCGCATCAGCCACGCCCACCGCGACTGGTTCATCCGCAGCGCCGTCGACGCCCCGTGGGCGGCGGTGCCGATCGCGGCACAGCTGGTCGACGCCGACCCGAACATCAGCGGTGGACTTTACGACCGTGCCGAAGCTCTCTACGACCATTTCCGCACCGCCGCGCCCCGGCAGGTGGGGGTCGCCGAGATCAGCAAGGTGCTCCACCTCAAACGCCCCGGCTTGTTCCCCATCCTCGACTCGAAAGTCATGGCGTTCTACCGGCTCCACGCTCGTGCCGCCGCGGCCCGCTATCCCCATCGCGGCAGGCGTGCGATGTTCTGGGCAGCCATCCGCGACGACGTGTGCGCCAACCTCGACAGCGGTGCCCTCCTGATGCTCCGCCACCGTCTGGCGCAGTCCGAGAGCGAGCAGGCTCGCCGGGTCGCGAGCCTGACCGACGTGCGCTTGCTCGACCTGCTGACCTGGGCTATCGCCTGAAACCCAACACCGACATCATCCTGACACCGATTCCGGTAGGACGTCCCCGTTCACTCGGACACGCCCCGCGACTTTGGGCTGTCCTGGTCAGTATCTGCTCTTATATCAACCCTGCTAACTCACGCGGGCAAGAACGTATTCCAGGCCGTTTTGGGGTTTAAGTTCGACTCCTCTCAGGAATCGCGAACGTGTCCGTCCGGCCCCCGGGATCCCACCGCCGGTGCGTGCAGTTTGCCCGGTGCGTCTCGTCGCCATTGTGCAGTACAGATAAGAGCGCGCCCTGGTCATGGCGACATACAGAAGGCGGCGTTCTTCCTCGTAGTCGGTGCCTTCACGAGCAGGCGGAACGATCCCTTCCTCAACCCCCATGATGAACACTGCGGTACGCGTCAACCCTTTCGACCGGTTCATGCTCATGATCGCAACGCCAGGTTCTTCCAAAGCAAGTTCTTGGGCGACTTCGTCGAGAGAGGCAAGGAAGTGACCCACCCCGGGGTCGCTGGCGGTTCGGGTTGCGGCCTCGATCAATAGAGAGCGAAGGTCCTCGGCAATAGGAACGTGTGCCTGCTTGGCGAGTTCGAAGAGCCAATCCGCCCATGTGATCGAGGCTTTCGTATCCGGGGACTCGATGTCTTCGGCAATTTCACGCATGCGGAGTACGTGCTCGATCGTGGTGAGCGCCAAACGCTCAGCGTGTGCACTTGTTCCGTCGTGGGAATACAAGGGCTCGTCTGCGAGACGTAGGAGTCGGGTGTGGAATCGTTCCTGATTGGCCAACGCCTCGTCTGCGACCGCTGCTACGAAGCCACCGCCCACCCCGTTTGTCAACTTCAGTAGAGTCCACCATGCTAGATCGTCATCACTGCGGACGAGGCGAGCTGTGGCGATCAGTCGGCGAGCATCATCCGTCTTCAGCGGTGCGCGGAACTGCTCAGGATCGACCACAGGAATCCCTTTGCTCTCCAGATTCTGGCGTAAAGGGGTACTCCAGGCGCGGTTGTGATCGGCGCGGACGAGGATGATCACTTGGTTCGCTGGTACTTGTTCTGTGCGAATTAAGTGTTCTACCAATCTACTGACGCCATCGACCTCGGCGCCCTCTGAGGGGAAGCGCAGGTAAGCGATTTCTCCATCAGGATTACCTTCGGCTGCGTGAAGTGGTGGCTTCGGTGCCCGTAAGGGGCTGGTTTCGATGACTTCTCGAGCAGCGGCAAGAATCCGCGAACCGCAGCGGTAACTCGTCGACAACGAGTACTTCAGCGCTCCCGGGAAGGCGGAAGCGCTCGAAAAGTCTCGGATGCCCTGAGGCGCGGCGTGCCGGAAGCCGTAGATGGACTGGTCGTCATCACCAACTGCGAGCACAGCGACACCGTGCTGTGCGACGGCCGCGATCATGGAGATATCTGCCCGGTTGAGATCCTGATATTCGTCGACTATGAGGAATTCGAGACCATCGAGGTCCGGGGACGGCAGATCCTCCAGCAGGACCGCGGCCGCATAAGTCATTTCTGCGAACAGTGTGTAGCCGAATACTTGACGTTGACCTTGCCAGGCGGCGCGGAAGGCTGTACGAAGCGAAGGATCGAGGTCGGACAACAGAATCTTGTCCGGATCCATCGACTCCCATCCGGCCGACATCTCGTGGATCAGCTTTTCGACGCGGGTCGGTGTGGCTTCCTGGTAGCCATTTCGGCGCAGTCGCCGTGACAGGTCCGGCTGGATCAATTCCCTGGTCTCCCATGTGTCGGGAATCCGTAACGGGTGCGGGATCTGGCTCTGGCCGGGGTTACGCGTTAGCACTGACAGTGCGAACGAGTGCATGGTAGTCGGCTCGTCTACTTCGTGTCCCGCCTCACGGATCTTGCTGATCAGTTCCTGGGTGGCAGCCCGCGTAAACGAAATGATCTTGATTCCGAGATTTGGGGAGGACTTACGAAGCAACGTCGCTAAGTCAAGTACGGTCGTGCTCTTCCCAGTCCCGGGACCGGCGAGAACTACACCGTATGAATCGCACTGGGTTTGATGGAGGCTCGGGCTATTGGATTCCGACCAGGGTCTGGTCGGCCCGTTTCGTAGCGTAGAACGTCTCCTCGAACTCTGCTGGAGGCACGTCATTGAGATAGCCGTGCAGGCGGGCGTTGTTGTGCCAGTGGACCCAGCTCAAGGTGGCCAGCTCGATGTCTTCGACGGTCTTCCACGGCCGTCCCTCGCGGGCAGGGCCGCGGATGAGTTCGGCCTTGTAGTAGCCATTGACCGTCTCGGCGAGCGCATTATCGTAGGAATCTGCGACGGTGCCGATCGAGGGAGTTGCTCCGATTTCGGCTAGGCGCTCGCCGTAGCGAATCGACGTGAACTGCGACCCGGCATCGCTGTGACACCGCAGCCCGGTCAGCTGGGTGCCGCGTGACCAGCGGGCCATCTCGATCGCGTCGAGGACCATCGTGGTGCGCATGTGCGAGGCGACCCGCCACCCGACGATCGTGCGTGAGAAGGCGTCAATGATGAAGCAGACGTAGGCGACGCCAGTCCAGGTCGGCACGAATGTCAGGTCGGTGACCCACAACTGGTTCGGCGCGGTGGCAGTGAAGTCGCGACGCACCAGGTCAGGGTGGCGCGGCATCCCCGGGTCGGGTTTTGTGGTGCGCACCCGCTTGCTGCGCCGGACGCCCTCGATCCCGCCGGCCCGCATCAGCCGGGCGACCTGGTCCCGGCCGATGTCATGACCCGCACGCCGGGCCGCCTTCCATATCTTTCGTGCCCCGTAGACCCGGAAGTTGTCCTCCCACAGCTGCCGCACGACTGGACCCATGACCTCGTCACGCTTCGACCGCGTGGACGGTTTCCGCTTCTTGACCTCGTAGTAGCTGCTCGGGGCCACCTGCAGAACTGCGCAGATGCGCTCGACCCCCAGACGCCGACCCTCGACGACATCATCGCGGTTAGCGTCAATGAACGCGGCTACTTCTTGTGCTGGCGGTCGAGCTCCGCCCCGAAGAAACTCGCGGCCCTCTTCAAGATCTCGTTTGCCCGCTTGAGCTCGCGGTTCTCCTGCTCGAGGGCCTTCATCCTCGCCGACTCGCTCGTGCTGACCCCCGCCGCGTGGCCCTCGTCGATATCGGCCTGACGCACCCAGGACCGTACGGACTCGGCGCCGTAGCCAAGCTGAGCTGCCACCCGCTTCACCGTGCCGTGATCGGTGCCCAGCTCGGCCCGAAGGGTCCTGACCATCCGCACCGCGGCAGCCTTCTCTTCAGGGCTATAGCGACGCGTAGTCGGCTTGCCTGCGTTCGTGTCCTTTGGCATGAGTCCATCCTCGTTTCCAAACGATGGAGACTCCAACCAACCCAGTGCGATTCACGGATTGTTGCGGTGATCTCCGTGGCCAGCGCCCCAAGGAGAAATACCGGCATGTTTGTCAAAACGGTCACCAGCACGGCCACAGCCACAGCGGCGAAACCACGGCCCGGACGTCTCACGTGCTGCGACCTGCCAACGGGGCATCCGATGTCGCATCCATCTCCGGCGCCCTGCGCCTACGCACCCGGGGGCATGGCGGTAAACAGTTCATAGCTGGCTTTCCTGCCCTTCCAGGTCCTGGCTGTGGTGCGAGCAATGCCGCTTCTGAAGTGCCCCGGGATTGATGGAGACATTGATGTGTCCCGGATTTCGTCGGGTTCGGATTTCTTGGATTCTCATGCCTCAAGTACGACTTCGCCGGGTATCGGTCTAGATGGATCAGCGTCGGCCCCTGTCTCCCTTCTGGCCCGCGTCAGATCTCCTTCCCATCACCCGCCTGACGCCAGTTCCCGGCCGATACCGAACGCCGCGGCCTGGAGGACGCCGACGAGGCGGGGCCTGTCCCTCGTCAAGCGGGGAACCACAAGACCCAGGGATGCGACGACCGCGGTACCGCGCTGCACGGGGACGGCCACCGAGCACGCTCCGAGGGTCATCTCGTCGACCGTTGTCGCATACCCATGGCGCCGCACCTGAGCCAGCTGCTGGCGCAGGAGCCCGGGTTGGGTCAGCGTGTACGGCGTCATCCGGGTCAATGACCCGAGCGTCTCGGCGAGCACGTCGTCGGGCGCGTGCGCGAGCAGGACCTTGCCGACTGCCGTGCAGTGCAGCGGCAGGCGGGAGCCGACGGTGCTGACGATCGGGACGGACGCTGTGCCCGACAGCCGGTCGAGGTACAACACCTCGGCCCCCTCGCGTACCGCGAGGTGCACTGTGGCCAGCGTCGCGCCGTACACGTCGTGGAGGAACGGCTCGGCGATCTGACGCAGACCGGTCTGGGTCGGCGCCAGTAGCGCGAGCTCCCAGATTCGGCGACCCACCACGTACTCGCCGGTCGGCCGCCGCACCAAGCCGCCCCAGGTGGCCAGTTCGGCCACCAATCGGTGAGTGGTCGGCAGCGGTAGACCCGCCCGACGCGCAATCTGGCTCAGCGTCATCGCCCGGTGCTCATCGTCAAAGGCGCCGAGAACGGTCAGCAGGCGCGAGGCGACACTGGCTCCCGGGTCGGAGGTGTTGCCGGACATCGTCCCGCCTTTCACTCAGTGAACGACATGGGTCGAAGCGTACGCCCCGGCGGCCTAGTGTCGGACTGGTGAGCACACCCGAGCTATCGACCCAGGCCGAGGTCAGCGCCGAGATCGCCGACCTGTCCGCAGGCGCCGACCCCTCCGTCGTCCAGCCCCGCCTCGACTACGCCCCGTATCGCAGCAGCCTCCTGCGGCATCCGACCAAGGATCTGCACCAGGTCGATCCCGAGGGCGTCGAGCTGTGGGCTCCGTGCTTCAGCCACCAGGACGTCGATCCGCTCGAGGCCGATCTGACGATCCAGCACTCCGGCGAGCCCATCGGCGAGCGCATCTCGATCTCCGGCCGAGTCGTCGACGGCGACGGACGCCCGGTCGCGCACCAGCTGGTCGAGATCTGGCAGGCCAACGCCGGTGGCCGCTACATCCACCAGCGTGACCAGCATCCGGCGCCGCTCGACCCGAACTTCACCGGTGCCGGGCGGTGCCTGACTGATGCGGACGGCGGCTACTCCTTCCAGACCATCAAGCCGGGCCCGTACCCGTGGCGGAACCACCGCAACGCCTGGCGTCCCGCCCACGTGCACTTCTCCCTGTTCGGCACCGAGTTCACGCAGCGCATCGTCACGCAGATGTACTTCCCGGGCGATCCCCTGTTCGCTCTTGACCCGATCTACCAGTCGATCACCGACCAGGACGCCCGTGACCGCCTCGTCGCCAGCTACGACCACGACCTGACGCGGCCCGAGTGGTCGACCGGTTACCGGTGGGACATCGTGCTCACCGGCGCGCATCGCACCTGGACCGACAACGACGAGGACCACTCATGACCGCCCGCCTGCAGCCCACGCCCGGCCAGACCGTCGGGCCTTTCTTCCACTACGCGCTCCCCTATGACGGCGACTCCGAGCTCGTGCCTGCGGGCAGCCCGGGCTCGATCAGGTTCCACGGCCACGTGGTCGACGGTGCCGGCGCGCCGGTCCCTGACGCGCTGGTCGAGATCTGGCAGGCGGACGGGTCCGGCAGGATCGTCCGGCAGCCCGGCTCGTTGCGCCGCGACGGCTGGACGTTCACGGGCTGGGGCCGGGCCGCGACCGACAACGCCGGCCACTATTCGTTCTCGACGATCGCGCCCGGCGCAGTGGGCGGGAGCGCTCCGTTCTTCGCGCTGACGGTGTTCGCACGTGGCCTTCTCGACCGGCTCTTCACCCGTGCGTACCTGCCGGGCGACGAGGCCGCCCTCGCCGCGGACCCCTTCCTCAACAGCCTCGATCCGGACCGTCGCGCGACTCTGATCGCGGCGGTCGATGCGCAGGGACATACCTTCGACGTCCGTCTGCAGGGCGAGGGCGAGACCGTGTTCCTGACGTATCCGGGCCACGGACCGGCACACTGAGCGCCATGACTGACCTGTTCTGGCCCGGCGACGAGCGCGCCGGCGACCTCATGAGCGCCGAGGCGCTGCTGGCCGCCATGATCAGGGTGGAGTCCGCGTGGCTCGACGCCCTCGTGGCCTCCGGCCTCGCGCCGTCCGCCGCCACCGCCGACCTCGCCCCGCTCGTCACTGCCGACGACCTGCCGGACATCGCGGCGGCAGCCGAGGGCAGCGGCAACCCCGTCGTCCCCCTCGTCGGCCTGCTCCGCTCGCGGGCGCCGCAGCCCGCCGCCACCTGGCTGCACCGCGGACTCACCAGCCAGGACGTCCTCGATACCGCCCTCATGCTCGCGCTGCGCGATGCGCTCGATCGCCTGATCGACGAACTGCGCGCCCAGGTGACCGCGCTCTCGCACCTCGCCGCGCAGCACGCCGACACGCCGATGGTCGGCCGCACCCTGACCCAGCACGCCGTACCCACGACGTTCGGCGCCGTCGCCGCAGGCTGGCTCGACGGCCTGGTCGACGCCGCCGATCTGGTCCTGGACGCCCGCTCCCTCCTGCCGGTGCAGCTCGGCGGGGCGGTCGGCACTCTCTCGGCGACCACCGAGCTGGCGAACCTGCAGGGGCACGAGGATCCCCAGAGGACCAGCGCCGACCTGGTCGCCAGCACCGCTGCGGCCCTGGGGCTGCGGGAGCTCCGCCCGTGGCACACCTCGCGGGCAACGGTCACCCGGACGTCCGACGCGCTGGTCTCGTGCACGGACGCCTGGGGACACATCGCGACCGATGTCGCGACCCTGGCGCGGACCGAGATCGGCGAGCTGGCCGAGCCGGCGGCCGAGGGCCGCGGTGGCTCGTCGACGATGCCGCACAAGAACAACCCGGTCCTGTCCGTGCTGGTGCGCCGCGCAGCCCTGGGCTCCCCCGCTCTGGCCGCGACGATGCACCTCGCCTCGGCCACCGCGGGCGACCAGCGCCCGGACGGCTCGTGGCACGTCGAATGGTCGACCCTGCAGATGCTCGGTCGACGCAGCGTCGTCGCCGCGTCCCAGACCGCCGAGCTGCTGCAGGGTCTGTACGTGGACGCCGAGCGCATGCGCGCGACGCTCGACCGGTCGGCTGACAGCGTGCTGGCGGAGCGCCGCTCGATCGCCGGGCTGCTGGACAAGACCGCCGATTCCGACCCGACCACCTACCCCGGGTTCTCCGAGGACCTCATCGTGGGCGCCGTGGAGCGAGCCCAGACCTTCCTGGAGGAGAACGAGTGACCGTCCCTCGCATCACGGCCGTCCGGCTCGGCGGTTCACCCGCCATGCCCCTGCTCGTCCTCGGGCCCTCGTTGGGCACGTCGGCTCGGTCGCTGTGGTCCCGGTGCGCCGCCGGCCTCACCGATCGCTTCGAGGTCCTCGCGTGGGACCTGCCCGGGCATGGATCCAATGTCGGTTCGGCCGAGCCGTTCACGATGGCCGAGCTGGCCGCCGGTGTCCTCGAGATGGTCGACGACATGCTGGCTGAGCGCGACGCATCCACCAGCACCTTCACCTACGCAGGCGACTCGGTGGGCGGCGCCGTCGGGCTGCAGTTGCTGCTGGATGCACCTGCGCGCATCGACTCCGCCGTCTTGATGTCCACGGGCGCACGGATCGGCGAGCCGGACGCCTGGCGGACCCGGGCGGCGTCCGTGCGCGCATCGGGCACTCCGTCGATGATCGAGGGATCGGCCCAGCGCTGGTTCGCGCCCCGATTTCTCGAGCGGGAGCCGGAGGTCGGCGCGACCCTGCTGCGCGCCCTGCAGGACGCCGATGACGAAGGGTATGCGCTGGTGTGCGAGGCGCTGGCGGACTTCGACGTTCGTGAGCGCCTCGGTGAGATCCGACCCCGGGTGCTCGCGGCGGCGGGCTTGCTCGACGTCCCCACTCCGCCGGCCGATCTCGCCGCGATCGCCTCCGGAGTCCGGAACGGGCGGCTCGTCGTCCTCGACGGCGTCGCGCACCTGCCCCCGGCCGAGCAACCGGCCGAGGTCGCCCGACTCATCCGTGATCACGCGGACGCGGGGCAGCCGGTTGCCGCTCCCACGACCGTCGCCGGGGTGCGCGACGCCGGCATGGCGGTGCGCCGTGAGGTGCTGGGCGATGCCCACGTCGATCGCGCCACGGCGGCGATCACCGACCTGACCGCCGACTTCCAGCACTTCATCACGCAGTACGCGTGGGGATCGGTGTGGACTCGTCCGGGTCTTGACCGGCGCAGCCGCTCGCTCATCACGCTGACCGCCCTGGTGGCCCGCGGACATCACGAGGAGCTGGCCATGCACGTGCGGGCCGCGCGGACCAACGGGCTGACCAACGACGAGATCAAAGAGCTGCTGCTCCAGACGGCGATCTACTGCGGCGTGCCCGATGCCAACACGGCCTACCGCATCGCCCAGCGCATGCTCGACGAGCTGGACCACCCCGCTTCCTAGAAGACTGCTGAACAATCCTCGTGGCAGGAGCCTGGTGTGGTGGCTGGCGTGAAATCCTGTGGGTATGCAGGGTCGTGATTGTGACTTTCGCCGGTAAATGGCGGTGGTCTACGGACATTTGGCGGCGGTCTCACTGGCGAGTGGTGGTCAGCCAGGTCGCGCGGCGAGCTGCACGCGTCCCGTCCGGGACCGCCCGGACTCCTACTCGATGAACACCTGGTCGCATTCCCCCACCGCTTCAAGCTGGCGAGCCTCGTTCTGGTCGGCGGCAGACACTCGCACGCACGCCACACGCTGCCCACGCGGTCGGGTTGATCTGAGCGCCGGCTTCCTCTCCCCCTCGACGGCGTTTTCGGAATCCGTCGCCTCCACACGCAGGCTCCAGTCCAGCTCGTCCCGGCGACGGAACCGCGTCTTGATGTTCCCGCGGCTGACGATGAGCACCTCTTGCCCACCGTCACCCGCCCGGCCCAGCAGCGTGCCGATCCGATCAGCCATTTGAAGAGCCCCTCCCCCGCATCTATGTATCAATACACTCTAGACCCGACGAGATTACGTGTCATAAACGAACATACCCACCCTGTGGCACAGCGAAAACAGTTCGCCTTCAACCGTCCCGCACGGGTGTACTGGCAGATCGCGCTGCCCAGTGGCGGCGTTCTAGCGGTGATGCCTGGCGATGGCCGCTGCCATCAGTGGTCGAGTGCCTCGAGGGCTCGGGCGGCTTGCTGGTGGCGGTAGAGGGTGGCGCGGGACCATCCGACCAAGCTGGCCGCTTCGGCGGCGGTGCGCCCCTTTCTTCGAGCACTTTGGGCAATGTCGAGTTTTTCAGCGATCACTGCGGGGTCGACCGGGGGCCGGCCGAACCTGGTGCCGCTCTGCCTCGCCGCAGCGATCCCGGCATTGACTCGCTCGGTGATGAGCTCGCGTTCGTACTCGGCCAGGGTGGCGAGCATGCCCAGCATCAACCGGCCGGAGGTGGTCTCCGGGTCGATGCCGTCCGAGAGCGACCGGATCTTCACGCCCTTGTCGCGAAGCAGGTTCACGGTATTGAGGCAATCGATCAGGGAGCGACCGAGGCGGTCAATGCGCCACACCACGACGGTATCGCCGGGCTCGATGTAGTCCATCAGCCGCTTCATCCCCGGGCGCTCGATCGCGGTCCGGCTCCCCGAGGTGACGTCAGAGAAGACGTCGCGCTTCTGAACCCCGGAATCTACGAGTGCATCCAACTGCAACTGCGCGTCCTGACTCGCGGTACTGACGCGGGTGTACCCCAGATGCCTCATGGCCCGATTCTGCCCCATAAACCTCTACCGAGGCCGATCCTGAGACGAATGTCGACAAGATGACTTAATGAGACACCGGCGGGGGGCCGTAGAGCCAGGAAACTGTCAGATTCAGAAGTCGGCGGCACTGATGTCAGAAGCGGCCTTCACTGGTCGGCCAGGTGAAGACGATGCTGCGCCGCAAGGGGATCCCTCAGCGGGGCACGCCATAAGACAGCTCGGATGGTGAGGTACGGGCCGCTGGTGACAAAGCGTCGCACTATGCAGTTGTTTCTTGAAACGTTTTCGCGATTCCCCCGTAGGCGGACGACCATGGGCCCGCCTACGGGCGCGGCGGGGGGTTGGTTTAGCGTTCGACTGCGCTGGTGAGGGCGGTGTGCAGGTCGGTGGTGGGTCGGCCGAGCAGTTGCTGGAGGTCGGTGGAATCGCTGTCCAGGTCACCGTTGGCCATGCCGGCCTCGAGTGCGGTGACGAATCCGGCGGTGCCCTCGTCGAGTCCGGCGGCGAGCAGTCCGGTGCGGTAATCCTCGAGGGGGACGTTGCGGTACGGCAATTCCGTTCCCGTGGCCTTGCCCAGGGCGGCGGCCAGCTCGGGGAAGGTCACGGAGGGCCCGGCCAGTTCGTACTCGGCGGCCTCGACGGCGTCGTCCAGGAGGGCGCTGACGGCTGCCGCGGCCAGGTCGGCGCGCGATGCCGGGGCAATCCTGGCCTGCCCGGAGGCTCCGATGAGGGCGCCGAGGTGGCGGTAGGTGTCGAGCTGGTCGGTGAAGTTCTCGACGTACCAGCCGTTGCGCAGGATGACGGCGGGCACGCCGCTGTCCCTCAAGTGCTTCTCGGTGAGGCGGTGTTCCTCGCCCAGGGGCATGGTGTTGGTGTCGGCGCGCAGCAGGCTGGTGTAGACGATGCGGCCCACCCCGGCGGAGGCTGCGGCATCGATGGCGTTGGCGTGGTGGACCGCGCGTTGGCCGGGGATGAAGCTGTTGCTGCTGATCAGCAGCAACCGATCGATGCCCGCGAACGCGGACCGCAGGGCGGCGGGATCCTCATAGTCGGCGACGCGGACCTGCACGCCGGCGTCCTGAAGCGACGTCGCCTTGGCCTGGTCCCGGACGATCGCGGTGAGGTCGGCCGGGGCGATGCCGCGATCGAGCAGGTGGTCGATGGCGAGGCGGCCGAGCTGGCCGGTGGCCGCGGTGATGGCATAGGTGGTCATGAGGTTCTCCAATTTCGTGGGGGTCGTGGTTGACGGTGGCCCGTCGGCGGCCACCTAGTGGTGTCGGGCCTGCGGGCCGGGGTGGGCCGGGGCGGGGCGGGTCGTTCAGCGTTGGCCGAGGCCCAGGGTGCGTCCGTGCTGGTCGGTGCCGGATCCGCCGGCGGCCAGGTAGGCCTCCTCAACGATCGCCGTGCATACGGCGAACTCCTCGTCGTCGCGGGGCCCGTAGAGCATGACCACCATCGGCGGGATGAAACCGGGGGCCACCAGGCAGTGGTACTCGGCCCAGCCGGCCGCGATCAGTTGCTCGGCCAGGGCGGTGGGGACGTTCAGGTGCAGGCTGCCGTCGGAGTGCGGGTGGATGTGTCCCCACTCCCCGCCGAGGACGTCCGGCAGCGTCGGCGGATTGACCGGGGCGTCGAGGAAGAAGGCGATGGTGCCGGGCACGGAGACCTGGCTGGTTCCGCGACTGACGCCGGGCAGGGCCAGCGCGTGGTCGCGCAGCCGGTCCTGCAGTTCGACCGGGGCGTTCTGGTCGAGCTGCACGTGCGGGTTGGTCGTGGTGGCCTTCGGCCGTGGTCCGCGGCGCGCGGGCACGTTCAGTGCTGAGGTGCTCATGAGTGTTCCTCCTGTTCGGTGGGCCAGGTCTGGGGGGCCTGGTTGTCAATGACGATCGTCGACAGTGCCGTCGTCAGGTGGTTCCGTTCGGTGGCCGGCAGGGTCGCGATGATCTGCTCGATCCGTTCCCCCACCGTCGCGCGGAAGGCCGCGTTGGCGTGCCGGCCCTTCTCGGTGAGCAGGATCAAGGTGGATCGCCCGTCCTCCGGGTCGGGCGTGCGCTGGACGAGCCCGGCCTGCTCGGCTCGATGGACCAGGCCGGTCATGCTCGACTTGCCGACCCGCAGCAGCGCACCGAGGCGCACCATGCTCGAGGGCTCATCGCCCACCACGCACATCAGCTGCGACTGCTGGGCGGTGAGCCCGTGCTCGGCACTGGCGGCCGCGAGGATGTCCTGGACCAGCGCGGCACTGCGGATCAACCCCTCGTTGGGGTCCAGGCGCTGTGTCGCGGTGATGCCCATAACGGCCTCCTCCTTCGCCCTTCCAGCAGAATAGTTTGTATCGCGTACTAGATGGTACGTTACCCACACCATTTTTCGAAAGCAGTCCCACCCGCTCTTGTCAGAAGTCGACGGCACTGATATCAGAAGTGGTCTTCACTAATCGGCCGGGGGATGTCGACACTGCGCCGTAAGGGGACCCCCACTCGGGAACCCCCGCCGCTGACCTGCTCACACGCAAGCACGCCTCGTGGAGCATCCCATAGGACCCGTCCGGTGGCCCTTTCCGCGACGGGGCGCCATACGGGGCACGCGTAGACAGGTCTCTCGCCTGCGTTCCGCGGTGGTCATTGGCGTTGGGCCAGCACCTTGTTACCTGCCTCGCGGAGTTCACCGGTGGGTGAGACGTGGCGGTAGAGCGTCTGGCGGGTGATGCCTAATTCCTTGCACAGCGCGCTGACGTTGGTGTCCTTCTTGCCCATCGAGGCCATGGCCAGGCGGAGCTTCGCGGGGGTCACCTTGTAGGGCCTGCCGCCCTTGCGGCCACGGGCGCGGGCCGATGCCAGGCCGGCCTTGGTGCGTTCGGAGATCAGCTCGCGTTCGAACTCGGCCAGGGCCGCGAAGATCCCGAACACCAACTTGCCTGAGGCGGTAGTGGTGTCGATGGCCGCGCCCTGCCCGGTGAGCACCTTCAGCCCCACGCCCCGCTCGGTGAGGTCGTGCACGATGTTGACCAGGTGGCGCAGATCCCGACCGAGCCGGTCGAGTTTCCACACCAGCAGGGTGTCCCCCGCCCGGAGGGCTTTCAGGCAGGCAGCCAAGTGGGGTCGGTCGTCGGTCTTGCCGGAGGCCTTGTCCTCATACAGGGCCTCGGGATCCACACCGGCGGCGAGCAGCGCATCGCGCTGCAGGTCCGTGGCCTGGGACCCATCGGCCTTGGACACTCGCATGTACCCGACCAGCACCGTGCACCTCCACTGTCATTTATTCGTTCGTTTACGTGACACATGGGGCGCGCGAGCCGCCACGGCGAGATTTCGTCACTTAACCCGTCACTCATTCTACGTCGCACAGACGGTATCGGTTCGATCTATTGTGACAAGAAGTCGAGCGAGATTCCGAGCTCCTCGAAGTTCGCGCGGACTCGCTGGTTGTGCGTGGCGGCATCGCCTCGGGGATACATCGTCATCATGGCGAATAGTTGACGGGCGCTGTTGGGGTTCGTTTTCGCAACCTCGATGACAGCCTTCAGTGCGTCAGCGAGATCTTGCCAACGGTCTTCGAGAGATTTGTGTGTCTGTCGAGGCGGACCTGGGGTAATGGAGACGTCGGGTTCGGGGAGAAACAGCGGCGCGGCGTCGCCTCGTCCGGTGAGGTCGCCGCTTTCGAGCAGGTCCATGGCGATGGCTGCTGCCTCGAGGGTGCGCTGCTGTGTCTGCGGGGTCTGTGCTTCGAAGGGACGCCACATCGATTGGCCGGCCCGGACTGGGTGCCCGGCGAGTTGCCACACCTCGCGGCTGATTCGTTGGGCGGTGCCGCAGTCGCCCATGGTGGCTCCGAGTTCATCGACCACGGTGCGTAGTAGCCGGAACCAGATGCCGGCGTGGATGCGGCGGCGTGGGAGACCTACAAACCCGCTCGTGAGTGCCTGCCATGTCCGGGCGTCCATTCGTCGGATCGCGGAGGAGGCCTCCCGCGGTTCGGGCGGGTACCACGGCGGATGCCAGCTGTAGTAGGAGCCGGGCGGACCGTCGTGGTGTTCCAGCCAGCAGCCGTGGACGGGGCAAGAGAGCATCAGGGGTAGCGACCACGTCAGCAGGTAGGGATGCGGTGGTGTCGATTCCAGTACGCACTGTGGGCAGGCCCGGTGGCACCGGTCAGCATTGGTTGGGGTCCAGGCTCGCCATGTCTTGACAGTCCGGCGCCGACGTTTGCCCGCTGGCAAGAGCACCGCCAGTTGTTGTGTGTAGGTGAGGAACGTGCCGGTGCCGGGTACGAGGTCGTCTAGTAGCCACGGGGTGTATCCGCTGATGCTCATGCCGTGGAGCCGGTCGGTGCCCACTCCGGTCCTGATTGACAGCTGCTCGACAAATCCCGGCGGAGCAGTCATGTCGAGATCGGCATCGCGGTCGAGGGAGTGGCCGAGGTCGAATGCGAGCTCATCGACGGTGATCCCGTATCTGTCGGCGATCCGGTGAAGCCATGAGGTGAGGGCTTCACCGGGGATGGGCCGCGGATGGACCGGCCAACGGTGCGTCACATCAGCTCGCGTTCAAACAGTCGTCGCCGCTCGGTTGGTCCGACGTAGTCGGCCATCGTCAGTGTTCGATGATCGATCGTCTCGAGACCGGACTCGACGGCGACAACCGCGGCCATAGTCAGCAGGTGGGCGAGTTCCCCGATCGTGCCCTCACTGCGGGCAAGGAGGTAGCTGGCCACGTCCTCGGTATCGATGATTGACGGTTTGCGCAGCGGGAAGGACGCGGCGAAGCTGGCCAGCAGTGACCTGGCGTGCTCATCTGTTTTCCACAGCGGTAGCACGAAGGGCTCGAAACGGTTCTCCAGCTGATCGTCCGAGCGCACCGCCAGGTACGCCTCGCGGGTCCCGACTCCAACCAGCGGTATGCGCAGTTCGTTGCCCAAGAAGCGCAACAGATTCAGAAACTCTCGGCGGGTGTTGCTGTGGCCAGCGAGCACATTGTGCAGTTCGTCGATGACCAACATCCGCGTACCAACCTCGCGGAGCAGGGACAGTGCGAGGCGTTCGAGCTCGACCACACGGGGCCTCGGCCGCAGCGGCGCACCCAATGCGGCGAGAATGGCGGTGTAGAACCGCAACGGCGACGGATCGGACGGCATCTGCACGCACACCACAGGCACCTGCTCCCGATCCGGCTCGGTCCAGGGCGGGTGCCGACGTCGGAAGCGTTCGATGATCATCGACTTGCCGTTGTTCGTCGGCCCCACCAGCAGCAGGTTAGGCATTCGTTGTTTAGGCGGCCACGCGAACAACGTCTCGAGGCGCTCGACGGCCTGGACAGCTTTCGGATAGCCGATCCACCGGTCTGCCCGGATCCGATGGACCCGCTCGGCGGCAGGAAGCCGCGCCACCGGCTGTGCCGATGCGTGCAGGTGAGACAGATCCGGCACCGGATACTCCTGGTCCGTCACCATTGTTCGATCTCCTCGAATCGGACCGCCGGCTTGGGCTTTGCCTCAGGCTGAGGAGGAACTACAGGTGGCGTCCTTGCCTCCAGCGGAGTCGATTGCGTCGGGGTACCTGCGCGATGGCGTCGCACAGCTTCTCGGCGAGTTCGTTTGGTGGTCTTCTCGGCCGTCTCAGCGATATGCCGCATCTGATCGATCATTCGGAACAACGCTGCTTCATCGACCTGGGCGACCCCGCGTTCTCGCAGGCGATCCAGTGCTTGCCGGTGTTCCCACACGCTGACTGCGGGATTGGACATCGTCCGGTACGGGACCTCGACGTACTCGATCCCGTCAGGGTCGAGCACCCAGATCCGGCTGATGTCGCGGGGGTCTCTGCGCAGGATGAACCGGCCGAGATTGTCACGGCGGCTGATCCACGGTTTGAGCGCATTGGAGAAGTAGTGCACGTGATCGATGACGAACCCAGTCCGGGTCAACTTCCGCCGGATCACGGGTAGAAAGTCCACCAGAAACGCCGTCGGATTCGAGGTCATCATCGGACGGCCACTCGCGGCGACTCCGTCCGTCCATTGTCCGGCCGGGGTCTGGTGCAGTGTGCTGTGTACCGTGCCGTGATACGTCGCGGCCGCCAACGCCAGCCACGTCTCCAGTTCGGCCATCGTCAGCGCCGCTAGCTTCTCGGAGTCGTACCGGCCACGCTCGACGGGGTTCGAGAACGTAGTTCCCGGAAGCTCGTGGATCTGATGCATGGCCGTGCCGATGATGCGTTCGACGATGCCGCCGTAATGCGGTCGCCCCAGCGGGCGATAGTCCAGTTCAATGCCGTGCTGCTCACAGCCGCGCCGTAGCGCCTCACTCTTGAACTCGGTCGCATTGTCCAGGTACAGCTTCTTGGGCTTGCCGCTCATCGGCCACTGTGCCTCCACTCCGAGAGTCTCTAGCCAGGGGCGTTTATCTCCGGCTGCGTGGGCTAAGCACAATCCGACCGAGACCGCCGACGGCGGTTCCAACGTCACGACCATGCCAACAAGACAGCGGCTGAACACGTCGATCGCGACTGTCAAGTACGGGCGACCAATCGGCTGGCGCTCTCGCTCATCGACCACGATCAGATCGATGACGGTGTGATCGATCTGGACCTGCTCCAAGATTCCGGTGATCAAGGGCACCTGCCCACCCGCCGACTGCAATGAGCGAACGCTCTCGCGGCCCTCGCGTCGCTGGCCCACCTCGACAGGACTCAGGCGGGCAATCCTGGCGGCCACCGTGTTTCGAGCCGGAGCCGGCAAGCCCCGCACAGCACACGCGCGAGTCACCTCGCGATGCACCGAGGCCACGCTTCGCTTCTGCCTCGTCAGGAACCGCTTCCGGACGATCTCGCGAATGACCTGTTCCACCGGCTCCGGCAGCCGCTGACCGCCCTTGCCGCCATCCGAGCGTCTGCTGGCCAGGTCCGTGACCAAACCCGATCCCTGACGGTAGAGCTGCAACAGCACATAGACGCGTCGCCGCGAGATCCCGAGCTCGATAGCAACTCGATCAGCGGCATCCAATCCGACCGGATCGCGCTCGGCCAGCTCGCTGATCAGACGGGTCCGCAACCGGGCCTGCTCCCACGCGACATCAGGCATCGTCAGATGACCCGTCGCCGGAGTGCCTCTGCCGTCGCCGACCATCCCTGTCACCTTCGTGAGAACAGGACTACTGAGCAGAAACGACGCTAGCGCACAGGAGTGTTGACGACCAGAGCTCAGAAGCTGACAGCACTATGCCTGGTGAGATCTATGCTGACGTGCCGCCCACTTCGGAAAATGACAGAAACCTGCTCAAAAGTGGTCGCGGTCCTTGACGGTGTCTAGTGTCTTGAAAACCTTTAGGTTTTTAATGCGTTGTCCCAACAGTTCAGCAGACGCTGCATAGTTCAGCAAGTGCTGACTATTGTTTCCCGTATGGATGTGATGAACCGGTTAGGGCGGGCGATGGCCGACCCGACACGGTCCCGGATACTGCTGACCTTGCTACAGCAGCCGACCTACCCGGCGGAGCTGGCCCGCGATTTGGAGCTGACACGGTCGAACGTGTCGAACCATCTGGCATGCCTGCGCGACTGCGGGATCGTTGTCGCCGTGCCCGAAGGCCGCCAGACCCGGTACGAGATCGCAGACCCGCACTTGGCGCGGTCGCTGTCCTCCTTGGTCGAGGTCACCCTCGCGGTCAACGAAAACGCCCCCTGCTTGGAGCCCGACTGCTCAGTGCCGGGTTGTCACGCCACGGAGGTGCAGGCGTGATCCTGTCCTCGGCCCTGCAGGCGATCGGCCTGTTCATTGCCACCAATATCGACGACATCATCGTTCTGTCGCTGTTCTTCGCCCGCGGAGCAGGCCAACGCGGCACCACCGCACGCATCCTGGTCGGCCAGTACCTCGGCTTCATCGGCATCCTCGGCGCCGCAGTGCTCGTCTCCCTGGGCGCGGGAGCCTTCCTGCCCCCGCAGGCCATCCCTTACTTCGGGCTGATCCCACTCGGCTTGGGACTGTGGGCCGCGTGGCAGGCCTGGCGCGGGGACGATGATGACGACGACGCAAAGATCGAGGGCAAGAACGTCGCCGTGTGGACCGTGGCCGGCGTAACCTTCGCCAACGGCGGCGACAACATCGGCGTCTACGTCCCCGTCTTTCTCAACGTGGGCACGGAAGCCGTAGTCGCCTACTGCATCGTGTTCCTAGTGCTGGTGGCAGGACTGGTGGGCCTGGCCAAGTTCGTCGCCACCCGCCGACCGATCGCCGAAGTCCTAGAGCGCTGGGAACACATCCTGTTCCCGACAGTCCTGATCGGCCTGGGCGCCTTCATCCTGATCAGCGGCGGAGCATTCGGACTCTGACAAAACCGACGCAAACCCCACCGCACACCCGAGAGCCGCCCGACTCGCCTTAATCCCTCCGGGCAGAACGCCCGATTTAGTACGCCGCCGCCAAGAAGTAGCCACAGAAGACCGCCACAGAGCGATCAAGTCCACACGAACTGGACCCTGTGACACAGCAGCGATGGTGGGCGGCATCTCGTCCCGTACGGGTGTACCCCACTGAAGCTCAGAGGCAGCGCACGAGAAGGCCCCAGCCCACCGGACGGGGCCTTCCTCAGTTTCGGCTCAGAGGCAAAGAGCATGACGGCCTCCAGCGTGCCTTCGAAGAGGAAACAGACGAACCACCGCGGCACGCACAGATGCGTGGCGATGTACGCCCTGCCTCCGAACCCACAGCTGACCTCGGGCAGTACTTGCGCCGCGTCCTGCACCTGATCAGACCAGTACATGAAACGCCGACCCCCTGATGGCGGCACTTAGTCGGGGTCGGCGAGAATAGACCGTGTCCATTCCGGTGTCCGAGCAGCGCAAGCTGCATCAGCGCTCTGGTAACCGCTGCGCATTCCCAGGTTGCCGACGGGTGCTGACCGCCGCAGCGACCCCGCACAATCGGTTGGCAGTACTCTGCGAAGACGCGCACATCGTGGCCGAAAAGCCCACCGGACCTCGCGGTGATTCACCGATGACGCTGGTGGAGCGAAATCGGTACGAAAACCTGATCCTGCTGTGCAACTATCACCATCAGCAGATCGATTCACAGCCCGAGTCATTTCCCGTAGAGCTGCTCCACCAGTGGAAGTCCCAGCACGAGGAGTGGGTCGAGACGGTTCTGGACGGTGAAGCTGCGCCGCCTGCGCCGACTGCCGCCACCCCATATGCAGTGTTCGGACACGAAAAATACATCGACATCGCTACCGAGGCGTCGGAACAACGCCGGCGCCAACGGCGCCTTGGGGCGGGCCTAGAAGAGGCCCAGGCTGAGCGGTCGCTTGGCCAGCACGTTGTAGTTCCGGACTATCTGCGAGTTCTAAACGCTGGCGATGCTTGTGTCTTGGTCGGCGCACTGGGGTCAGGCAAGTCGGATATGGCAGAAGAATGGCATCGATCCAACCTGGTCACAGCACAAGCGGATTCGGCGGGCCCGATACCGGTGTGGCTCAGCTCGGGGACGCTGAATAAGGCAATCGAAGACTTCCTGGTGGGGGAAATCGGCATCCAGTCGCTGGCGAGTCAGGGGGTCGATGTGGTCGTTGATGGCCTCGACGAGCACACCGAGGATGCGACCAGAACGCTCGCCGAGGCTAGGAATCTCGTTAACCGTTGGCCGAAATCGCGAGTAGTGCTCACCGCACGGGCTGTCGACCCAGCTTCACCCGTTCGCGAAGTAGCCGCACCACTCCTGGACGACGGGCATGCCGGTCGGTTGATGACGACCGTTGCTGGACGGCAACTGCCACCCCTGAGTGACCAGCTCACCGAGGCCGCTCGGCGACCTCTGTTCGCGCTGCTCATCGCGCGCCACGCCTCGGCGGCCGAAGGTGCCAACGGCATCCCCGAACTTGTCGACCGCGTCGTCGACGACATCGTCGAACGCGAAGGTTTCGATCTCTACGCCGAGCTAAAACGATTAGCGGTCGAGACCATCCGCGACGGCAAGCCAATCGATCCCGCGCGATTCACCACGGCGCAGATTGCCGCCCGTGTGCGGGGGTCGTCGCTAGTGACCCGGACAGGACGGACTTGCGCGTTCTCGCTCGCGACCTTCGAGCAGTGGTTCGCCGCCAAAGCGATCCTTGAGGAGGAAGTCGACCTCAATGAGGAAATGACCTCTCTCGAGTCGTTCGATCGGTGGAAGTACGTTCTGGCTATCGTGCTGGCCGCCGGCGAGCCCGGCCGAGCAGACCTGGTGATGGACAGGCTCGTCCGATGGAACCCCGGTGCTGCAGCGTGGGTCATTAAGGAGACACACGCTGGAGGACTCGCGCGCACGAATCCCGACTACAACTCTGCTGACTGGGCAAAAATTGGTGCCCGTCTTCGATTCGCAGCAGAAGCCTGGATCGCAGGACTGGGACCGCTCGCCCTCGCGACATTCCCGGCGCAAATGACCGGAACGGCCAGTCTTGAGCGGATCGCCCTCGCAGTCGATGTGGAGGCATGGTCTCTACGGATTTCGTGGCTAATCCGGGATGAACTTCCCGGACCGCCGCTAGACAGGGTCACCTCACTGTCCGGCACCTCGCCCTTCGCTCTCAACCGATCAATTTCGTTGAAGACTCATCCCATTACAACCGGTCCCAATTGGATCTGGGAAACCATGCGGGATCACCTCGGCTCTGACATCGGCGAGAGGCTCGCGATCGTCGCTGACCAGGTGGTTTACTCGCAGGACAGTGTTCTCCATAATGAAATTATCGATATGCGCCGATCGAAGAACCTAGGTTCTCCGATGGTGCCGGAAGACCAGCATCCAGACGCAACGTCTGCGCTCTACCCAGGTCCGGACATCGGCCCGTCCCACGAAGCGCCGTGGGGTCAATATCATCCAGCAACAATCCTGGCCCGCGCCGAGGCCGTCGCCGCTGCGGCGATGAACTGCTACCTCGAACTAACGTCGCTGCTCACCCCAAACTTCGGCGATACTCTCGGTATCCGGGGTCTGATGCCGGTTGAGTTCTACGGCAACGTGCGCCATACAACCTCTGACGCCAATGGTCCCGACACTTGGGGACCTCCAGAACCCAGTCTTGCATGGCTGCTGAAACCCATAAGCGCTCACAATGGAGCGCCCCTGGATCGCACCTCCATAATCAACACGGTGTCGCTCACACTCAACGACGAGGCTCGTGACGCGGAACTTCGCGACGACCATGAAGAGCTCTACAACTGGCACGAGCAACGAATCCTCGGTCGCCCCGCCTACGAGCCGTTCGCGGCGTCGTTCTCAATTCACTTCGGCAGCTTCGACATCCTCGGCTACCGGCCCGCGACTCGCCTAGCACTTAGCTGGCTATGGGACGACCTCAAACGCCTTGGCTGGTTAAAGGGTACTGCGCCTAGATTCCATAACTGACGAATCTCATACTTATTTCGATCATCGATTGAAGCACTCGCGGTGACGCCGCGACCGCCCGGAGCAATCCAACTCGCTGGAGGCGAAGGCGTACCGTATACGGGTTGGCAGCTACCGCATCGTCTACGACATCGAAGACGACGCCTTCGTTGTACTCGTTCTAGGAGACTGCTGAACAAGGCGCTATTGGGGTTGGCGGTCGTGTGAGCGGCGGGCCCGGGCGTCACCGGTGGGATGGCGAGCGGCGTTTTAGGTCAGCACTCTGGGTGCGACGACCGAGGGCCTTCGGTCCACTTGATGTGATTATTCGCGGTCTCACCGGCCATCGGCGAGAGGCGGCTCCCCTAACTGCTGGTCAGGCCAGGGCCCAAGCTCCGTTCTGGTGGGTCAGGCCCATGGCTAGCAGTCGACGTAGGTTGAGGGCGGCGGCGCGGTGGTGGAGCCAGCTGTTGTTCTTATCCACCCCGCGATAGGGCACTCGTCGGGCGCCTCGGGTGAGCCAGGCGATGGAGCGTTCCACCATCGGGCGATGCTGCCGGTAGGTGGCCCGGAAGTCCTCGCCCTGTGCGCGCTGGCGGTGCTGGCGTTGCAGCACATGGTGCTCGCCCAGCAGCACCGAGCGGCCGGATTGTGAGGTGGTGCACCGCTGGCGCAGCGGACACTGCCGGCAGGCCGCACCGAACTTCGCCCGGCCCTGCGGCGACACTGTCCGCGTGACATCAGCCGGGCAGGTCAACGTGTTTGCCGCGGCATCGAAGGTGAAGTCATCCAGACCAAACCCGCCCTCCACAGCGGGCCTGGTCGGCCAGGGTTTGACCAGGGGCAGCCACTGCTTTCCGGCGAGGGTGGCCAGCATGTCTCCGGTGGCGTACGCCGAGTCTCCGAGCACTTCAATGTGTTCGACGTCTGTAGTGGTGGGATCTGTGGTCACCAGGTCCGCACCGACGGCGGCGTCGGAATTGTCCGGACCGCTGGCCCGAGTCAGCCGGGCCGCAGTGGTCAGCCCGGTATCGGGTTCGACCACGATGTGGGCTTTGAACCCGTCCTGGCGACGCTGCTGGGTCTTGTGCGCGTGCCGGGCATCGGGGTCCACGGTAGAGATCACCCGGTCCGGGACGGTGCGGCGGGCGATGCGCCACCGGCCGTCGGTGCCATCGGAATCCTCGGCGGGCTCGACGTCCTGGCCGGCGACCAATGCCAGCAGCGCCACCGCCTCGGCTGGTCTTCCGCCGGCGGCGGTGATCGCCTCAACATCCAGAGCCTCAAGCAGTGCCAGAGCGTCTGCGACCAGGGCCGAGACCAGCTCGTCGCGGGCGGCCTGGTCATCCCAGGCGATACGCGGCTTACCGGCCTCGGAGTAATCGTGCCCGCACACCGCCGCCAACCGGGTGCACTCGGAGGCGATCAGCTCTTTCGCGCCGGGCACTTCGCGGCCGACCCGCCTGATCTGGGCGATGAGTTGGGTGATCGTGTCCTGACGGGCCACCGCATCATCCAGAACCGTCGAGTCCAGTGCGCGGCGGGTCTTAGTCTTGACCGCTCCGGTCTCGGCGATGACCTGGCGCACCACCTCGAAGATCCGCTGCGGATTCTCGCTGGCGGCCAGCCGGCGCCGCCAGTAAGTCAACGTCGACGAGTCGAAGCCCTTGGCATCGACCGCGTACCCGCACGCGGCCTTCCACCGCAGGTCAAACGTCAACGCATCCACGGCCTCCCGGTCGGAGTGCCCAAACAGAGCCTGAAGCACGATGACCGAGGCGATCACCTCCCCCGGGATCGACGGCCGGCCCCGGCCCGAGGGAAACAGATCGGCGAACAACTCCGCCGGGAACAAGCGATCCCGATGCTCGGCCAGCAACGCGAACACGCTGCCGGGCTCGAGCAGATGCCCCGCCACCGACTCCACATCCAGCAACTCACGCTGCCGATCCCACTCACCCTGCATGAACCAAGTATTTCAGGCCCGGGTCACCCCGCGGGGCGGACACCCTGATTGTTCAGCAGTCTCCTAGGCGGTGGGCACCGCGGCGTCGTCTACAAGTAACAGCTATCTACATGCACACCAGGCAGCGCCACCCTCCCCGAGTTGGAGCATGGTCGTCACGAAGCCCTGTGCGCCAGCGCCACACTGGGCAAACACCAAAAGACCGTCGAGTGCCGATAATGTCAGATTCCGTCAAGTGTGCGGATCAGGAGAGACGAGTCGATCCCACTGCGCGCGGCATCTACGGACCACTAGACCGCGAGTTGTACAAGATGTACTATTGGGGTCATGGTGACCACGACGCTCAGTAACTTCCGCGCCCATCAGAGCAAGGTGCTCGACGCCGCACAGCGGGCGCCTGTGGAGATCCTCAGCCGTGGCAGCCGTCGTCGCGCCGTTGTCGTCTCGCCGGAGTTCTTCGACCGGGCACTGCAGGCCCTGGAGGATCAGGCCGACGTTCAGGGCGCGGCCGACGCTCGCCGTGAGGGCGGCAGCATCTCCCACGAGGAGCTCATGGCGGAACTGGGCCTGTAAACCTGCGCACCCCACTCGCTGATGCCCTATTCGATCACCTATAAGCCCTCGGCCGCCAAAGCCCTCCGCAAAGTCCATCCCACCGAGCAAAAGCGAATCGTCCGCGCCATCGAGGCCCTCGCGGTGACACCGCGACCGCCTGGCGTGATTCAGCTCGCCGGAGGCGATGGCGAACTCCGCATCCGCGTGGGCGACTACCGCATCATCTACGACATCGAGGATGACGCTCTCGTCGTACTTGTGCTGCGCATTGGGCACCGCGGCGACGTCTACAAGTGACTCCGTCCCACTCAGAGTCGCCACCGGGCGTTCGATGAGACGCCACTCGCAGACGCCGATAGGACGCGTTTCGACGATCCGCAGTCGGCACGGCTCGCGATTGCAAGTTCCAACGCCTAAGCAGACAAGCCGAAGCTGCTAGAACTGCTCGTTACCCAGGATCTCGAAGCCACCAAGGGCGGCCCACTAACGGCATGAACATCATCCAGTCATCGACTGCACCGATACGCGGGAACACAAGTGGGTCAACGCGGCCCGGCCGCCGAGAGTTCTGCCAGCAGGAAAGCGACCCAGAACCATGCAGCGGTATATACCTCAATCCCTTTTTGCCGACTACGGTGTTTACCACTGGGTGAAACTACTCAGGAAGCGCGTTTCGGATAGCGGCCTCGATAAACTCAGACACCGTCTCCCCTTGCTGGATGGCCGCGATCTTCGCTCTCCGGTACACCTCAACATCAAGCGCTAGAGATGTCTTCGTACGCCGAGGACCGGCCGGGCGTGCGGCTTCGGAAGCAGAGAACGTCTCCGAGACCGGCCGGATGGGAGCTGCGGCCCGTGGGCGCAAACTACGGCTCACCGGTTCCGATTTGCCACTCATTTAGTCACCTCAACGATCTCGTCCATCAGGTCTCGATAGCCGAAGAAGCTTGTTGGACATATGCCGAATGACTGGCGTATCGCCTGTCGCTTCCCAATCACATTCTCGAATACGAACACCCCTTCCGATTCAAGGGCCTCCTTCGTGAGCTCAAGCAGCTTAGTGCCGAGCTCAACGCTCGTGAGAAGGACGCCAGCTGGCTTATGCGCAGCAGCCTCCAACGTTGGCCAGACGCGCTGGAGGTCTAACCCAGACGGCGCAGTGGGGACCACGACAACATCCGCCGCATCGATCGCGGCCTGAATGATGTCAGCAGCACCCGGAGGCGTGTCGATCACTGTGATATCGCTACTAGATGCGCGCGAAAGCGTGATCTTGTTCGCGGGCGAGACTTGAAACGGCAAAGGCACACCCCCCTCCGTCGCAATCTCAGCCCAACTAGTGGCGGACCCCTGAGGATCCGCGTCTAGCAACTCAGTCGACTTGCCCTGCGCGCTCGCGACCGTCGCTAGGTAAATGGCGGTGGTCGTCTTACCGACGCCACCCTTGGTGTTAACTACCGCAATCTTCAAAACCCGCTACACCTCTATCCTCTTATACCGAGATACCGCTGTACCCGTTCTGGTCATTACCTTGATACCAAAACCTCAGCACAGGAGTGTGCCAGCCACGCCGAACGTCCCGAAATACCTTTGGACCATTAGCGGTACAGCGGGAACCACCGTTCGACCGTTGACGGTATTACGGTATGCACCGGTGTTGGTGTTTCGGTAAGTACCGATGCTGGTGTGCCGCCGCCGCTGACCGCCGACAGAGCCGTAGACGGCGCCAAAAACTCCACCTCACCTAGGCGTGTCGATAGGATTTGTGGCGCCAAGTGTGGGAGTTTTCCTCCCATGGCGACGAAGCAGCGGGGCCCCGGGCGACCGTCATTCGGCGAGCGCATGCGCGTGCCCGTCCGTATGGCCCCTGAGGTGTACGAGGCACTTCGGGTGGAAGCCAGGTCTAGAGGCGTCTCGATGTCTCAGTACTTGGCTGACCTCGCCGCCATCAATCTTGGCCTGCCCGAGGCCGTAGTTCCACCTGCAGATGAGGAGGCAATTTCAGCGTGAAGCGTTGGCCGGCCCGTGCCCGGCCAACAGTTGAACACCCCGCAACCCTGAAATGACTAATCCCGGCCCACTGGCAGGTGGACCGGGATCGAAAGTCAAGAGTTCGAGTTACCGCTCAAACTCGGTGTTGCTCACCAATTAGGAGAGCTGTGCTTCCAGGCACCTCTCAGAGTAAGTCATACCCATCGGATGGTCCAGTCGCTCTGATCGGCGTGTCTCGCTCTGACCTCGATAACCTCACAACCCGAGATTCCACCTGGTGGTGGGACTCTGTGGTGTGCGCGTGGAGTCCGCGCCCGTATGTGCGTGTCGACTTGCACAAGGCGCACACCTTCGCCTCCACCAGGCGCCTCACCGACGGCGCGCCGGGGGAGGGGACGCCTTTCGCGCTGCACTTGACCGATGAATCGGGCAAGTTTCGGCTCCTCGCCCTCGATTTCGACGCCCACCATGCCGGCTCAACCGCGGACAAAGACCTCGCCGCGTGCACATCTGCCCTGACTGCCACGGGCATCGAGCACTTGGTGTGCTCGTCAGGACCTGGTGGGGGATACCACGTATGGATCCGGCTGAGCACCGCCGTCTCCCCGCAGCGCCTGGCACCGATCATCGACGCTTTCAGCGCCGCGTGGCCCTCGCTGGATCGGGGCCCGCTGTCCAACTCGCGTACAGGTTGTGTCCGCGCCCCAAGCGCACCCCACCGCGCCGGCGGCACATCGATGCCCCTGACAGATCCCCATATTCGCCCGGTGTCCCTGCGCGTTTTGCGCACAGTTCGCACGCGGCTGACACAACCCCCTCAGACTAAGGGCACCTCCACCGCCGGTGCTGGGATCGTCCCGATTCCTGTGCACGTCGATGTGCAAGGGCACCCGTGCCTTGCCGGGCCCAGGCGCCCCCTGAACCCGCAGATACGTGCACTTGCCCGCGCCCCGATCAGTGCCCGAACGGATGCCTCTGCGGTGGGGTGGTCAATCCTGTTGGCCTGCGCCCACGCTCGGATGCAGTATCGCGACGTGCACGAGGCTGCTTTCACCGACCGCTGGCCCGGGTTGGAGTTTGTACGGACTAGCCGCACCAGTGCGGGCGAGCGCACCCCTCGATTCGATGCGGAAGCCGAGTTGACCCGCCAGTGGGCCAGAGCGGTCACCGCAGCCAGCTTTACCCCCCGCAGCACCACCGCTCCCTCACCGGCCCGCCGGGCAGCCGAAGCGATCGTCGCTGAGCTGTTGCCCCGGATGAACGCCCAGCCCGACAGATGGGCCGGTAAGACCGGGGCCCAGGATCGGCTGCTTCTCCTGGGCTTGGCGGCCAGGACCCTGGCAGCAGCCGCAGACAACGTGCAGCTGTCCGAGCGCGACTGGGCCATCGCCGTCGGCCTGACGCGAGACGTCGTGACCAGCCGTCTGAAGGTGTTGGTCCAGCAGGGCTGGATTGCGCGAGTCCAAAGATCAGCAGGCCCCTGGGCAGCAGTCTGGCGGGTCGGAAGACCCGGGGGCGGGAAACAAAGAAGTGGTGCAGTATTTTCCGCAGAGCTAGAGCAGAGGCTGCAGGGGGAGCTGGAGCGCGCTCGCGCTGATATCTGGCACGCTCGCTCGCTGGGAGTACTCGGGTTGCGGGTATGGGAGTTGCTGAGCAGCGAACGGTTGTCGGTCAAGCAGGTAGCGGCTCGGCTGGGGGGGTGTGCGTCAACGGTTCGCAACAAGATTGCTGCGCTCCAGTCCTACGGCTTGGCCACCTCCAGTGGGCGCGCCTATCAGGGCCGTTCCCGATTGGCTCGGGCTGCGGCCCTGGCCGGAGTGACGGGAGCACACGCTGATCGGGTGCGTCTGTACAGGCTGCAGTCGGCGGTGTTCGTGTGGTGGTTCACCACCCGCTATCAGCCGGAGCGCTCCGATGCGCTGGCCGAGTGGGGCATGTTTCCCACCCCCGATGAGGCCGAGAACGTCCACCCGGTCGATATCGCATTGGCCTACGGCGCCACCAGTACCGGCCCCCCGGTACAGGCAACAACATGGGGCGCGGCGATGGCCGCGCAGGAGCGGCACCGCGAGCACGATCCCGGTAGTTGGTGGGAACTTGTTGCCGCGACTCGGGCTGCGCTGCCGGCCCCCGACATGCTGCTCGCACCCCATCAGTGGGCTGCCACCGCTGCCTGACACCACCATGGGTGGCTGTCCCTGTGAGACCAGGCATGTCACCACAGGTCGGGGGAGGTGTCCGGTCCTGTCGTCGGCCCCCAATCCGAAGAGGTACCCAGGGGCTCGACGTCCGGTCCATGCTCGTGTTCTGCGGCGCGGTGTTCGAGGTAGGAGGCGACGAAGTCGTCGGCGTCGGGCGTGCTGGTGCCGTCCGGGGTGGTGGTGAGCTTTTCGCGGGTGGCGGTCAGCCAGGTGGCGAGTTCGGCATCGCCTGTGGTGGTTTCTGGTGGGGGAGTGGGCAGGGCGTCGGGTTCGCCGTTTTCTCTGGTCACGTGACGTATCCGGTGGGCGATGACGGCGCCTGCGGATTTCGCGGTGTCGAGGTTGTCGGTGGCCTCGAGCCACAGTTCGCGGGGGTCCAGGCCTGCTTGGGCTGCTTCGGTCCAGGCGTGTTCGAGGTCGGCCAGGGCTGCGGGGTCGGCCTCGAGGTGGTGGGTGTGGGTGCGGGGGAGTGCGTCGAGGTAGTCGGGCAGGGTGTTCGCGGTGAAGGTTTGGGCGGCCAGTTCTGCGCCATGGCGGTAGAGCTGTTCGAGGCGTTCGGGTGCGGTGGCGGTGGTGTATTCCTGCCGCAGGGTGTCAATGGCTGAGGTGTTGCGGGTGTCACGGCCCAGCACACCGGTGAGGACCTGTGTGGGTGTGGGGGCGTTCTGGTCGCCGGCCGAGTGCATGTGGGCGTCTTCGGCGCCCGGGTCGAGGGAGTGCTCGCACACCGTGTAGGCGCGGTTTTCTTTTTTGCCGCGGGTCATGGCCACGTATAGGCCGGCGCGGTCGACGGTGTTGTCGATGACGGCGTGGGTGGTGTCGACGGTGGCGCCTTGGGCGCGGTGGATGGTGCTGGCGTATCCGAGGTGGATGTTGGTGTGGGCGTAGCTGGCGGGGATGAGCATGTCGTCGCCGGTGTTCTGGTCCCGCACGGCCAGGGCGCCGTCGTCGGTGATGCCGGTGACGGTGAACAGTTGGCCGTTAATGACCCGGCCCAGGGGGGTGCGGTCGTCGTCGGTGTGGAGGGTGGCGTTGGTGCGGGCGATGACGGTGTCCCCGACACCGACGGCATCGCCCCGGGACACGCGCATGGTGTGGGTGTCGTCGACCAGCCCGGTGCTGATGCGGTCGGCGCGGATGAGGTCGTTGAGGGTGTCGACGTCGGTGTTGGTGGAGGCGATCACCAGACAGCGCCGGCCAGCAGCAGTGTCTGCCAGGAAGGCGTGTGCGGCGTCGGTGAGCATCTGCTCCCGGTGCCCACCGGTGAGCCATCCCCGGTCGGTGTAGAGGGCCAGGGCGTCGGTGTCACCGTCACGAAGGCCCAAGGTGGCTTCGGCTTGGGCGGTGTCTGAGCCCATGCGCATGACCTCGCGCAGTTCGGGGGTTCCCGGGGTGCGGGTCAGGTCGGCCAGCAGGCCTCCGGTCTCCACGGCGGATAGCTGTTTGGGGTCGCCGACCAGACGCAGGACGGCCCCGGATTCGGCGGCGATCTCGGTCAAGGCGGCCAGGTTCTCGGTGCTGGCCATGCCGGCTTCGTCCACCAGCAGCATGTCGCCGGGGGAGATGGTCACCGGCAGGGCTGCGAGGGTGCGGCCGGGCTGGTTGGGGTTGCGGCCCAGCCACGTGAACGTCAGTGAGTCGATGGTGTGGCAGTCGGCGCCGATGTCCTCGGACAGGATGGCCGCGGCGGCCGCCGAGGGGGCCAGTCCGACGATGTTTCGGCCCGTGGAGTGCCAGGTGTCGGCGACGATCTTTGAACCGTCTCGGGTTTGATGCCGCCTCCTTTCTTGAGGAGGATGCACATCATGTCCAAGCGTTACCCCGCCGAGCAGCGTGAACGAGCGGTGAAGATGGTCCTCGACCACCTCGACGAATACTCTTCACCGTTCGCGGCATGCAAGGCCATCGCCCCGAAGCTCGGCGTCGGTGTCGAGTCGCTGCGCACCTGGACCCGCCAGGCTCTGGTCGACGCCGACAAGACACCCGGCGTGACCACTGCCGAGCAGCAGCGGATCAAAGAGCTCGAACGCGAAGTTCGAGACCTCCGTGAGGCCAACGAGATCCTGAAGTCGGCTTCGATTTTCTTCGCGAGGGAGCTCGACCCTCGCCGCCGCTGATCTGCCAGTTCATCGACCAGATGCGTGCACAAGGACACCGGGTCGAGTCGATCTGCGCCGTGCTCACCGAGCGTGGCGTCAAGGTCGCCCCACGCACGTATCGGAACTGGAAAACCGCTCCTCCGTCCCCTCGGACCGTCGCCGATGCACATCTGACGAACGCTCTGCGTGAGACCGTCGGCACCGCCGAAGGTCTCTACGGTCGCCGGAAGATGACCGTGCATCTGCGCAGACACGGCCACGACGTCGCGGCATGCACCGTCGACCGGTTGATGCGCGATGAAGGGCTGTCCGGAGCGGTCCGGGGCCGTCGGCACCGCACCACCATGCCCGGCGGCTCGGACAGCCGCCGCGCCCCTGACCTGGTCGATCGTGATTTCACCGCCGAGGTTCCGAATCGGAAGTGGGTCACCGACTTCACCTATTGCCGCACCTGGGCGGGGTTCGTCTATGTCGCGTTCGTGATCGACTGCTTCTCGCGGGCGATCGTCGGCTGGCATGCCGCCACCGTCAAGGACACCGCGATGGTCACCACCGCCTTGAAGATGGCATTGTGGCGACGTGACCACACGGGCCACCCGGTCGGCTCGGGGTTGATCCACCATAGCGATGCCGGCAGTCAGTACACTTCCATTGCTTTCGCGGAAACCCTTGTGCTGGAGGGTATTGCCGCGTCGATTGGCAGCGTCGGAGACGCATACGACAACGCTCTGGCCGAGAGCACGATCGGGTTGTTCAAGACCGAAGTGATCGCCAAGGGAAACCCGTTCCATCCGGGTCCCTACAAGTCCGTCGAGGACGTCGAGTACGCCACGATGGAGTGGGTCGACTGGTTCAATCGCAGTCGCCTGCACAGCCGTCTCGGATACGTCCCGCCGGATGAATTCGAGGCGGCGTACTACGCTCACCTGTCGACTCCACAACCGGAGCCGTCACCGATATAGGAGCGGCAAGAAACCCGAGACGGTTCACTTCATGGAGGCGGTCTTGCCGGTGCCGGCCGGTCCGACGCCGGCAGCGAGCAGGGTTCCGGCCCCGACCAGGTGCCCGGCCAGCGCCCGCTGGCCGGCATTCAGGCTCCACCCTTCGCTTGTCTCGTGTTCGGCCAGGACATGCTCGAGGACCGCTGCCGGGGCGGTGACCGCGACCGGGGTACGCGCAGCGTCCAGGGCGAGCTGTTCGGCGTCCAGGACGGCGTGGGTGGTGAACTTTTCGGTGTTGGCGTGCCGGTCCACCCCGGCCCCGTCCGGACGGGTCAGGGCACCCGGCAGGTCGAGGATTTCTGGTGGGGTCAAGGGGATGACCAACTCATCCATGGCGGTGGCCATCACCGCCTGGTGCGCCTGTTCCAGGGCCTGCTCGCCGGTGAACACGTAGCCCTTGAGTGCGGTCGACACCGCGGTCTGAACGTGCGAGCGGCGGAACTGTGCGCGCCTGGCCGTCACCGCCTCCACTGCCCGCTGGGCCACGACACGGGCGTGAGTGTCGGCGTTGAAGATGTCCCGCTCGACTCCGGCCTTGCCGTGCCGGGTGACCCGGTCGGTGAGGGTGTCCAGGGTGCGGTCATCGACGATCTGTGCGGCCACCTCGCGCCAGCCGGCGCGGTGCTCGTCCAGCGACAGGGCCGGCTTTTTGGCGTCGCGGGTGTCCAGGATGGCTTTCTGCCACAGGGCGTAGGAGGCGCGTTGTCCGGGTTGGCGGCCGTGCTTTGCGACGTAGTCGGCAACGAGCTGGTTGTAGACCGGGCGGGCCATCGCCCGTCGTGAGGAGAAAGCGTCGATCAGCTTGCGGTCGATGCCGGCGATTTCCCAGATCGGTGCCTTGTCCGGGTGCGGGTAGTGGGCCTGGAATTCCACGCCCATTCTCCGGGTGAGTTTGTCGTGCAGGATCGCGTCGTAGCGCGACGAGATCGCCTGATGCATCTGGAAGATGGCCCGCCCGTCCAGGGAGAGCCAGCGCCCGTCGGGGGCCTGGACCTTGTTGGCGATCAGCACGTGCGAGTGCAGGTCCGGGTCGCCGCCTCGGGTGTCGAAGTGGGTGAACTCGGAGGCGATGATCCCGCCGGTTTTGACCTGTTTGATGCCTCCGGTCCCGACCCGGGTGTAGATGGCGTTGTCCTCGGCCCACGCCAAGGCTTCGGCGACGGCTTCGTGATGCAGCGCGGCGATGTGGGAGGCGGTGTTCTCGTCGGCCAGTGCCCACCAGACGCTGACACTTTTCACCGGAGAGAACGTGAAGTCGAATCCGGCGACGGCTTGTTTGACGCGGTCGCGTTCCCGGTTGACCCAGGCGATGATGTCTTGCCCGGAGGCGTGCTCGTAGCCGAACTCCTTGGTGTAGAACGGGCGGGCCGTACTTTCGGCGATCTGGCCTCGTTCCTCGACAGTGGGGCGCCGTCCCTCGACGGCGAGGAAGGTTTTCTCGGCAGTAGCAATAGCCTGAAGGACCTCGACGCCGCCGGTGTAGATCGGGAAACTTCGGCCCAACTTGCACGCCGCGAGGGGCGCGCCGTCGGCCATCTTCTGGTCGGTGTCCGGGTGCAGTCCCTCGCCGTACAGGGCGGCCATCTGTTCCTCGGTCACGGTGGCCCCGACGGTCGCGGTCTCGGAGTTCAATCCGGTCAGTCCGGAGCCGATCCAGACCCCCGGTGGGGTGCCTTTGGCGGCGTAGTAGTCCGACAGGGATTTGCCTTCGGGGTCGGCGTCATGGGTCGCCACCGAGCGCAGCAGGTACTGGTATCCGGTCCCTGCGTGAACCGCTCGCAGACTCATCACGGCCTCCAGCGTATGCGGCCTCGTGCGGGGCGTCTACGCCCCACGAGGCCGCAGGGCGCTGACCAGGTGTTTCCCGTGGTTCACTAGAAGTGCATACTGTGTGTGGCTGTTGGAGCGAGCGGGAGCGAGTGTGGGTCTCGGGGTCATTGGTGGCGTCTCAGGCGGGGACAGTGTGAGCGACGCGGTGGTCGGATGGGGGAGTGGTTGCTGCTCGCGGGTGTCGTAGGAGTGCTCTAGGGTTTGGGCCATGGCTGCTACGAAGACTGATTCGCGTTCCCAGACCGCGCGGGCCCGTGCCCGCCAGGCCATGGCTGACGAGCTCGAGCGGGCACGCAAGCGCGAGTCCACGCTCGTGGCGGTGTTCTCCGCGATCGACGCCCGCGCCGACGCCGAGGCCACCCGGGGGGAGGCGCTCATCGAGCTCAAGGACCTCGGTGTCGCCCAATCCGATCTGGCCGAGATGACCGGCCTGTCCGCCCGCGAAGTCGGCGCCGCGATCCGCGCCGCGAAGAACCGCACCGCCACCGGGGACCAGGTGCCCGAGACCACTGACGAGCACGCGTCGGACACGACCTCGGACCACAACGGTGCCCAGTCCCACTGACCCGCGCACCAGTCCCGCAGACGTGGACATTCCTCTGCCGGGTCTGGAGTTGATCGCGCCGGCTCCCGTCCCGGCTGGCGCGGCGCCGCGGTCGCGTCCCTATAGTGCGACACTGCCGCCCACTCAGGCGGCCATTGACGCGTTCTTCTCCCGCGTGGTCAAAGCACCCGGCGATGGCTGCTGGTTCCTGATCTCAGCGATCAGTGGCGTCGACGGGTATACACGCCTGACGTGGAGGTCGGGTGGGGTCAGTCGAACCGAGTCCGGGCACCGATTCGCGCTCCTGCTCGCCGGCCAACTGGCCGATGGCGTAGTGGCCGAACACCGATGCAACGAACCCCTGTGCGTACGCGTCGACCCGGGCCATGTCGTCGCCTCCACCCAGTCAGCAAACCTGCGCTACGCCGTCGCGTGTGGTCGCACCGGAGCCATCCGCAACCCCGACCAACACACCAACCGCCACGCCCGATCCCTAGCCGTCCGCGACGCACTCGCCGGCGGCTGGGACCCCGAGGCCTACGCCCGCGCCTGTGGCAACGCCGCGCCCCCCAACACGCCCACACTGTTCTAGAGCCTGGGGAGTACAGTCGTCCGCAGAGATGGCCTCGCCGGGCGGCGGGGCCATTATCGTTGGCGGACCGGTCAGGATGTGTCAGCAGGCCACTGTTTTTCGACGTTGCCGGCGCAGCTGCCAGTACCGCGGGATCGTCCACCGCAGCGGGGTCCTATCGATCACCCACAGCGCCATCGCCGACCGATAGCGCACATCGTGGCGCACCGCGAACGACCAATGACCCACGAACCACGCCAACAGCCCCAGCGCCGCGACCGTCGGCGCCCACGTACGGCCTTGCAGCACACCGAGCAGCCCAATCAATGCGCAGAACCCACCGGCCCCACGCGCGAGGCGCAGGCACGGCCAAGGCGTCGCCCGCGACCACCGCGGTAGCCTGCAGCGCCGTGGTCAGATCCCACATCGGGACTCCTCCTTGCCGCCCGTCTGCTCGCAGCAGAGCACCCATTCGTGGGCGCGGCTCCTGCCGACCTGTTTTCGGTCGACCTACTGTCAGTGTGACTTCTCCCCCCGACAGTCAGTGCCCCACGTGCCCTGGCGAGCTCCGCTAGGACTCGCCCGGCTGGTCCGGCGTGCGGGCGGCCTCGCGCAGCGAGTCCAGGACCTCCCGCAGTGTGTCTGAGGTTGCCTCCGCCCGGACTCGTGCCCGGTCGGACTCCTCGGCCTCGGTGCGTGCGACGGCGGCGTCCTGGCGCGTTTCCTCGAGCTGGCCGCGCAGCTGCTCGAGCTCGTCGCGCACTGCCTCGAGCTCGCGGAGCGCTCGGTCGCGGGATGCGACTGCCTCGTCACGCTCTGCGGCAGCCTGCTCGGCTGCCTCCAGGGCGTGGGCCTCACCCGCGCGCGCAGCATCGAGCGCCACCGCGGTCGCCTCGTCCGCCTGCTCCGCGGCCCGCTTCCACGCCGCAGCCCACACCGAGGCCACCATCGCCGACATTGCCTCCGACAAATCCGGCGCCGGCGGCACATCCGCGGCCGCCCCGCCGGCATGCTCGCGCATCCACGCAGCCACCTCGCCGATCCGCACCCCCGCTTCGCGCTGCACGGCCCGCACGGTGACCTTCTCGCCCCGCGCGAGGAGCACCCCATAGGCGCGAGCAATCTTCTCCGACGTCGACATGACAGTCCCTCCGGCTCGAGTACACGGTAACGAGTAACCGGTAACGTTTCCCGTTACCTACGTTACCGCGTCCCGTATTCCGTGGGTAGCCCGCGCGAGGTGTGGCGCGGCGACCGTGGGGGATGGGTGTCCGTCGGTGCGGACACCACCGGCGACGAGCCAAATGAGGCCCGCGGGCGGCGCGCAGCGCGTGGGGGCTGAGGCTATCCGGCGGTGAGGTTGTAGATGTCCAGTACGGCCGCCAATGCGGCATTGTCGGCCGGCGGCGCGACCGGTTTGCCCGGGCCTACGTCCAGAGCCCCGGCGACGTCGTCGCGCAGCCACACCGCCCAGCAAGACCAGTGCGTGCCGTGTTTGGAGTAGTAGTGCACGCCCAGTGCACGCGCGCCGCCGGCGAGTGGGGCGGCTGCCAGCGTGGCGGCCAGTTCGGTCGTCAGATGACGGTCCCCGCTTCGCGTCTGCGCCACGGTGATCTCGTCGATCCCTCGCTCCCACAGTGACAGCGGGATATGCGAGGCCAGGTAGGTGATGGTGCGCGCATGCTCGATCTCCACGAACCATCCCGATGCCGGCAGTGCCACCGTGTACATCCGGTGGGCGTACAACCAGTGGATGTCGACCACGCCAGGTGGTCGAACCCCCAGATCGTTCCAGTCGCGTGCAATCAGAGCGTAGAGATCATCGGCGCCCGGATCATCGAGATACTCCTGCGCCCGGTAGGGGCCACCGACCTTCAACGCGCCCAGCAACTCGCCGTACGCACCCTCGGCGCTACTGGCGCAATAGATGGTCTGCTCGCCGGGCAAATCGAAACGGTTCCACCCCGCCCGGTCCTCGCTGCTACTCACGCCCCTGGTCGGCGGATTGAGCACCCCATAGGAAGGTTTAGCCAACCGGTACACAGCCTGGCCGCCGGCCGGGAGCAGTGCCAGGCCCGTGTTCGCGCAGACCGTGACCTCGCCTGTCACAGGCGGCATCCTCTACCGGTGCTCATACTCACCCGAACCACCCTAGGTGGCCCTCCACCGCTCGTCGGGCCGGCCCGCAGGGGCCAGGGTCACGGGGCGAGTTCTAGTTGTCGGTGCCGTCGACAAACGCCGCGGCGGCACTCATCACCGGCTTGAACTTGCCCGCCGCGATCGCCATGAACGGCGGCTGCTCATCCAACCTGGGGTTCGCGCCGATGAACCACGCCCGAGCGACATCGGCGCCCTCGGACGTCGCGATCGCCACCCACGCCCGGTGCGCCACCTGGAGCCGCTGCAACGCGCCATCCCGCGGTACCGGACCGCCGTCGGCCGACCACTTGTACGGCAGCTTCTTGTCCCGCACACCCGCGGCCACCGCCACCACCGTCGGCCCCAGATGCTGCACCAGCTGACGCGCCAACTCCGCGCTCGACAGCTTCATGGTCTCGGTATGCGCCAAGATCGCCTGATCCACCACGGCCATCGCCCGGACCCCCTCCAACAGCACTCGCAAGTACCGCCAATCACGGCGGTAGACGACTACGGGCACCTTGCCCAGCACCATCAATGCTACTCAAATGCCACCATTCAGCAACCCCCGACGGCCGTCGTGGTTGCTAGCGCACCAGCAGCCACGACCCGCGGTCGGCTCGTAGGCGGCTTACCGCGCCTCTTGGCGTTCGGCCTGGACGGTTGGAGCTCTCAAGGCCAACCGACGCGACTTGCCGCAGCGGGCATAATTCACCGCAGCAGTTGACGCATCAAGATTGGACAGATCTATGGCTCAGCACTTCCAGGTCAGATACACCGACGACATCGACGGAACCGACCTAGGCGAAACCGCGAACACTGTCTCGTTCGCCTTCGAGGGCAAGGAATACTCCATCGACCTCAGCGACGACAACGCCCAGGCACTGCGAGAGGCTGTAGCCCCATACATCGAGGCCGGCCACCGCGTGACCGGAAGAAACACCAAGGCCGCTAGAAGAACCTCCGCGAAGACCTCGTCCGCCAACACCAAGGCTATTCGCGAATGGGCCCAGGCCAACGGCTACGACGTCTCCAATCGCGGGCGCATTCCTGCCGACGTTATGGGAGCGTACGCAGCTGCCAACTAATCGCCAAGCACGAATGCGGACTGCAGAATAACGCTCCTGCCAGCAATTATGTTGAGGTCAGATGTCAGAACCGCGCGGTTGTCATTGAGGTGCGGTCTGTTGGGGATAGCCCCCGGCTTCCGTTCCGCAGGACGTTGCGCCAGGGAGATCCGCCACACACCGCTACGCCTTGAGGCGCCGCCTATCAGCTTGCCTGCGCCTTTGGTGTGGCGAACTCCAGTAGGTCGTCCCGATGATTGTGCTCGTACGGCGCGGGAGCGGAACCCTGCTGCCGGGCGGCGAGCAGGTCAGAGTATTGCTCGAGCGGACTGCGGGGGTCACCAAACTTCTTACGCGCCTCCTGCGGCGTGTAGACACTTGACGATTCTGCGTCCACCCCCCTGAGATAGCCCTCGAGAACCGGCCCGCCCCGCGGCGCGATGCGGTTGAGGAACCAGACCTGCGCGCGGGGGCCCCGGGCGAGTGCCGCCATCGCCGGTCGGATTGCCGCCGACGCAAGCGCATCGGTAACAGGCGACTGCCGCACGCCCATCATCGACCGCATCCACCGCGGATAGGTTGCCACGACGCCGGCCCTGACGAAGGGCCCCAACACCAACCGCATCGGTGCGGGCAGAGCGGTGAAAACGGTACGCATCCCGTCGAGGATGAAGTCGATGTTGTACATCGCGGCCTCGGAGGAAGCAAGCCGGTCGCGCCAGTCGTCGAAGTACTTCTGCACCTCGCCTCGGGTGCGCGGGACGTCATCGATCTCGATCGGCTGGAACTGTGCCGCGACGGCACACTCACGCCAGTACTCGTTCTCGTCCGACCGGCTGAGCTTGCCCGGACCGTACTTCTCGTAGACGTAGAGAATCGAGTGCCAGGCCGTCATATGAATCCACAACTGCGAGGACGGGCGATTGGAGTCGTACTCGCCACCGGTCACCGGATTCGGGCCGTGGGCGCGCGCGTGCACCTTCATCAGCACATCCGACGACTTGATGACGGTCTCAGCGTCCCCGAAGAGCACAGTGGCGAAGTATTGGACCGTGCGGTCATAACGCACCGCCGGTCGCTGGACGACCTGCCCGCTGTGGTCAACGGCTGCGGTCAGATCCGGATCGAGATGTTCGATCGTCACCGACCGAATGAATCCGAACAGGGCCGACGTCGGATACGACCACACTCGTCGGGCCACCGAATCCGGGGCGAAAAAGCCCTCGTCCTTCCGAAGGTAGCGCGTAGTCACCCTGGACACCTCCCACGGCTTTGTAAGGCAAATTGACATTCACCCTAACATTGTCCAGTGGCCTGAGTCACGCGTAGACCATGACAGCACCGACTGCGAGCCCCATCAGCAACCAGCGGGGATTGCGCACCCACATCGGTCACCGTCACCGCATCTGGAACACCACCGTCGACCGCCGACACCGACAACCCCTGGCAGCGCTGGACCAAATCGACCCCAGCCCCACCGCCCGGGCGCTCGACAGCCCCCAGGCCCCCGCCGACTTGGCCCGACGCTCGCGGACAACTCACTGACCCTCGCGAAACCCTCGCCAAATAGGAGCGAGCATCGTGTCCATGCAGGTCAACAGCGCTGAATACCTTGCCTTTACGTCTATAGCGTTAACGCCGATAACTTATATTCTGTAAAGCTGAAAGAACCCTATGGGCTCTCCCCGCACACAGAGAAGATCCGGGTAAGAGCCCGCACCCCCGCGTGGGCCAACCCTAAACTGCGATTTTCCTGCGCCAGCTCAGCAGACCCGGGCAGCTCGAGGACGTTAGACAGGCAGCCCCTTCGGAGGCACGCAGGCGACCCCTGAACTGGCGTTCTACCTACGACTATTGCGTTTGTCGCAACCTGAGTGCGAGTTTCGCAACTACGGCTCCGACCAAGAGACAGCGGCCACGATGGTCCGCCACGACCGCAGTTGCCCTGCTCACACCACCGCCAGTCTGGCCCCCCCGGAGACGCACCCGGCAGCCCGAGTGCCCCGATGCCGCCGACCCTGTCACGCTCGCACTCCACCGAGAAGCGGATAACGTACTTTCCCATCAAAGGTGTGGAGTGGGCAACCCTTCTGGGCGATGAGGAAACGATGCGAACTGTTCGCGCAGCGATGATCAACTTGGTCGAGCATTTCGACGACTGGCACCTAGGAGAGGAACCACGCCTTCGCCCAGTCTGGTGAGCACCAAGTAGCGGACCCGGAGAACCCCGGACCGCTACCGGTTCCCCAGGAGTGCGCTACCGCCTGAATATAGCGTTTGAATGGACTGCATCAAGCGGCCTACGCAGCCTCAAAGCCTGTTGCACGACCCTGACCATCGGCGGCTCGACGTTTGGTGAAGCTCCTGAGCATAGACAACTTTGGTCCGCACCATCAGGTCAGGATGTAACCGCCGTCGATTGCCACGATGGAACCATGCGCGAAGCTTGCAGCGTCGCTGGAAAAGAACGCGATGGCCTCGGCCACCTCTCTCGGACGCCCCATGCGCCCGATGGCGGTAGCGGCGGCGGCAGCGGCGAAGCCTTCTTTAGATTGTTCGGTCAGCGAGTCATGCATCGGTGTCTCGACCAGCCCGGGAGCGATGCCATTAATCCGTACGCCTTGTGGTCCGAACTCTGCGGCCAGCTCCTTCGTGAGGCCGACTGCCGCGTGTTTGGACGCCGTGTAAGCCGTGCCGGCACCGCCGGCGACGAGGCCGAGCGCAGACGACACGATGATGATGGACCCGCCCCCTGCTTCGAGCATGCCGGGGATTATTGCTTTTGCCAGCCGGAACGGCGCATCGACGTTGATGGCGAAGGTGAATTGCCATTCTTGGTCAGTGTGGTTCTGGAGGCCGACGGTACCGCTATTACGGCCGGCGACGTTGACCAGTGCCGTGATAGTGCCAAACGGTGCTGATGCCGCTTGGACCGCGCCTTCGACGCCTTCGGCAGTGGTGAGATCAGCTTCGACGACAGCGAGATTGCCGCTGTGAGCCGACAGTTGCTCAGTCAGGGATTTGAGGCGGTCTCCCTGGATGTCCACAGCAACTACCTTGGCGCCGGCTTCAAGGAACAACTCGACCGTCGCCGCGCCGATTCCGGAGGCGCCGCCGGTGATCATTGCCACCTTGCCTGATAGATCATTCATGATGATGTGATTCCTCTCGTGACGCCCGGGGTTGGAATGGGGCGCATTATTCTTCGACTTGCCGCATCCGCTACAGCTCCAGGACATCGGCTCTACTGGGGCGGATAGGAGGCCAGTTTGATGGCCTGCCAAGCCGACATACCGCCATCGACCGGTAAGTTAACTCCTGCCCGGATTGGCCCGTCAAGGGCCATTGAGTTCTGCCCAGGGGCGGTCTTAAGGCCTGCCCGGTGGCGGTCACCAGATCTGCCCGGAGATGGCCATGGGATCTGCCCAGGGGTTGGCCATCTCGGGTTTTCGGGTTGTCAGGACAAGGGCTTCACTCCCTGGCCTGCGAGTGCTTAGGAGAGGCGGACGGAGTCGCCGCTGGTCTGGCAGACGTGGGCGTGGTGCAGTAGCCGGTCCACTGTCGCGGTGGCGATGGTCTTGGGCATGAGTTCGTCGAAACCGGCCGGGTGCAGGTTCGAACTGATCGCGATGGCACGTTTCTCGTAGGCGGCGTCCACCAGGCGGTAAAGCCCTTCGGCAGCGTCGGTGGCTACTGGGAGAAGTCCGATGTCGTCGACGATGATCAGGTCGGCTCGCAGGATCTTGGCGATGGCCTTGGTGACGGTGCCGTCGGCGCGGTGACTGCGCAGGAGAACGCCGAGGTCTTCCAGGGTGAACCAGTAGACCTTCAGGCCCTCTTCGACGGCCTGCTGCCCGAGGGCCTCAAGCAGGAATGTCTTGCCGGTTCCAGAGGGTCCGCAGAGGACCAGGTTCTCCTTGCGGTGCACCACTCCAGCGTCCGCAACGCCTGTTGAGTCGGTGCTGGAATCGAGGAGACGGACTCGTCCCACGCGTCGGACGTCTTCCCAGTGGGAAACCCGGCGGCAGCGCGTCGAGTGGCCAGCGAGGCCCGGTCACGGCCGCTGGCCTCCTCAGCCAACAGCGCACGCAGCACCTCGGCCGGGTCCCAGCGTTGGGCCTTGGCGGGTGGCGATGACCTCGGGCGCGTGGCTGCGAATGTGCGGCAGTCTCAGGCGCCGCAAGACGGCGTCCAGGTCGGCGGGCAGCGGCGGTCTGGTCGGCACACCCAGCGTCGGAACCTCGGTGGTGGTCATCGGGCTCCCTCCTGTGGATCGGTGGTCACCGGCGACTGCCCGCCGAGGGCGGCCCATCCCGCGGTGCCCTGGGTCAGCGACCGGTCCTCGCCCGCTGTATGGGCTTGGCCGGCACCGCCGGAGGTGGCGTGGTGGTTCAGGATCGATGGCAGATCGACTTCGGCGAACCGGTTGTGTAGCGCCGCATGCCCGAGTGCCCAGTCGACCTCGTCTGGGTCGAACAGCTTGGCCAGGGCCACGGCCTCGGTCAGCCACAGTCGGCCCCGTCGCCGAGGGCCAGGAACGCCGCCTCCGCGGCGTTGCGGGCGGTGGGTTGGCGGTGCAGGGCACCGGCCGGGGCATCCGGAAAGGGCGCATCAGCCAGCCGCGGACTGCCCGGGGGGGCCCGCTGATGCCGGGCCACCTCCACCGGCCCATCCGCTCCCACGTGCACCACGACGATCTGCTCGCCGGCACCAGCACCGTACGGGCGGACCCACACCGTCTGACCGTGCAGCGTGTGCGGCACCGAATACTGCCCGGACTCGAACGTCACCATCGGCGAATTGGCCGGCACCTGCCTGGTCACTCCCAACGCCACCGTGTATGCCGCGGTCGGCACGGTGTGCAGGCGGGACCGTTCCTGGGCGAGAATCTCCGCTGGCGCTCGCCGAGTGACGCGGTGCTCCCGGTCGTTGATCTGCTCGCACCACTGCTCGCAGGCCTGCTCCAGCTCGGCGAACGAGGAATACTCGCTACGCAAGTTGGTGTCTTTGGGCACCAGGTCGGCTTTGGCGACCTTGACCGTGGACTCGCTGCCACCCTTGGAGGCAGGGTCCGCGGGCTCGCACGTGAGCACGGCGACCCCATAGTGGCGGGCGAACGCCACCATCTGCGGGTTGCGCACCGCCACTGAAGCCGGCCCCGGAATAGAGGCCGTGGATGTTCCGCTGCCGGGCCTGGACCTGGCCCCCGCAACCGGGCCGGCCCCTGTGGTGCGGCGCTCTCGCCCCTACAGTGCGACACTGCCGCCCACCCCGGCGGCGATCGAGGCGTTCTGGTCCCGCGTGGTCAAAGCCCCCGGCAGCAGCCGAAGCCCTCGATGGGTGGATTGGCTGGGCTCGTCGTTGCCGCATCCCAGCGTTCGTGGCACTGCAGAAACGGATCTTGAAACACAAGGACAAGATCCTTGCCGCGATCGAGCACAACCTCTCCAACGGCCTGGTCGGGTCCACCAACACCAAGATCCGACTCATCACAAGGATGGCGTACGGGTTCAGCTCACCACAGGCCTTGATCGCCCTGGCAATGCTCAACCTCGGCGGTCACCGGACCGACCTCCCCGGCCGGCAATGATCCACAGGTATGTCAGGAGAGCCGAAAATCTGGGCAGTTCAGTTTAGGACTGCGTCGACGATGCCGAGACCGGCGACGGTGGCCCTGACGTGCTCTCCGGGACGGAAGGGGATCATTGGCCCCAGGGCCCCGGAGAGGACGACTTCACCAGCGCGCAGTGGGCGCCCCAGTCTGGCGGCGGTCTGGGCGACCCACACCAGCGCGTTAAGCGGGTCTCCCAGGCAGTCCGCACCGGTCCCGCGGGAGACAATCCGATTATTGATGGTCAGCGTCATCAGGGCTTCGGCCGGGGTGAACTCCGACAGCGAGGACTGCGCCGAGCCCAGGACGTAGAGACCGCTGGAGGCGTTATCGGCGATGGTGTCGGTGATGGTGATGTTCCAGTCCTGGATTCGGCTGTCGACGATCTCGAGGGCCGGGGTGAGGTGGCCCACTGCCCGCCGCACGAGCTGGGGGTCCGGATCGTCGATGTCTTCGGCCAGCACGAAGGCGATCTCGGCCTCGATTCGCGGGGCGATCAAGGTGGGCCCTGACACGACTCCATCGCCGGTGACGTGCATCTGATCGAGCAGTACCCCGAAGTCGGGCTGGTCCACCCCCAGTTGTTTCTGGACGGCGGGGGAGGTCAGTCCCACCTTTCGTCCGACCCGACGGGCCCCGGCTTCCACGCGTCGCTGGATGCCGAGTTCTTGCACGGCATAGGCGTCGGCGAGGTCCTCGCCGATCAGGTCTCGGACCGGGCCGCAAGGGCGTCCGGTCTGCAACGCCTCGGCCAGGCGGAGATCGGCCTGGTGGAGGATGTCCGTCGTGGTCATGCTGGCTCAGTCCTTAATTTTGTCGGCAGGCGGGGACATCAGGTGACCTATCTGCGAGGCGGTGGGTCAGCGGGTGTGGAGCCGCGAGCGGGTGGGTGCCAAAGGCCGCAGCGAGGCAGCCCTAGCTTCTTCCCGGTGAGCCACGGGCTCACAGCGCGTATCTAAACGTCTAGCATGCCAGAGCGGTGTGACGGCGGGATTCCGCGTCAGCCTGCGGATCGACGAGGACGCTTGTTGATTCGCTACCGCGGCCCTCAGGAGTGGGGCTTGGCCTGGACGACGGCCGCCGACGTCCACCTCGTTGACCCGAGCGGCGCCCCTGGAGCTCCGGGCGAGCTCGATGGATGGTCTCCACCGACCGAATTGCCGCTGCATGTGGAGGTGCTGCGTTCCCGGCCGGAGGCCGCCTCAGTCGTCCACGTGCACCCGCGGGCGGTAGTCGCAGCAGACCTGGCTGGCCTCGCGATCCGCCCCATCGTCGGTGCGTTCGACATCCCGGGCGCCAAGCTGGCCGTCGGCGGGGTGCCCGTCTACCGGCGTGGCGTGCTCGTTCGGAACCGTGGCCTGGCCTTGGAGATGGCGGCGGCCATGGGTAAGCGGCCGGTCGTCGTGCTCCGCGGGCACGGCTTGACTCAGCGGTGGATCGGCCCAGGAAGCGGTCCTGCGGGCGATCAGCGTGGACTCTCTGGCCCGGCTGTCCCTTCAGATCGCCGCTGCGGGAGGGGCGCAGGCGGATCTGCCGGACGAGGACTTGGCGGCGCTGCCCGACCTCGGACCGGGCTTCAACGAGGGCGGGGCGTGGCGGCATGAAGTCGCCAAGATGGGGTGACCGCCGGAGCGCAGGTCCTCGGCGTCGGTCCCTGCGCAGCAGACACCCCGTAGCCTCAGACCCATGCGAGCGCTGTCGAACCTGCCGTCGGCACCGGAGTTTGGCTCGGCGCCGCAGTACCCGATCGAGTCGGTGGACAACGCACTCCGGGTGGTGCTGCTGGGGGAGCACCACAGCCTGCGGCTGACGGACGTCAGCAAGTACCTGGGGGTGGCATCGTCCACTGCCCACCGGCTGCTTGCCATCCTCCAGTACCGCGGCTACGTCCAGCAGGATGCCGCGACGCGCAGTTACGTCCCGGGGCCGACCCTGGACTCGCTGGCCTTCGGTCTGCTGCGCCGACTCGACGCCCGGGACCGGGCACGCCCGGTGCTCGAGCGGCTCAACAACGATCTGGGGGAGACGGTGCACCTGGGCCGGCTCGAGGGGAACGAGGTCCACTTTATCGATTCCATCGAGAGTGATCGGGCCCTACGAGTGGCCAACCGGCTGGGGCGCAGCATGCCCGCCCATTGCACTTCCACCGGCAAGGCGCTGTTGGCCATGCTGACTGACGATGAGCTACATCTGCTTTATCCCGACGAGCGGCTCATCCAGCTCACCCCGCATTCGCTAGGCACCCGGACCGAGCTTCTCGACGCGGTGCGCACGATCCGTTCCCGGGGGTTCGCGTCGAGCAAGGAGGAGAGCGAGGAGGGTGTCGCCTCCCTCGCCGTCGCACTGGCCTCGACCCGCTCTCCGCGGTTGGCTGTCAACGCCTCGCTGCCGCTCAGTCGCATGAGCTCGGCGACCGAGCAGGACATCCTCACTCGGCTGGTAGCTGCGGCGGAGGAGATCGACCACCTCCTGCTCTGATCGGCGTGGTCAGTCCGAGGTCGGCTGGACCTCAGGCTGGACTGGGCTGCCCGCCGTCCCGGTCCAGCCGGTTGCCGGTCCCCTGGACGTGGCGCACGAAGGACCGCACCGCCGGGGCGATGCCTCCTTCGCGTGACCAGTAGATCCACAGCGGGGCGCTCATCGGGGTGTGCTCGTCGACCAGCACTGGCCATCTGGCCGAGTCGTCGGCACTGAGGTTGTCGTCGGCGATGACGGCCACGCCCAGCCCTGCCCGGGCGAGCGCAACGATGGTGGTGGCGTTGACGCTCTCCGACGTGATGTCGAGCCCGAAGCCCCCTGCCCGCAGCGCCGGCTCCAGCAGGCGCCGGGTGAGGCTATCGGCGGGCCCGGTGAGCACCGGCTGGCCACGCAATTCAGCGACCGGGACGTGGCTCCGGCCCCGCCACGGGTGGTCGTCGGAGGTCACCACCGCCAGCCGCACGTCGCCGAGCTGGTGGCCCGCAAGACGCTGGTCGGCCTGCCCGAGGCCCGTCGCGAGATCGACGTCCCCGTTAAGCACCTGTTCGATCGCGGGCAGGCCCGAGTACTCGTGGACGGCGACGTGGATAGCGGGATGCGCCGACCGGAAGGTGCCGATCAGGGGCGCGAGGAACCGTGGCACGTGCGGATACGCGCAGGCCACCGTGACGACGCCCGCTCGACCGCGAGCGAGTTCGTGGGCAAACTGGGAGACCGACTCCGCTCGATTCAGCAGGTAATGGGCGCGGGGCAGCAATTGATTCCCGGCACCGGTGAGCTGTACTCCGCGGCCGGACCTCTTGAAGAGGGCGATGCCCAGCTCCGCCTCCAGCGCCTTGATCGAACGCCACAGCGAGGGCTGCGGCACGTCGAGGGTGGCGGCGGCGCGGAGGAACGACCCCTCGCGGGCCACCGCAACGAGATACCTGAGTTGACGCAGCTCCACGCACGGCTCCTAGTTTCACCAGTGAATAGCTCGATCCCAGAATAGCCCGTAGACAGCGTGTGATGAGGGTCATACTCTCTTATGTGTACTGCAATGCAGAAAGCCGTCCTACCTTGAGGAGAATTGGATGTCGGAGTCTGATGGAGGAACCGTGGCCACTGCGCGGCAGCGTCAGCTGGTCGAGCGGGCACTCGGTGAGTGGCAGGGCGAGGTGGCGGGGCGAGTCATCGTTGTCACCGGTGGAGCCCGCGGCATCGGCCGTTCCCTCTGCGAGGGACTGTTGCGCGCCGGCGCCAAGGTCGTTGCAGCGGACCTGACGTGGGACGACGCTGACGACTTCCGCAAGCAGCTGGAGTCGGACGGCAGCGGCATGGCCGTCGACATGGACATCACCGACGACGCCGCCCTCGACGCCGCCCGAGACGCTGTAATCGACAGGTTCGGGACCGTCGACGTCCTAGTGAACAACGCGTCTCTGGTCTCCGAAACCCTCTTCCCGCCCACAGGCCACCGGAACACCCTTGACACGACCGACCGCGACTGGGAGGTGATGTTCGGCGTCAACGTGTTCGGCACGCTGAAGGCCATCCGCCGGTTCATCGAGCCGATGCGGGCCCAGCAGCGGGGCAGCATCGTCAACGTCGTCAGCAGTGGCGTCCTGGCCGTCGCCGGCGGCGGCGGCTACCACGGGCTGCGCCCGTGGACGGTCGAGATGCCTTACCAGGCCACCAAGGCCGCCGTGATGGCGCTGACCTTCTACCTCGCCGAGGAAGTGCGCGGCGACGGGGTCGCGGTTAACGCGATCATGCCGGGGCACACCCGAGCGTCGTGGTTCGACGCCACCGCCCGGGCCTTCAACGAGCAGGGCATTGCCTACTTCATGCGCCCGGCGATTCCCGAGCACCTGCTGCCGATCTCGCTCTTCCTCGCCGCCCAGGACAGCGCGGGGACGTCCGGGCGCCTCTACTACGTGCCGGAGTGGAACTACGACCACGGCTACGGGGACTACGCCGCCTGGCAGGACCATGAGCTGCCTCCGGACATGGAGGAGATCTACAGCCGGCTGGAAGCCGCGACCCCGTCATACGAGCGGGCCGGCGTGGCCCACCTCCCCTTCGACGCGCAGGGCGCCCTGTACGCCGCGGGCATGGCAAACCTCGGGGCCCAGAACAGTTGGACCAGCAATGACAGCGCTCAGTGATACCGCAGACGCCCAGACGATCCGCTTACAGGTGGGCCGTTCGGGTCCGCCCTCCCATCTCACCTCACGCAACCCGTCAGACCCCGAGAGGACCCGCTCATGACCAGCATTAGCGAACGCCCCGTTGACGTGGCCGCCGCAGGACTGCACGACCTGGTGAAGCCCGACGAGGGTTCCGTCAGCCGAACGGTCTTCGTCGACGAGGCAATCTACCGCAAGGAATTGGACCGGGTATTCACCAAGACGTGGTTGTTCATCGGCCACGAGTCCCAGTTGAGTGAGCCGGGCGACTACCTGACGAACTTCATGGGCGAGGACCCTGTGATCGCCACTCGCGGTGCGGACGGAGTGATCCGGGTGATGCTCAACTCCTGCGCCCACCGGGGCATGGCCGTGTGTAGCACCGACGCCGGGTCCTCGAAGTTCTTCCGCTGCCCCTACCACGGCTGGACCTACAGCAACAACGGCGATCTGATCGGTGTACCGCGCGCAGATACCGTCTACCATGGCGAGCTGGACAAGTCGCGGCTAGGTCTGAAGGCCGTTCCGCGGGTGGAGAACTACAAGGGTTTCATCTTCGCCAATTGGGACGAGGACGCCATCCCGCTGGTGGACTACCTCGGCGCTGACCAGCTCTGGTATCTGGACCTGGCCTTCGAGGCGCCGCTCGGCGGGCTCGAGGTGATCGGCCCCACGATGAAGTTCCGGATCAAGGCCAACTGGAAGCTGGCGGCGGAGAACTTCGCCGGCGACGACTACCACGTGCTCTACACACATGGGTCGGCCTTCCAGATCGGCTTCCTCCCCGATTACGACACGCTCGGCGACTACATCGCATACTTCGGCCACGGCCACGGGATGGGCGACATCAGCAAGCCCGGCCGGGCCTATCAGAACGACGTCGGGATGGCTCAGTTCCTCGGGCCGGAGGCGATCGAGTACGTCAACGCCGTGCACGAGCGGCTCAAGGCCCGGGTCTCCCCGCTGCAGGCGGAGATGCACGGGCTCGGTCAGGGCAATATCTTCCCGAACCTGTCATGGATCAAGTTCGGCGTCTTCCACGTCTTCGGGCTCTTCCAATGGCACCCGAGGGGACCGGGTGAGATCGAGGTCTGGCAGACGGCGCTCTTCGACCGCGACGCGCCGCAGTCGGTCAAGGACTTCGCCCGCACCCAGATGTCCCAGGAGAACGCCGCGGCCGGGATCTTTGGCCAGGACGATGGCGAGAACTTCGAGCAAATCACCGAGTCCGCCCGCGGGGTGGTCTCCCAGACCCGGGATTTCAACTACGCGATGGGCCTGGGGCACGAGGGCGAGATCCACGAGGAGGGATACCCCGGCCATTTGGGGCCCCACTATTCGGAGCAGAACCACCGCAACTTCTATCGCTACTGGCTCGAACTCATGACCACCCCGGGAGAGCAGAAATGACCAATTCCCTCACCGATCTGCGCCGCGACGTCGAGGACTTCCTCTACAGCGAGGCCAAGATGCTCGACGAGCAACGCTACGACGAGTGGCTCGACCTGTTCACCGAGGATGTCCATTACTGGATGCCGATCACGGAGACCCGTGAGGTGCGGCAGCACCGGGACCACGTCCCCGGCGAGTGGTCGCTCATGGAGGAGGACGCCCGTTTCCTCGCCAAGCGGATGGAGCGCTTGGCCGGTGGCCTTGCCCACTCGGAGCAGCCGCGGTCGCGGACGCGTCGTTTCATCAGCAACGTCCTGGTCACCCCCGGGCCGGACGGCGACCTGGTAGCGGAGTGCAACTTCATCGTCTTCCAGTCCCGGCGAGCCAACTCCGAGCAGTTCTTCGTCGGCTCCCGTCGCGACCGGATCGTGACCTCCGGTGAGAGCTGGAAGATCGCCGAACGGACCGTGCTCTTCGACCACCGGGTGTTGCCCCGTGCCATCTCCATCTTCTTCTGAGGCCCAGGCGGCTGACCTCGACGGCAGTCGGGATGTCGGGGCTGATGGCGCACCTGAGCCGAGTTCTTGGCTGCGCATCGGCTCTGCCGACGGCGAGCTCGTAGTCAGCAACGAGTTCGCCCGGGTGCGGGTACGCGCCGACCGAGACGGCAACGACCTTCGCCTGGCCATCCGTAGCCTGCGCACCGGCCGCGAGGTCTTCCTTGACGCGCTGCAGCTGGAGAGCCTCACCTGGCTCGACGAGAGGGCCTACACGACATTGCTCTCCGAGCCGTTCGGACCGGAGTGACCGACCATCCCGCACGACCGAACAGAGAGGAGCCTCAACGTGACGAGGACTGAAGGGGGAATGGCCCAGCCCCAGGGGAACTCGTTCTGGGTGGACCTGCTGGGAACCGAGGTCCGGTACCGCCAGGCGAGCTCTTACCGCACCCGCAGCATCGAGGCAGGCGCCGGTGAGCCGGTAGTCCTGCTGCACGGCGTGAGCGGGCACGCCGAGACCTGGGTGCGCAACATCGCCGTCCTCGGCCGGGACTTCCGCGTGCATGCCATTGACATGCTGGGTCACGGCTTCACCGACAAGCCGCAGATCGAGTACTCGATCCGCGCGCTCGCCGAGCACGTGCTCGGCTTCCTCGACGAGATCGGCGCCTCGCGAGCCCACCTGGTCGGGCAGTCTCTCGGTGGCTGGGTCGCGGCGTTTCTCGCCGTCCACCACCCCGAGCGGGTCGCCTCGCTCGTCAGTGTCACCGGGGCGGGGCTGCAGGTGGACGCCGACGGTGCCACGCTGACCGAGAACGTCGGCCGGCAGGTCGCGGAGGCTACCACCAAGGCTCTGGACACCCCGACCCGGGAGAAGGTCCGGACTCGGCTGGAATGGCTGGGCCATGACCCGTCCGTGGTCACCGACGAACTGGTGGAGACCCGGTACCGGATCTACGCCAGCCCGGACTTCGCCGCCACCGCCGGTGACATGGTCGCCGCATTCACCTCCCGGCCCCGGCCGGAGGAACTGCTGACCGCCGAGCGGCTCGCGACGATCAACTGCCCGACGCTCGTGCTGTGGACCCGGCAGAACCCGACCATGCCGTGGCCGGTGGGGGAGGCGGCCAGCCGGATCATTCCCGATGCAACGTTCCGTCTGATGGAGGACGCTGGTCACTGGCCGCAGTTCGAGAAGCCGGCGGAATTCAACGCTGTCGTCGGCGGGTTCGTGCGGTCGGTCACCGCGGGGCGCCGAGGTGGGCGCACCGACGGCGACGGCGGCCCCACGGATCCGGCCACCAACCGGCAACGGGCGGCCCGCTGATGGGCAGGCTGGTAGGTGCGTACGCGACGTCCCACACGGCGATGATGATCCGAAAGCTCCAACCGGACAACGACGTGCACGCCGCAGTCCATCAGGCCTTCGCTCAGGTGCGTGCGGAAATTGACCGGCTGTCCCCTGACGTGCTCGTCGTCGTCAGCAGCGAGCACCTAGCATCCTTCAGCTACGACAGCTTTCCGCAGATATGCGTCGGAATCGGAGAGATAGCCACCGGTTGGGGCGATGGAGGAGTGGCCAGCGCCGAGGTGCCACTTGCTGGCGCCTTCGCTGCCCAGCTGCTCTCCGAAGGGGTGGCCGCCGGGTTCGACCTCGCGTTCTCCGCCAACCCGAAGATCGACCATGCGTTCATGGCACCATTGACCCTGATCCGACCAGAGATGGACATCCCGGTGGTCCCGGTGTTCCAGAACGCCAACACCGAGCCTCTGCCACCCCTGTGGCGCAGCGCCCAACTGGGGGAACTGCTGCGCGACGTCATTACGCGGCGGCCCGCAGCCGAAACAGTGGTCGTGCTCGGGACCGGCGGGCTCTCCCACTGGGTCGGCACGCCGGAGATGGGCCAGATCAACTCCGCCTTCGACGAGCGGTTCCTGCAGCACGTGCGCGCAGGGGACCTCGGCGCGATCCTCGCCATGAAGACCGCCGACGTCCTCGCTGAGGCCGGCAATGGTGCCCCGGAGATCTGCAACTGGGTCACCGCGATGGCCGCCGCGTCCAGTCAAAAGGGCTGGGGAGTGTCGGAGCCTGAGCGGACGGCCCGTGGGCCGAGAGGGGTCGTCCTGGCATACGAGTCCGTCCCGGACTGGGCGACCGGGATCGCGCTGGCTCGGTTGGCCCCCGAGGAGGAACCGTGAACTTACCCCTGGACCAGGTCATCCGCCGGGTCGTCCGGGATCCGGAGTTTCGTTCCATTGCGGAAGAGTCGGGCCAGCTCGCGGCCGACCTCGCAGGCGTACGGCTGGCCGATCTTGCGGCCGTCCTGGAGGGCGACCTGGTCACCCTCCAGCAAAGGGGCGCCCACCCACTGCTGATCATGCAGCTGGCCGGCGCGCTCAGGATCGATCCGATGCGGCGCTTCGCCGCCGAACAGACTGCCCATGACTTAACCACGGAGGGACGATGAACATGATGAACATTACGGTGGACCTCGAGCGGTGTGAGGGCTTCGCCTCGTGCGTTGTGACCGCGCCCGAGCTCTTCGACCTCGATGACGAGCGAAGCGTCGCCGTCGTTCTGGAGCCTGTTGACGGTGGCCCCCGCACCCGCGCCTTAGCGCTCGAGGCCGCCGCGAGCTGCCCGGTGCGGGCCATCACCGTCTCCGACCCCCTGGTGGACGAACCATCGCTGCCGCGGCGCGGCCGGTGACCGACGGAGTTTCGCCGGACGCGGTGGCAACCGCGGTCGAGAACGAACTCCGTCGGGCGACGGTGGCCGGTACGCCCTGTGCCCCGGTTCGTGAACGTGCTACCACCGACGTTGGCGGCCGGCTGCGCCGTTCAGCAGGTTCTCTCCGCTCGCGCTCTCGGTTGGAGGGGTGGCAGCCGCAATGGCCGATCGCTGAGCGGGTCAACGACCACGTTGTCAGACCGGGCGACTCGCGATCCGGGGCTCGATGCCAGCATCCCGGGCTGCCACGCGTACAGCATTTGGTCGCCGCGGCGGGCATATCGTTGACGCCCAAGAGGATACCGGCCTGCCTTCCTGCCGCACCTCGGGCACTGGCCCAGTCGGCTAGAGCGGGCCAGTTCAGAGTTTCCATCCGAGCCCTCGGCGTCGGGGAATCACGACCTCAGCTCCGCTAAGGAGCCGGGATAGTGCGGACCACGACGACACATGCGACCCTACGCTCAGGTGGCAGTCAGAAAATCCCAACAGCTGGCTGGTGGAGGGAAGCGAGTGGGTGGAGCTGGATGAGCGACTGGGTCGTCGCGAGAACGAGATGCTGCTGGTCAAAAAGTATGCCTCCTGTTTCTTCGGTACCGATCTGGCAGCTCGTCTGATCTCCCGGGGCGTGGACACGGTGATCCTCCTCGGTTGCACGACCAGCGGATGCGTCCGCGCCACCGCTGTAGACGCGTGCTCTTACGGGTTCCACACAGTCGTTGTGGAGGAGGGCGTGGGAGACAGGGCAGAGCTGCCACACCTGGCAAGCCTCTTCGACATCGACAGCAAATACGGTGACGTCGTGAACCTGGAAGACGCCAGCGCCTACCTCCAGCACGTCCGCCAGTAGAGACGTCGTATACGGACACCGGTGACGAAAGCTCATCGGCCAGTGCATCGATCGGTGGATCGCTGAGAACGTCTATGCGAAAGAGTTACCACCTCGGGAAGGCACATGGACTCCGTCAACTGTGACAGGGCCTTGAGCGCGCTGGCCATCATCTTGTTCAGCTTCGCGCTGGGCACTTTGTCCGTTGTCGTCCCTCTTTTGGGTGTGCATGCGGGCTACACCCCCAGTGAGATCGGGCTGCTGGTCGCCGTGGCTGCCATCGCACAGCTGATCACCCGCCTGTACATGGGCGCGTTGATGCGCCGGATTCCGGACAGGTCCTTCCTCGTGGGATCCGGGCTGATGATCGCGATCTCGTGCGCACTGCTCGCGATTTCTCCCGCGGTCGTGTTTTTTGTCGCGTCCCAGTTGGTCCAGGGAATAGCCCGGGCGTTCTTCTGGACCAGCAGCCAGACCCACGCCGTTCGCACATCCGCCGCACCGGTCAGTGGCCTCCGGGACGTCAATCTGGCGGCGGGGATCGGTGCGCTTCTCGGCCCCACGGTGGCCGGATATTTCTGGGAGGCCTCGGTGCAACTGCCACTCATGATGGGGATCGTCGCAGGTTCCGTCGCCGTCGTCCCCGCGGCCTTGTTGATCAGGTTTCCCCCGTTCGCGGCCAGGCCTTCGTCGCTCACCGGCAGCGACGTCCGTCTGTGGCGACGACCCGGTGTCAACGCTGCCTGCTGGATGAACACAGGCGCAGGGACCTGGAAAAGCCTTCTGGACTCCTACGTCCCTCTCGCCCTGTCCCTGGCAGGCCAACCGGCTGCAGTCATCGGCATCCTCCTGTCTATCGCCAACGCCGCCGTTCTCGTCGGCAGTACCGTCAGCGGGTGGGTCCGCAGCCGCGGCGTCAGGGCGTCTCTGGTCATCGGGATGATCATGACAGGACTGGGACTGGCCGCAGTGGGACCGTTTTCCGGTCTGACTGTCCCGGTGGCCATTGCCCTGGCCATCTCCGGCATCGGTGCCGGGGTCCTGCAGACCGTCGGTCCGGCCATCGCAGCGGAGATGGTGCACCCAGAAGAACGCGGAGACGCCCTCGCATTGACGGGCACTTTCCGCGCCACGGCGCTCTTCCTCTCACCGCTGGGCATGGCCGGGCTGGTCACCCTCGTTCCGGTGACCGCGGCCCTGCTGGCCGCGAGCCTGCTCATCATCACCCCAGCTGCAACCCCCTGGAGATCCAACAAAGATGTCGACTGACCGACACAGACCCCGAGGCTCGCGCTATTTGCCTCCGGTGACAAGAAAGCAAGACGTTTCGACGAGAGGCTGTCCATGACGACGAAAACCCATCCGAGCGATGACCCCGCAACGGTCCCGAGGCTCCGACTGAGGCACGGGCATAGCATTCCGCATCTAGGTCTGGGCACCTGGCCACTGGTGGGGGAAGAGTGCGAAACGGCCGTCCGCTACGCCATTCGAAGCGGCTACCGGCTCGTCGACACCGCGTTCCAGTACCGCAATGAAGACGCGGTGGGACGCGGTGTCCGCACGGCAGGCGTTGCGCGTGAAGAGTTGTTCGTCTCCAGCAAGTTCAACAAGGAGTCCCACAGCGTCGACGGTGTGCAGCGGGCCTACGACCGTAGTCTCCAAGCCTTGGGCCTGGACTACCTGGACATGTTCATGTGCCACTGGCCCGTGCCGGCCCTGGGTCAGTACACCGAGGCATGGAGAGGCCTCGTCAAGCTCTTGGACGAAGGCCGGGTCAAAGCGATCGGTGTCTCCAATTTCAAGCCGGACCATCTGGAGAAGGTCATTGCCGCGACCGGCGTGGTTCCCGACGTGAACCAGATCCAGCTCAGCCCCGATCTCGCACGGCTACCCGCGCGGGCAGTGCACCAGGACCTGGGCATCATTACCGAGGCCTGGAGCCCTATTGGTCGCGAATCGGGACTGCGGGACCACCCCATCGTGGTGCAGATCGCGCAACGGACAGCAAAGAGTCCGGCGCAGGTTCTGCTCCGCTGGCACGTCCAGCAAGGAATCGTCCCGATCCCGCAGGCCGCCAAACCCGCATGGCTGGTCGAGAACATCTCGGTGTTCGATTTCTCCCTGACTGCCGAGGAAATGGCTGCCCTAGCGAGGCTGGACCGCGGAGAGAACGCCGCCCGCGACTCCGACTCCCCCGAAAACGGCCACTAACCCTTGCCGCACCCACCCGTACCTGGCACGAAGAGTGGGAGGGGTTGACGTAGATCACAAAATGCGGAAACCTCTTCACGACAGAGTGACCCTCTGCTCTACAGACTGACTGATCGATGATCGAGAAAGAGCTCTCCCATGGCAGACCACCACGGCGTCCTCGAGGACGTACGGCAGGGCATGATCCCTGCACATATCTACAACGACAAAGAGCTCTTCGAACTCGAGAAAGAGCGTCTCTTCAGCCGCAGCTGGCTATTCGTCGCCCACGAGTCGGAGGTCCCCGAGGCTGGCGACTACGTGGTCCGCAGAGTCCTCAAAGACTCGTTCATTATCTCTCGGGACGAAAAGGGCGAGGTCCGGGCCCTGTTCAACATGTGCCTCCACCGGGGCATGCAGGTCTGCCGGGCAGAGATGGGCAATGCCTCCCACTTCCGTTGCCCGTACCACGGCTGGTCTTACCGCAATGACGGGCGCCTCGTTGGCCTGCCGTTTCACAAGGAGGCATACGGCGGGGAGGAAGGCTTCAAGAAGAAGGGCCAGACCCTGTTGCCAGCTCCCTCGCTGGCCACGTACAACGGTCTGATCTTCATCAGCATGGACCCGGACGCCGAGCCCCTGGAGGAGTTCCTAGGGGACTTCAAATTCTACCTCGACTACTACACGAAGCAGAGCGCAGACGGCATCGAGCTGCGTGGCCCTCAGCGTTGGCGGATCAAGGCGAACTGGAAGATCGGGGCCGAGAACTTCGCCGGGGACATGTACCACACGCCCCAGACCCACACCTCGGTGGTGGAGATTGGCCTCTTCCGCGAGCCCAAGGCGGAGAAACGCAAGGACGGCACCACGTACTGGGCTGGCAACGGCGGCGGCACCACTTACAAGCTGCCCGAAGGTGGCTTGGAGGAGCGCCTGCGCTACGTAGGCTACCCGGACGAGATGATCGCCCGGATGAAGGAGCAGTGGACCCAGGAGCAGCTCGACGTAGTCGGCAAGGACGGGTTCATGATCTCGGCGGCCTCACTGTTCCCGAACATGAGCTTCGTGCACAACTGGCCGCGGGTCGAAGAGGGCTCCGACGAGGTGCTCCCCTTCATCTCCATCCGCGTGTGGCAGCCAATCAGCGAGAACGAGACGGAAGTCCTCTCGTGGTTCGCCGTCGACAAAAACGCGCCGGAGGAGTACAAAGCGCTCTCCTACAAGGCATATCTCATGTGCTTCGGCAGTGGCGGCATGTTCGAACAGGACGACGTCGAGAACTGGGTGTCCCTCACCAATACTGCCGCCGGCTCCATGGCACGGCGTCTGCTGCTCAACAGCCGGATGGGCATGCTCGAGAACGGCGAGAACGTCGTCGAGGCCCTGTCCCCCGAGGAATACTCGGGACCCGGCTCCACCCGTATCGGATACAGCGAGTACAACCAGCGGGAGTTTTTGCGCCGATGGGCCGATCACCTCGAGCGTCCGGCAGTAGCCGCAGCGCAGGCGCACGTGGGCTCGGACCTGGTGGAGGCGCCACCGGCCGCCGGACCGGGGGCCCCCCGCCCGGCCAGCAGTAACGCAGAGACCGTGCCCGCAGCGACCCTGCACGAGGAGGTCTGATCATGAGTGTTGGAACGGCACACGAGAACGAGAATTCGACGCTGTCCGAACAGTCGGCGCTGGGAGCCCACGCCCCGCGTACCCAGCGGACGGGGCAGACCCTGCCCTTCAACGATGAACTTCACCTGGAGGCGCATCGTTGGCTGATCGATGAGGCATACCTGTTGGACGCCCAAGACTACAGCGAATGGCTCTCCCGGATCGCCGATGACGTTCATTACATCATGCCCGTCCGCGTCACCACTGCCCTGGGCGCGGGATACACCACCTCGCCTGGAATGGCGCACTGGGACGAGAACAAGTACTCGCTCAGCCGCCGGGTGGCCCGCTTCGCCACCGACCACGCCTGGACTGAAGACCCCCCATCACGGCTACGCCACTACATCACTAACGTGCGCACCTTCCGCACCCCCAACCCCGACGAAATCATCGTGGACTCGGCGGTTCTTCTCTTCCGCAGCCGTGGTGACGTCGGGGAATCCTCCACTGTCTCCGCAGGACGCGAGGACCTCCTCCGCCGTACCTCATCAAGGTCCGGGTGGGAGCTCGCCCGGCGCACCATCATGGTCGACGAGTCGGTCATCCGCATGCAGAATCTGGCGATCTTCCTATGAAGCTGGAATGGGAAGGCGAGGAGGAAGACCGCCTCGCGGCGATTCGGGCCACCGAGGAACGACGTCGGCTCGAAGAGCACGTCACCGGAACGCCGATCGTGATCGCCAACGAGTTCTCGGAGGTCCAGGTCACCCGCATTGAGACCCGCAACGGTTCGCGGCTGATGATTCAATCTCCTCGTTCGGGCCAGTGGGTAACGCTCTGTCCGCTGGAACTGGAGTCCCTGACCTGGCAGGCCCCAGACACGTTCTCGGCCATGATCGGCCACCCTTTCGGGCCGCTCGTGGCCGAAGAAGAATAGACACTCCTAACTGCCACAGCATCACCGCCTCACGAAAGTATGTGACCATGCCTGTAATCAAAGCTGACCTGGGCGCCTGTCAGGGGTATGCAAACTGCATTGTCGGAGCCTCTGACTACTTCGATCTGGACGACGACGGGATCGTCGTACTGCTCCAGACCGAGGTCCCCGAAGCCGACCGCGCCCGCGTCATCGAAGCTGCCCGCAGCTGCCCGGTCTCCGCGCTGGTGGTGGAGGACGAATGAGTCCGATCACCGTCATCGTCGGGTCCTCCATCGCCGGGGTGCGCACCGCGCAGTCCCTCCGCCGGGAAGGCTATAAGGGGGAGATCATCCTCGTGGGAGAAGAGACCGAACTTCCCTACGACAAACCGCCCCTGTCGAAATCCGTTCTTGCGGGATCCGCCGATGAGGACTCCATCCGGCTGCTGACCCAGGAGCAGGCCGATGCCGAGGGCATCCAACTCCTGCTGGGGCACCGCGCCGTCGGTCTGGACGTCGCCGAGAACCTGCTGAAGCTTGAAGGGCATGAACCCCTTCATTACGACAACCTCGTCATCGCCACCGGAGCATCACCCCGCCCCTCCCCCTGGGGTCAGCCTCCAGGGATCCACGTGCTGCGCACCCTTGAGGACGCCCGCGAACTACGTGGGGACCTTCTCCGGGGTGGGGCGCTTGCCGTCATCGGGGCAGGGTTCATCGGCGCCGAAGCGGCAGCCACCGCCCGCGGCCTGGGATTGGAGGTCACCGTCATCGACCCGGTACCCGTGCCCATGAGCCGCCTCTTCAACCCTGAGATCGGCCAGTGGTTCGCAGACCTTCACCAGGACAACGGGGTCAACACCATGTTCGGCACCGGAGTGGAAGCCATCGAAGGCGAGGAGGGCAACTTCTCCCTCCACCTGACCAACGGTGAGAGCGTTCAGGCGGCCACCGTGCTGATCGGTATCGGCGTCATCCCCAACGACTCCTGGCTCAGCGCATCCGGCCTGCTCGTGGACAACGGCGTCGTGCTCAACGAGTACTGCCAAGCCCTCGACGCCGCGAACGTGTACGCCGTCGGCGACGTAGCCCGCTGGCGCCACCAGAAGCACGGCGAGGACGTCAGGACCGAGCACTGGACTAACGCGGTGGAACAAGCCACATGCGTGGCCTACAACATCATCCATCCGGACCAGCCGCGCGCCTACACACCCATTGAATACGTGTGGAGCGACCAGCACGACTGGAAAATCCAGATCGTGGGACGCGTCGGAGGCAATGTCGACCACGTCATCATCGGACACCCGCAGGTCCACGGCAAGTTCGCCGCCCTCTACACCACCGACGGCACCACCGTCCGGGGCGCAGCCATCGTGAACTGGCCCAAAGCCCTCATTGCCTGCCGTCTGGGCATGGCCAGGGGCATCACGGTGCAGGATCTGCGCGCCAAGCTCGAACCCCAGTTGGAGCCACAGCCGAGGAGGGCGTCATGACACCCGGGGGGAACTTGCTGCCCCAGACCGAGAGCGTCGCCCGGGAACATATCGCCCTCGCCTGCCGGGTCTTGGCCCATCGGGGCCTTGCAGATGGAATCTTGGGTCACATCAGCCTGAAAATTACCGACAGCACATTGCTGGTGCGCTGTCGAGGCCCGTACGAACGCGGCCTGGCGTACACGCAAGCCGAAGACATCCGCATGGTGGACCTCGACGGCAATCCCGCCGCCGACGGTGAGCTCGGGGGCGGATATACGGTCCCCAATGAACTGCCGCTGCACACCGAGCTCTTCCGGCGCCGCCCAGACGTCCGGGCTGTCGTTCACGCTCATCCCCCGCGAGTGGTTGCCGCCGACCTGGCAGGGCTTGCAGTACGCCCCATCGTAGGGGCGTACGACATCCCCGGAACCCGCCTCGCCTCCAACGGGGTGCCCGTCTATCCCCGCGGAGTACTCATCCGCGACCGTCGGCTCGCCACCGAAATGGCCGATGCCATGGGAATAAGACCCGTTGTTGTGCTGCGGGGCCACGGCCTCACCAGCGCGGCCGAAACCGTCGAGCAAGCAGTTCTCCAGGCCATCAGCGTGGACGGCCTGTCCGGGTTGGCCCTGCAAGTGACTTCGGCTGGTGGGCACCTCGTCGACCTGCCCGACGCCGATATGGCCGAACTGCCCGACCTCGGAGGAGCATTCAACACAGAGACTGCCTGGAGACATGAACTCGCACGACTTGGTGAGCCTCGTTGACGGCCTGCGCCCTAGCCGGACAGAGACTGAACCCCCGGTCAGTAACATGAAGCTCATGTCCGCATCACGGGCGGAGGACGACTCCAGATACGGCCCTCCTCCGCAGTACCCCATCGAATCCGTCGACAACGCACTCCGATTGTTGCTGCTCTTCGAGACCCGGCCGAGCATCCGGCTCACCGATGCCAGCAAGTACCTCGGAGTGGCGTCATCTACGGCCCATCGCCTCATGGGGATGCTCCTCTACCGCGGTTTCGTACGGCAGAACCCCCAGACCAAAGCCTACGAACCCGGACAAGCACTCAGCTCCATCGCCTTCGCCATACGGCGCCACGTCGACATCGGAACGCTAATTCGTCCAGCAATGGAAAGGTTATTCGAGGCAACCGGGGAAACGGTGCACTTTGCCGAGCTCAAAGGCTCGAACACACACTTTCTGGAGGCCATCGAAAGCCAACGTGCCGTCCGCGTTGCCTCACGTCACGGTGCGATGCTTCCTGCCAACTGCACTGCAACGGGCAAAGCAATGCTGAGCTTACTCACCACGGAACAACTGCATGCCCTGTACCCGTATGAGGAGCTCCCGGGTCTCACCAAGGGATCTATCATTTCCCGTTCCGATCTGGAGCGCGCCCTCGAAACGATTCGGCAAACCGAATACTCAACGAGCCAGGAAGAAAGCGAAGACGGCGTCATGTCAGTCGCTGTTCCCATCACCAGCCCGAGCGGAAGATACTACGGGATCAATGTATCCGTGCCCGCTCACCGCATGACTGAACAACTCCGCACAGAACTCGGAGCTATGCTCCAGACAGCCGCCAAAGAAATCCAGAACTTGCTCGTTTAAGGATCTCGACGGCCGGTGACGGTGGGGCTGTGGACAGGACCACCTCAGCTCAGCGGCGATTCCAGAGAGTCGATTCTCCGCAGTCGGCGCCCGAAGAAGAGGGAAATGACCACGGCGACGGTTGCCATAGTGACGAGCATCGCCCAGGTCAGTGTCGAGTTACCGAGGCTAACCCGGGGCTTTCACGGAAATTCGACCTCAACCCGTGTCACACAGAAAGAAAGGTGCTCTGACCTGCGGTAATTCGACTTGTCTAAGGTTGAACAATCGCGTGAGCCAGGAGCACCCTTCATTCAGGTGAGCAAGTCTACGTCCCCCCTACCCACACGTGTCCGCATCGGCCACCGGAACCGGCGTCGTGTCGCATGCCGGCGCGATCCTGCTGCTGCGCACCGCGGAGAAAACCGGCCTCACCACGGCATTGACGACCGAACTCGGCCCGTTCCGCAAACCGTTGGCTCGCCACGATCCCGGCAAGATCCTCCTCGACCTCGCGCTCTCCCTCGCACTCGGCGGGGACTGCCTCGCCGACATCAACCAACTACGCGCCCACCCCGAACTGTTCGGCCAGGTGGCCTCCGACCCGACTGTCTCCCGCCTGATCGGTGTGTTGGCCTCCGACGCCGATACCGCTCTCGCTGCCATCGGACGGGCCCGCGCCACCGCCCGCGCCCACGCCTGGACCGCCGCCGGCTCCGCGGCACCCGATCACACCATCGACGAGCACAAACCACTGGTCATCGACATCGATGCCACCCTCGTCACCGCGCACTCCGACAAAGAACACGCTGCCCCGAACTTCAAACGCGGCTACGGGTTTCATCCATTGTGCGCGTTCATCGACCACGGTGAGTACGGCACCGGTGAACCGGTGGCGGTGCTGCTGCGCCCCGGTAACGCCGGGTCGAATACCGCCGCCGATCACGTCACTGTCGTGCAGGACGCCCTGGCGCAGTTGCCGTTCGATCCGGGATATCGGGTCGGGAAGAAGGTGCTGGTCCGGATCGACGGTGCCGGCGGCACCCACTCCTTGATCGAGTACCTGACCAAACGCAGGCTCTCGTATTCGATCGGATTCGGGTTGACCGACACAATGACCGCCGCCCTCGATCTGGTTCCCGAACAGGCATGGACTCCGGCCTACGACCCGGACGGGCAGGTCCGGGACGGGGCCTGGGTCACCGAGATCACCGGACTGCTCGACCTGTCCACGTGGCCGACCGGCATGCGCGTGATCGTCAGGAAGGAACGTCCGCATCCGGGTGCGCAGTTGCGGTTCACCGACCGTGACGGGCTGCGCCTGACCGCGTTCGTCACCAACCCCCGCCGTGGGCAACTCCCCGATCTGGAGCTGCGGCACCGGCGTCGGGCTCGGTGCGAGGACCGGATCCGGGCAGCGAAAGTCACCGGGCTGCAGAATCTTCTGCTGCACGGCTACGACCAGAACCGGATCTGGCTGGCGCTGGTGCAACTCGCATGCGAGCTGACCGCGTGGATGCAAATGCTCGCGTTCACCGAGGTTCCGGCGCGGCGGTGGGAGCCGAAACGGCTACGGCTGCGGGTGCTGTCGATCGCCGGGAAGATCGCCCGGCATGCCCGTCGGGTTCGACTGCGGCTGGCCGCGACGGCTCCGGGTGTCGATGTTCTCGTGGCCGGATTGAACAGGCTCACCGCGCTACCTTCGCCTGCGTGACCTGCACGTATCTTCATTTATCGAGACGAAAGGACACTCAGCTCGGGGCCGTGGACCCCGGCGTCACCGACCGTGTCGGGCGACCGAGCGTGGATGCACACCGGATCCACCGCCTCCACAATCGAATCCAAACTGCTCAGGCCGGCACGCGGGACTCACGAAAGATTGAGGCTAAGCCTGATTCCACCGAAGGATCGGCTGCGTAACAGCGTGTCGAACTGAAGAAAGTGCCCCCTGAACTGGGAAGATTGGAGTTCTCACACAACAAATCCACCAGTTCAGGAAAGGCACTTCCGGTGAAAGTGTCGGTAACTCGTTGATCACTACGCGATGGCCCACCCGCAGAGCGGGAACGACACGCCGCGGACCTGGCCGGATGCCCTCAGCCGATTCCCACCACTCCCCGGGACTTACCCGATCGACCAGCCCACCACCCGAGGCGAACAGATATCGATCACCGCCGCCAGATACAACCACGACGACCCCACCGGAATGTAGGTGATATCGCCGCACCACCGAGTGTCGAGTACCTCGGCGGTGAAGTCCCGTCCGATCAGATCGGGCACCGTCGCCGCCTGCGGATCGGGGATGGTGGTGCGCCGGCCACGTCGCAGATGCCGACCGACAATGCGGTGCTCACGCATCACCCGCGCCACTCGTTTGCGGTTGATGCCCACCCCGAGTTCGCGCAGTTCGGCGTGGATGCGGGGAGCACCGTACCCGCCGCGATGCTCACTATGGATCCGGCGGATCTGTGCGACGGTGGCAGCTTCCTCGGCGGCACGCTCGGTGCGCGCATCGGCGGTGGCCAGGTGCCGGTAGTAGCCGGACCGGGACGCGCCGAGGACCCGGCACAGCCGCTGCACACCGAACTCGGCGCGATGAGCGGAGATGAAGTCCCAGCGGCAGGGCTTCACTTCATCTCCTGCGCGAAATAGGCCGCTGCCCGGCGCAGGATCTCCCGTTCGAGCTGCCACTCCTTCTCGGCGCTGCGCAGCCGAGTGTTCTCCGATCGCAGGCGCGCCAACTCCTCGGCTGGGGTTTCGACGCCGGCTCCGCGGTCCGCCGAGCTTCGGCCAGCCGCGTTGTCCTTGCGGACCCAGGTGCGCAGCGTTTCGCTGCTGATGCCCAGGTCCGCAGCCACTGCCGCGTAGGTGCGGGTACCGGCGGCCGCGCGATACAACGAGACCGCGTCCCGGCGGAACTCCTCGGGGTAGTGAGACTGGCGTCCCATGTGAGCATCCCTCCTGGTTCTTGTACGAACCATTGTCAGGGTGTCCACTCCCAGGGGGCATCCTCAGCGGCACCCGACACCACCGTCCATGTCACTGTCGACGACGAGCGGGTACCAGATCCTCCGGTCCACCGGCTGGCCGAGCTGTGGGCTTGTGAGTGGATCGCGCACCCCGCCGTCATCCGGGTTCACCGCAGTGATGATCATCCGGTCTCCCCGATCCGGATCGGGCGCCCGGATTTTCTTCCGCCCGCACGGTACCCGGAGTGGGAGATCGACAGGTGAGGCCGGAAGATGATCCGGGGAAGTCGCCACGTCACACCGTGAGCCGGGCTCCATGCTCAGCCCGTCGTCGACAGCGTGCTCGCAGATCGAACCAGGTGCAGGCACAGCCGGTATTGCTTGCATTACTTGCCGCTGTCGGGGCCGGCGAGCACCGTCGTGCAGCTACGGCTGCAGGTCTTCGAGCACGGTGAGCAAGTCGTCGAACAGGGCATCGGCGCGCTGTTCGATCTCGTCGAAGGTATCGGCAAGGTCCTCGAGGTCCTGATAATCGCGACGGCGAGCCGCGATCCCGCGTTCGTAGTAGTCCGGGTCGAGAACCACCTCGGGTTCGACCCCTGCCTCGTCGGTGTCCGGCGGAGCCGCCGGCAGTGTCGGGCGGTTGGGGGCGCGGCCGGACAGGTGAACGCGTACCAGCGCCGAGATCGACTGGGCGGTCATCGCGTGGGCATGGGGCAGGTGTCCCCAGCGGTCGATCGGACACACCAGCGGTTGGCGTCCCTGCTCGGCGGTGAGCGGATTGGTGAGAATGTCGACCGGGTCGGTGAGGTAATGACGCAACAGATGCGTGCCGGGATTCTCGTCGAGAAACGCCTGGATGTGCGCCCACCGCCGGTAGATCGCCACCCCAAGATGGTCCTCAGCATCGGGTTCGGGTGTAAGGCGCACGCGTTCCCCGGCCCGGGTGGTGACCTCGAGGGCCCCGTCGTCGATGCGGATGTCGCGGCGGCGCAGCCGGGTGATGTCGGCAAAGCTCAGGCCGGTGGCGGCGAGCACGAGCAGCAGCGCATCGCGGCGGCCGAACAGTCCACTGGGCCAGCCCTCGGTCGGCAACGCGGCGGCGGTGCGCAGCAGGATCGGTGCGAGTCGATCAGATCGCCGGCCGCGGGTGGTGTCGAGGTGGCGGCGCACCGTCTCGGTGCGCCCGGGCGGTGGGTAGCCGTGCCGGGTGTGGACGGTGTTGATTGCCGACAGTCGGCGCCGCTGCGTCGCCATCGCCGCGGGATGCTCGCGCACGAACATCGCCAACGTCTGCGGGGCGGCGGGGATCGGCCGCTGGTCGGCGGCAAGGCACCAGTCGGCGAACAACGCCCAGTCGTGCCGATACTGCTCCGGGATCCGCAGCCCCGCCAGCGATATCGAGTGGTCGGTCAGAGGGGGTGTGGTGGTCGACTGGCGGAGTGACGGTATTCGGTGGGTGCGGTATTCGTCATGTCTTCCCGGGGTTGTCATGGGTGTGTCCTGCGGTGTCGGTTCGGATGGCAAGGTAGGTGGTCCAGTCCCGTCGTGTGCGGCCCGCCCATCGGGTGGCGGTGGTGATGTGGATGCCGAGTACGTCCGCGGCGATGGGGGCGGGGATCTCCCGGGCCCAGGCAGCTCGGGTTGCGTGTCGAGCGGGGCGGGGGTCGATCCCACAGGTTCGAAGGTTGCGGGCCAGCACTTTCGGTGTGGTGGGCTTGCCGATCCTTCTTCCCTGGAAGAGGAAGCGGGTTGTATCGCCGGGACGCGGGAAGGGGGCGCGGCCATCGGCGTCGACGGCGAGACTGTGCACGAGCGTGGCGAGGGCTGGAGGGAGCGGGACGGTGCCGTTGCCGATGCGGAGGTAGGCATCGGTATCGGTATCGATGATGTCGCTGGTGGTGAGATCGGCGATGCTGGTGATGGTACGTCCGTAGAGCAGTACCAGCGCGCCGCTCGCTCGCACGTGCAGGGGCAGCGTCTCGTCGTGCAGACAGCGAGCGAGCATTGCCCAGTGGTCGTCGTCGGTGAGGATGTGTGATGGTTCGCCGCTGTGAGGGTTCGGCACGACCAGGTCGGTGCACCGATGGTGGGTGGTCGCCCAGGTGATGAAGTTGGCCAGGAAGTATCGGTAGCGACTGCCACCGTCGAGCCAGCGATCGAGGTCGGCTTGGGTGGCGGTGGCCAAGGGGGTGTCGTGTTCGTCGAGCCAGGACAGAAAGTCCAGGGCGAGGGAGATCTGGCTGCGGGCGTAGGCGGCGGCACTGTCGGTGACCGGGCGGTTTCGGGCGCGGCGGCGGGCTCGCCGTAACACGTGCCAATGCGCGAAGGGGCGCACCAGTTCACCGTGGTGGGCGGGGTGGCGCTCGAGGATCTCGTCGAGCCAGGGTCCGATCCGTTCGATCAGGTCGGTGCGGTCGGGCAGGATCCCGGCGTGGACGAACAAATCGCGCAGCCGGGGTAGGGCTGCGCTGTGGGGGACGCTGTCGAGCAGCTGATGGGTGATCGGTTCGTCGTGAGCGCGTAGGGCTATCTGGTGCAGCAGAGCAGCACCGCCGCGCCGGCGGCGCAGCCAGTACCGGGTGATCTCGGGGTTGGGCACCGTGCGGAAGACCTCGTCGAGCACGGTGAGTGGAGCGGCGATGCCCCGCTGCGGATCGGCGATCACAGCGTGCAGGGTGGTGATCAGGGCGTCGTGGCCGGTTTCGTCTCGACGCCGACGGACCCGGCCGGGTGATTCGGTCAGCTCGGGTTCGAGGATGTGGCCGGCGTCCCGGCACGGCAGACACACCGGATGCTGCGCACGCGGATGGGCCGGATACGCGGTGCCGCAGACGGTGCACGACCGCAGGCGTCGGGTCCGGCAGCGGATGCAGATATCCGGGCTGGTTGCCGTGGCGCGGCGGTCGATGCGTCGGTGCTCACCGCAGGCGCCGCAACGGCGCAGGGGCCGGCGGTAGCAGGACTTGCAGATCGGACCGTCGGCGGTGTGGGCGTAGGTCGAGGCGGTGTGCTCGCAGCGACAACAGCGGCGCTGCGGGGCGCGATAGCAGTTGGGGCACACCGCGGCACCGTCGGCGCGCCGAGTCTGCACCCGCAGCACTCGTCCGCAGGTGCCGCAGGGTTCGCGCCTGCGGGGATGCACGAGCGGCACAAGGGATCACCACGGTCGGTGTGGGTGGCGATCGGGCGATCGTGCCCGCACCGTCCGCAGGGTGCGCGATGGTAGAAGCGGCGGCAGTTGTCGCAGACTCGGCCGCCGTCGACGATGTGCGGCAACAGCACGAGCCGACCGCAGCGCAGGCAGCCGGGGACGACGACGGTGGTGTGGCCGGCGTCGGCCAGCAGCCCGGCCAGCCGTTGCACCGCGATGGGCGCGTCCGACGACCCGGAGATCAGCGCGTCCGGATGCTCGGCCAGGTGCGTCTCGAGGCGTCGCAGGGTGTGCGCGACGGTGGCACGCTCGACGAATTGTGTAGCGGCGGTGGGGTCGAGGTCGGGCACCACCGTGCAGAGCCGGGCAGCGGCCCGGTCGAGTACCGTCTGCCGCCGTTCCCGGCGGGCCTGGGCGGCGGTCATGTCGACCTCGGCCGACGGATGGTGGTGCGCCGAACCTGCGGCGGGGCAACTCGTTCGGCCGGGCCGCCGGTCTTGGCGACGGGGGTGTGGACCACATCGATCTCGATCAGATCGTTCGGGGTGCAGGCGAGGATGTCGCACAGGGCGGCGAGGGTGTCCATCGACAGTCGCTGTGGGGGTGCGGTGACCAGCCGGTAGACCTGCTCTCGCGAGAGGTGGATGCCACGCTCGGCCAACAGCGGCACCAGGTCGGTGGTGGCGAACATGTCCTGCTCGGCCATGCGTTTGCGCAGATTCCAGCGGTAGCCCATCTTCTTGATCATCAGCGCTGCTCCCACAGTTCGGTACGGTCCTGCAAGGCGCGCCGGATCAGCCGGCGCCGGTACTCGTCCGAGACCCCCGTGTAGAGCGCGGTGGTCGACGCGTAGCGGTGCCCGACCTGCTCGGAGACGAACCGTTCCGGGTAATCGAACTCGACCAGATGAGTGACGTAGGAATGACGCAGGCAGTGCAGATCCAACTCGGTCGGCAACCCGGCCGCCTGCCGAGCCGAGGCGAAGGCCTCGTTGATGCTGCGCATCGACATCCGCCCGGCCCGTTCGTTGACCCACACCGCTGCCAGCGGACCCGGATGCAGCAACGGACGCACCTCGGTGACCCAGTGCTCGAGCACCTCGACGATCCAGTCCATCTCCGGCACCGTGAGTACGGTGCGTCGCTTGGGCGGACCGCCCTTCGACGCTTTACCCCAGCGCACGAACCACGCCCCGTAGCGGCCGTACTGCCCCGCGGTGGGACTGTGCCGCCGATCCGCCAGGTCCAGCCCGTACGCCTCCCGGCGGCGCAGGCCGTAGGCGTACACGGTCTTGAGCAGCGCCGCGTCCCGCAGCGCCGTCAGCGCCCCCTTGCGACCCCGCTCGCGGATCTGTCCCACCCGGGCGTCGGCGGCATCGAACAATGCTTGGACCTCGTCGTAGGTCAACGGGCGCCGCCCCGGCTGTCCCTCGACGTCGGCGACATGCGCGATGGTGTTGCCTTCATGGAAGATTCGCTGTGGCACCTGCGAGAACCGTTGCTCGCACACCGCAGGCCACCCGTACCGACGATCGGTGATGTACTCGACGAACAACGCGATCGCCATCTCGTAGCTGCGCGCGGTGGACACCACGATCGGTCGCGCCCGCAGTTCCGAACGCAGATGCGTGATGAAATCTTCCCCGTCGGCCGGTTCCCACTGCCACGGATACGAATTGGTGAATTCGGCCATTCGCCGCACCACCGCCACCCGCGGACCGATCGTGCCGGACTCGCTCAGAAACCGGGTGCGTTGCTGTCGCTGCCACCCGGCGAGCATCGCCTCGAATACCGCCTGCTGCGGATCCAGGTGCACCACCGCATCGGCCAGCACCAGATGCGCCGCACCGGGCGGATCGACCACCGACTCCATATGTTGCATTGAACACAACATTGTTGAATTGCGTGGCCGAAACGAGGTGTTCTGCCAGGTCACGGCCCACGCAGGCCGGATACTCGACGCACGGGCACGCCCCCTTCGCCGCACGTCGAGCACTTCTCCCCCACTTGCGCAGTGTTGCATCCGATGCAACTCCGCCCGGTTTCGCGGTCACAACCCGAGATTCGTCACGGCGTTCCCGATGAGTGGGGCGTGTTCGCGGGCGTAGGTCTCCAGCATGGCGGGGGTGCTGTGCCCGGTCTGGCGCATGATCGCGTGCGCGCTCGCGCCGTTGCGGAAGGCCTGGGTGACGAACCCGGCCCGCAGCGAATGCCCACCGAGCTGTTGCACGATCTCTGGGTCGTAGCCGGCCTGCGCGGCCCGGCGGCGGATCACCTGGTGCACCGCCGCCCCCGAGAGCGGGGTGTCGGAGAGGTTGCCGTTCTTACGGATCGACCGCAACCATGGCGATCCCGGGACCATGCGGGGCCGGGATCCGCGGCACACATGCGCCTCGAACGGTTCGGCGGTGCGCAGCAGGCGGATGACGGCGGGGCGGCCCCCGGAGTCGAAGGCGGCGACGACCTGCGCCCACCGCATCCACGCACACGGCGGACAACTCGCGTGACTGTGCGTGAACGGCAATGCCCGGATACTCCCCCGCCCCTCCTGATCGGTCTTCGATTTCCGAAGGCGGATGTGCAGCCCGTCGAGCCGATGCAGCGAGACGTCACTGCAGATGAGCGCGACGAGTTCGCTGCGGCGGAACGCCCCGGCAAAGCCGAGCAGCAGGATCGCAGAGTCGCGGCGTTCGAGGACCTCCGCGGCCCAGCCGCCGCAGTCCGCGCGCATCTTTTCGACGATGGTGACGATGTCCGCGGTGAGCAGCGGCGCCCGCGGACTGCGGGGTCGCTGCCCCGCCGCGGCATAGTCCCGGCGGATCCCGACAGGGTCGCAGCAACGAGCTCGTCGCTGCCGGGAGCGGGATGGCCGGCGCGGCGATGGTGGTAGCCGATCCCGGCGACCCACCGCGCCAACGTCGAGGGTGAGTAGGCCCGCTCCCCCACCTCTGTGACGGTCGACGCCGCGTCGTGGAGGTAGGCGGCGACGGTGAGCGGATGCGCCGGCAACGCGGCGTGATCTTCCCGGGCGCACCAGGCGGTGAACCGGCTCCAGTCCGCGGCGTAGTTACGCCGGGTCGACTCGGACCGCGACCGCACCGCCGTCCCGGCCACCTGTGCGAGGGTCTCGACCGGCAGCACCGGCACGGACGGTGCAGCAGGCTCCGCGGCGGTCGACACGGAGGCGTCAGAGGGGTCCGGATGGCGCATCAGCAGGTCGTCGGGCACGAAACGGGAGCCTACCGCCCCGTTCGGACACGTTCCCACCGGAAATCGCGCTCAGCAGGGGTTTCGACGGAGATGGTGCGCTAATGTCAATTATCAGCACCGACCCCGCACAAACCATGATTGACATAACCCCAGGTCACGAAACGTGCCCGATTTGTCTGTAGGTTCCACGAGGACGTGTCACTTTCCAGATTCCGTGTCACTCGCATGTCATTTTCCGCGTTTCGTGTCACCCAGTCCTGCTTTCCCCAGCTCAGGCCCCTCGGGTTGTCTCACGCCGCCCGGGATGTCCGAGGATTCTGACAAGATCGTGAGAATCCCTGGCTGACACGAACTTGGAACATCGCAGGTCCACGCACTGCACTACTGACAAGTTCGACGAGAACCTACACTTTTTGTTGTTGTCGAGATGCAGCGAAGATTGACAAGCCCGACCACGCAGGTTGACAACGATCATTCAGGCCGCCATCGCTTGTACCTGTACTTATGCGTAAGAAGTGCAGTCAACGTCACCTCCCTTTCCGTCGAAGTAGATTGTCAATCTGCCTCACGGTTGTGGAGGCACCGGATCGAGATGAGGTGCGGCCGCGGGGATCGTTGGCGCGGAGCCACAAGGTTGTCGGGTGGGCGTGTCAAGATCAACGGCATGAACGCACAGGCGAGCCCGATCCTGGAAACGGTGGTGGTGCTGGCGATGGATTACGGGCAGTTCTGTCTCGACGGTGGGCTCGGGGACATCGACAATGAGCTCGAGCTGCTCGAGCAGGCCCAGGCGGAGCAGCCCAGCGCCGGTGACGGCACCATGATTGTGGTGGTGTGCCCGCACCAGAACAACTACGAGATGAGCGTGGACGTGCAGGTCTTCGACCGCCGTCCCGCAGCCGATCGCTTGGCATGGCAGCAGGTCAGCGAAAACCGCCTCGAGATCGATGCGGCCGGGGGGTGAGCGTGTCGTCTCCGACCAGCGAACCGGTGACGGTCGCGGTGCCGCCGGGCCGGTATGTGGTCGAGGTATCCGGGCGCGGGTTCGTCAACTACGGCTGGCCCGGTTCGACCACGCCGGGGGATGTGTGGCGGTTGCGGCTGTGGCCCGACGACGGCAGCGTCCTCGAGCCGGCGCAATTGTGGGACATGCCGGGCTTCGGCATCCCGGAGAACATCCCGCCTGCGACGAACGGATCCGACGTCACGGAGCGATCGTGAACCCACGTCCGAGGACGGCAATCACGACTGTGCTGGTGTTCACCGGGCTCGGTGTGGTGTGCGGCATCGCCGGCGCTGCCGCGTTGTGGTGGTTCGCCTCGCAGCCGCTCGATTTCTACACCGCCGGTTATCAACCGCTCGACTTCGCGTCCGCCCGTATCGATTCGCCCTCACCGCACGGGTACATGGCCGTGTCGGTCCTCGGTGGTGGCGTGCTGGGAGCGCTGGTCGGTGCGCTCGTTCATCTCACCGGGTGGGGGTTGATGCGGCGTGCATCCTTGCAGTGAGCACCGCATGTTCATGACCAGGCACGAATAGTGACGAGCACTGTCACCACGCCCGGAATCCGTCATTCTGAAGCGGCGTGTGCTGTCAGTCTTAGCTGCATCTCGACAAGAGCGGAGATGTGCGGAGGCCGCCGGAGCGGTGATCGAGCCGTGTGCATACACGAACCCGCGGCTCGGGGTTGTTCGGCTACCGGAGGCGGGAGCGGTCGAGCAGTTCGGCGACGTCGAGCAGTTTCGGCGGGCTCATGTGCTGTTGCGGCAGGGCGTGCACGCCCGCCGCGGTGACCCACACGGTGCCGGCCCCGTCGACGGTGACGTCCGGGCGGGGGCTGCGGATCGGGGTGCTCACGATCAGCTCCCAGGTGGCCGGATCGAGCCGGGTGAACAACCAGTACTGGTGCTCGGCGGAATACGTCGCGGGCCCGGGCAGGGGCCACCACCGCCCACGGCCGGTCCCGTCCGGAGGATGACCGACCACCCAGAGCAGGTCCCCGATCTGTCCGCCGCCGAGGACGTGATCGGGCAACGAGTTCACCTGCGATGGTCAGACCGTCGAGTACCTGGTAGACGGCGGTGCCGTCGACGATCGCCGGGGACTGCCGGTCAGAAACGGCCGATAGGCCATCATCGCGGTTTCCAGCGGTGGACCGATGGTCACGGCGGCGTGCAGATCGACTCGGACCAGGCGCGCCGCACCGAGTGCGCCCGTGGACGGGTCACGCCGCCGGAACAGCAGAACGAACTCGCGACAGGGGCCGGACATGGAGGATCCACCGGACCAGGCCTACGGCCGGATGAGCAACCCGCAGCGATTCGCCCCGCTCCTCCTGGCCGCCGACACGCTGGTGGCAGATCTCGCCGAACGGTTCGAGGTGACCGCGACCCGGGGTCCGGCAACCCTGCGGCCCGCCTCGGCTATCCAGCCGATCGAGTCGATACGGATCACTGCCCCGCACCCGGATCAGGCTCCGTTGACGATCACCACGACCTCTTTTCCGGGGCTGTACCTGGACATCGGTGCTTGGCAGCACATCGCGTTGCCTGCCTGCGGGTGCGATGCCTGCGACGAGCAGGTCGACGACGCTGTCGAGGATCTGATCAAGTACTGCACGGCGGCGGCCGAAGGGCGGCTGTCCGAACACCTCGACGATGTCCATGGGGTACTCGAGCACGCCTGGGACGGTGACGGCTGGAGCAGCCGCGGGACGCGGACCCTGTCCTTCCACCGCATGAGCGAGCTGCGCGCCGGCACGGTTCAGCCGCCGCCGGACGGGCACTGGCGTCCCTGGGCCACGCAAGGGCCCTGCCGGCGACCGGTGAGGGGCGGTGGGGACGCCGCAGCCACCCCGCAAATCGGCCGCAAGCCACACAGCTTCGGTGTCCCGCCGGGGAGGATGTCGCCGTGATGGGCCACACCCTCGACTTCGACTCGTCGCCGCCGCCCGCCGACCAGTACGAGAGATGGATCTGATCGTCGGCCCCTGCTACGCCGACGGGTACCCCGGGGACACAGCGGTTCCCCCGGCCACTATGCCATTGTCAACGCTCAGAACCGTGCCGCCTATCACCGAAGTTCACAATCGCGTCACCTGCCACATGCGCGCAACATGTCTTCGGTCGTCGGCTGACAGGCGCTTCTAGCGCATGCCCTTGACGACGACATTCAATCGAACAGGAGTCGACAGCGTTATCAGTTGGAGACTAGTCGAGGTCGCGGAGGTCGTACTCAACCTTCAGAGTTGCTCGGTCCTTGGCGACGGATTCGGCGAGGTTGCGGGCCGCTGCCTGAAGACTACGGAAGTCCGACGCTACCGCGAAGTCTCCACTTCGTTCAGCGATTTCTCCTTGATCTCGGTAGTACGTCTCAAGGCGCATCAGCTTGTTTAAGCGATCACCAAACCGGGCGTAGTATTCCGCGAGCTGGTCTTTGGAGTAACTGGGGACCTTCTTAACGGAGAAATCCGTACCTTCACCGGACGTTGTCGTCATCGTTCTAGCTCTTCGCGCCGCAGTCGTCGTTCTGGCAGCGTCCGTCCTCGGTGACCTCGCCGCCGCATTCGTTGCACTCTCTTGCCATTTGGTTTCTCGGCTCTTCGCAGTTAGCAGTGGCATTGGCGCCGGCTGGGTGCGACCCGACGTGACCGTCGAGTGCAGGCCCACCGTACCCGGCGGCGTTGGTTCTCCGGGGTACGGAACCCGAACGCGATACGGCCGACGTGCTTGACGATGCGGTTGTAGCCTTCACTGCGCGCATTCGACAGGCCGGTGGTGATCGCCAGGATCATCGGTTCCTGCCACGCCGAGACGGTCGTCGCCAGCTTGCCGATCTCCGGGACACGGCATGCCGCGCAGAACGTGTAGAACCGATACAGCCTGTCCCGGATCTCATGGCGAAGGCCACCACGATCGGTGCAGCGCAACACATCGCGCAGTAGTTCTTTGGCGATCCATGCCGCAGCGATGTCCCCGTGCGGGTCGGCGGCGGTCAGCTTCTCGAACAGGGCCGATCGTTGTTCGTCGGTCAGGCGTTCGGAGGCCCGCAACAACCGTCGTCGATTGATCCATTCGACATCGCTCTTGCGGCCGCGCCGACCCCGCTCGGCCTGGGTGACCCTGCGCCGGACGGTATCGACCATCTCGTTGGCCTTCTTGACCAGGTGGAACCGGTCCACCACCAGTTGTGCGTGCGGCAGTGCCTCGCGCACCGCCTTCGCATACACCGACGACATGTCGATCGCGACATGGGTGATCTGTGCCTTCCACGTCTCGTCGCGGGCGTCGAACCAGTCGATCACCACCGCCGAGGTGCGTCCGTTGACCTGCGCCAGCAACCCTTGATCGCCGGTCAGGTCGACCAGTCCGGTGTCCCACCGGTCCACCCATCTCCGTTCCCCGGTCTCGGGGCAAGTTTCCCATTTCGCCTTCCCGCGTCGGGTCTCATCGATCCCGAGCACCATCACCGGCTCAGGCTCGCCGGCCAGGGCGGCGTCGGCGACCACGACGAGGTGGCCGTGGACGGTGTGCCAGGCGCACCCGTAGTCGCCGGCGACCGCGGACACCGACCGGTCCCCGTCGAGGACCGCCTCGACCAGCAGCGCCTTCGCTCGTGGCGTGACCCGTGCCCGGGACGGCACCCCCGGCGTCGACTCGGTGAACACCTTACGGTCACAGGAGGTATTGGTGCACAACCATTTCCGTTTCCGCCACACCAACAGCGGACGGTCGGGTCCGACCTGCACATCCCGCGGTCTGGTGGTGACCCAACCCTTCGAGCGCGATGATTTCTGCCCGCACTGCGGGCACATCCCGACCCATTCGGGTGCCGTTGCGATCTGCACGATCCGGCTGTCGTCGACCGTGCGCTGCACCGATTCGACGATGACGCCGTCGAGATCGAGCAGCAATGAACTACCGTGGTGCATGCCCGCGTTCCTTGCTGTCCTGGATGCCTGAGAACACCCAGCTCACAAGGGCGCGGGCCCTTTTTCAATCACCGACACGGCAACGGGGTCGATCGGCACCAGCCCCTACCAAGTGCGAAGAGCCGGTTTCTCCTGTCTGGTAAGAAGTGGCTCCGGGATGCCGTAAGCCGTGGCAGAGATTATCGCCATCTATCGTCCGATGCTCGCTGAAAACGGCTTTGTCATCCGTTTGAACTACATATGAGGAACCGCGTTCTTGCCACGCCCGGGTAACTGGATTGCAGGCGGGACTCGGTAAAGGTGGCTGCATCGCACCACGGTCAGCGGCCCTACCGAGTGGGTACTCGGATCCCCCGAGCAGATGGCCGGTCGCGGTGCCGACCCTAATACGCCGATGTTCGTGAGCTTCGTACCCGTTGCGACGACACGGCGCCAGAGACAGACCGGCGGGATTCGTGCACCACCGCACCGGACTCGATTCGTACCTCCGCCCGATCCGTGCGTCCCTGCCCTCCGATCCGAGACAGCTACGTCTGCGTCTCGCTGCCGATGATCTTCACCATCTTCAGAGCTCTGGCCGAGTTCGAACGCAACCTTATCCGCGAACGCACCCACGTCGGCCTCGGCGCCGCCCGGTACGACGGAGTGAAGAGGCGTACGTGACCATGCCGGTGTGTCGCCGGCGAGGTGTCCTGAGGAGGCGGTCATGCATTCCTCGGTGTACGCCCTTCGAGCAGGTCCTTCAGTGCAAGATTGATCCCGACACCCTTTGTGTGGCGAAGCAGCCGATTTCCTGGATCCCGGTCTCCCCACACCTTTGTGCCGACATTGTGACGGCCCGAATCGCGATACCACTTCTGGAAGTCGAGCGCGACCACGTCGGATTCGCTTACTGCACGGATTGAGTGCTCTCGCTCGTGATACACGAGTTTGGCATGGCTCTCGCGGAAGTTCATGACCTCCTCCTCAGTCAGCATTGCCTTGACCAGGGACCCGTCGGGGAGTAATGCGAGAGTATAATACTCGTGGTTGGTTTCTTGAACTCGAACGTTTCCGCTTCTGGTGTTTGCTTCTTTGTGCCAATGGCGCCGGTCGATCGGCCAGTGCGGGCCGAGAGCCTGCACCTCGCGGAAAACAGGTCTGCGTTCATGAACTACGTAGCTGCGGGAGCCGAATCCGAGAAAGCCGGCGGTGGTCTTCGTCACCGGCACATCGGTGTATGTCGTTTTTCGGTACGTCAACGGAGGACTCAGAGGCATTGCAGTCTCTCGCGCAACTCGCTGCGCGTACTTCTTCAACCGGTCCCAGTCGATATGGCTGGCGTCGTACTTGGTTCGATCCATAGGGCGCCTCTCGTCGATCTATCTGACTTGCGGGCAAGGACATGTGTAGGCGTCAAACAGGTGTGAGTGGGGGACAGGGAATCTGGATGTCCTGTCCACGACTCGCAGGTGCTGGCGTATCGCTCAGACGATATTGCCGTGGGCAAGCACTCGACACACTGACGGATCCGCTTGATACATCGGACCATCGAGTATTCCGTACTCGAAGCCGCCTTTGGAACTGCCAAGCTTGAGTTCATCGAGAAACCGCGCCATGAGCTGTGCTCCGGTCACTTCGGTGAAATGCGTGACGAAGAAGATCAGACAACTGCCCAGGCTGTCCTGGCAAGCGGTCCAATGAAACCGTAAGCCACCCAGGTCTAACATGAACATTCCGTTCGACTGTTCCTCCGAGCGGCCCACCGTCGGCACGTTCGACACAACGTGACCGATGAGATCGACCGGATTCATGTCGGCGTAGATCGTGGGGTTCAAGCCGCCGGCAGATCGGATCAACCGGTCCAGGTTCTGGATCGCAGGAGAAGGGTTGCCGGAGAGGTTAAGAGAATCCATGTGAGTCCTTGGCTTGGGGTTGGGACGACCGGGTACACAATCGGCTACTTCAGTGGAGGCTCCTGGCCGGATCCTTCGCACAGTCTGCATGTGCCGGTGCCTTTGCAGGCTGAGCACTTGTTTTGATTGACGGTGCCCTCGGCTCTCCACCCGGAGCCGTTGCACGTCTCGCACGCGGTGGTTCCTTTACAGGCCGAACAACGCATGATCGTTCTCCTTCTCTCAATTAGTAGGGGTGGATCGACCGGAGGATGCGTTCTGCCTCAGGATCGACACGTTTGGGACGGGCGTTACTGTTCAAGCCTCCGAGGCTGCCCATGGTTCGCAAAATCGTGTCGGCGAGTATCGCGCTGCTGTGCCACATATTTCGATCGAACTCCTCGGCGTCCTCAGGGGGACTGTCTTGGTCGTCTCGCTGCTCCCACGGAAAATCGAATGGAAGAATCAGGCGATGAGATCGGGGGAGCTGCTCTACCGCGTCACGGAGTTCATCGCGCCATGCGGTCCACTCTTCCACAGAGAAACGCGGTTTCCCGTTGTCCGACCGCAGAGCTTTGAAGCTCTGACGGGCGATCACCCTGTCGGATTCGGTCAGGAGAACCACGAACGGTAAGCGGTCACGGTACTCGACGTCGTCGATCATGCGGACTAGGGTGTGCGGTTCGGGGTATTCCCCGACGACCGCTCGACCTACGTGGTGGATGAACGTGTCCTGCGGTGGATCGAACAGAAGACGCGCGAGACCGTCGTTGCGCAACTTGTTCATCTCCTCGATATGGTCGTCACGGTCGCGCTCACGGGGCGGTGTTGCCGTTCGCTCGATCGAGGAGCTGTTGGTCAACCCCCAGCCGAGTGCTCTCGCGGCGATCGCAGCGACATGGTGGCGCCAGGATGACTGGGTGAGGGCGACGACCAGGACGGTTCTCGAGTTCAGCTTCGGAAACAAGATGGGCGCCTTCGAGGGAACTCTGTCGCGGGTGAAGGCGGGGATGGACAGGTAGACGACGTCATTGGGCGCCGCCTCGAGCGGCGGGGTGGGGCGTGGTCGAACATGGTCGGCCAGGAAAACGGCCCGATCGCGGATCACTGCCCCGAACTCCTCGATCAATGCGGCACGCACGCTTTGGCCAGGGGCAAGAAGTCCCGGACGTGCAGGTGTCACTGCAATTCTGGTACCCGACAGGACTTCTGCTTCGGGCGAGGGGCCGGAGCGGTGAGGCAGAATCCCCACAGCCCATCGTCCGGTAGCGGTAATGTCTTCGACGAGATCGAGCTGTACCCCTCCTGCCTGGCGGCGGCGGGCGAGTTCGTCTTCGAGTTCTTGGGCACGCATCTGCCATTTCTTGCCGTGAAGGATATGAGAACGTTCGTCTTCGAGTGCTGGAAGCAACGCGCGCAACAGTCGGTCCGGAGCGATCCCGAGTGCCTCAACGAACGTCGGAACCTCGTCGAGTCTCGGTCCGGAATTATTCGATGAGCCCCTCATCAAACGGCGCTTGAGGGTTGCTTCAGATTCGAAGTTCACCGCCCTTCTCAACTTGTCCCATGTCAGTCCGCGCTCTTGTCTCGCAGCTTCATAAAGGCTGGCGAGTCTCTCGGATGCCGAGAACGGTGAAGGATCGGACGTAGCGTTGTTCACGATTGTGGAGGTCCTCTCATGTCTGAAACACCATCTTCAGATGCGGTAGCACTAGATTCAAGATCAGGAATTGGCCGAAGTGGAACAGTTTCTGTTGACCTGTTTTGGGCAGAATCTGACCCTGTTCAGCCTCGTTCTGGTTCGTCATCGTTGAGAACGAGACGCCGTCCGGCAGCTCGACAACAGATCAGGAGGCTGATATGGGAATCGTGGACAAGGCCAAGGCTGCTGCTACAGCTGGAAGCATCATGTGGAACGTGGCCTCGGCACCGATCGAGAACACTGGTAACACTGCCGACACGAAGGCAGAAGGCAGCGCCCTGCTGCGCGACCGCGCGAACAACGAGGCGGCCCGCATGCGCAGTGAGACCAGCGCGAAGGGCACCCGCAACGGCGGCAACAGCCGCAACAAGTAGACCGCACTTCGGGGGTGGCCGGGACTTGCCGGCCACCCCCGGCTGTGCTTGACCAACCCGTCTCTGTGCTTGAGCGCGCGGTCGCATGAAACCACGTTCATGACACTGGACTCCGTTTACAAGCTCGGATAGGATTCCGACGTCTATTTGCCGAATGATTTTTCTGTTAATCGAAAGAAATGGCGATTATGGGTTTCCTTGATTGGCTGGGATTGACCTCGCAGAAGGAAGAGAGCGTCGCGCGGACCGCCCCTACAGCCCGGCCGCATAGTCGGCGTCGATCGCCTGATCAGCACCGGCTTGCGTCCTTTGATACATGGACAGATCCAGCAGCAAGTACCGGTTCTACCACGTGGGAGAAGCGGCTGGATTCGTATGCACTTAAATGCGCTGAGCAACTCCGAAATTCTGGTGTAAAGACATGGCGTTGCGCTGCACCACGTGACGGGAAAGGAACCTATCGGGATGCTTTCTGGCTGATCTCCGTCGATGTTGATCAGGCCGAACGTGGGTATCACCGGACCGCGCTGGCCGGTAGAGCCGATGTACGAGAAGGAGACTTCACCGGGCGAATCGCTGGAGACGCATTGCTTCTGTCCACAACCGGAAGACTATGTACGGCGAAGGCAGAGATGTTCTTTCCCAAGAACGGGCACTGCTCCGACACCGAGATGGACTCGATCTTTCACCATATCGGAAGAGACTTGTTTCTTCTGGGATCATCAGGGTGGGCCTGGAGTAACCGTGGCCGCTGGCGGCAGACATCACCATTAAAAGCGTACGGGTTGGTCATGGTGGAGCGCATCGAGTTCCGCAGTAAGTACCCTCCGTATAGTTTCGAAGGAAAAGATCCAGGTAAAGGCTCGAGCGCTGCACTCAACAGTTTCGTGAAGTCTGGCGGAAAAGTTCAATGGCCCAGGAATTTCGCCGGATTCGACTACTGAGAGGTGACCGTGGGATGCTCCAGGATCGGACTCGGGACGGCTGCATGAGGCGCCTCGGAATCACGGAGGCGGTAGGGCTGGACCTCGATCTGGCCGGGACGCGATGATGCCCGGATCTGCTTCGAAATCTCCCACCGCCTGTAGGTGGATTATAAGGATTATCCATCAATTGAGTCGCCGGATGACCGGCCCCGGACGGGTGACGCATTGCCACATCGTGGTCGGGGACCGTCGAGCGAGGCGCCGGTTACTCGCGTCGGCCCTCATCCGGAGGGGATGGAATCCGCTTTTTGTTGTCCCGGTCCACGAAATACAGCGTCCAGAAGATCGCAGCACCAACGATCGCACCTGCGAGGAAGCCGGCGTTGCCCATACGGGTTTCGCCCATCGCTTCATCCGGATTCACGACGGCTCCCATCCAGCCGGGTACTGCGAGCGTGAAGAATACCGCCCCGAGGATGCGCCAGTGCACCTTGAGGAACGGCCATATCACGCGTGCCCACACCCCGGGCTTGCTCACCCCTGATCTGGTCGAGGCAGGCGGTACGGACATCGACGACAATGCCCACCAGTTCCGCCACTGTTTTCCGAAGGCACTCTGGACGGTGCCGGTGCGGGCGGCGGTGACGGCCGCGTGCCGGTTTTTGGGGATGAGGGTTCCGTCCGGCTCGTAGATGAACAGCGCGATGGACATCACCTCGGCGTACTCGACGGCGTGTTGGGAGTAGTCGGAAGCGGCGAAGAAGAACAGCCTTTTCGACAACTCGTGCCCGCGTGCACTGACCAGGTTCTGCAGCTCGGGGCGACCGACTATACCGCCGCGCCACTTCACCTGGGCCAGGGCGCCGGACGAGCGTACGTCGGAGCCGCCAGAGGTCACGGCAGCATCGACAAAGCCCATCTCACGGTTAGGTCGGGTCGGGGGTCCGACGTCGACAATCCGTACTTCAGGTTGGTCCCGGTCGACGCATTCCTGCGCGTGACGATCGATGAACTCACACGCTGTGCAACCGGCGGGCGGCTGCTGCGTACTTGTTGCTCAGGTCGGTGTGGACCTCGGCGATGTACTCGAGCGACCTCTGGGTTGGATTGACCGCTCGTTCGCTCGTGTGAAATGTCGGGTACGACGAGATGCCTGCCGCACACGCCGGGTCGATCTCCTCGAGGACACGCCAAATACGCTTGGCAACAGCGCCGTTGAGGATCACAATCTCAAGGTTCGGGATCAGCAGGAGGAATCCGCGCAGCGCCTCGGCTGCCTCACGGTCCGATCGGTCGGTCTGGGGGTGCGGCTTCGGCCACGGGTAGGCATTCCACGACACGATCTCCGAAATGCGGATGCCGGCTTCATCCAAGAAGAACTTCTGCCGAGCGGCCGTGAGGTCGACGTTCTCCAGGCAGATCATGCCGGATCCGTCGGCACTGGTCAGGCCGGTCTTCGGGCCCGGGTCCTGCATGAGCGTGAGCAACCGCGCGTCGACGCCACCGTAGGTCGGCGCCACATACGGAATGGACACGCGACGCCCGGCCCGCAACTTGTCGACGTACTCGTTGATCGGCCGGACGCTCGGGTCGTACCGCCTCCTGTACAGATCGTTGCGATAGGCCTTATCGCGACACCGCTGCCCGGCAAGTGCTTCCTCGGATGTTGCGGCGGTCGGCACTATCCGCTTCTCCTTGGGAGGAGCGGGCGAATCGGCTTCCGGATTGATCTCAGCGCGAGAACCGGGGTGCCTGCGGAAACCGGGGATGATGCTGTCGATCACCAGCGGAGCTCCCGCGGGAAGTGCGACTTTGTCGCCTACCCTTCGCTTCCGGACGGCCTGGCCCATCGGTGACGAGTACGAGACGGTCTCGTACTCGCTGTCGGTGTGACGCTCGGTGAGCACGAACGTGTCTCGGTGACCGTCCAGGTATCGGACGGTCACGATAGACCCGGCTACCACCCAGTCCTCGGTCGGTCCCCACGCGGCGAGCCGGTCCCGGTCGGCGATGTACCGGGCATGAGCGACCGTCAGATCCCGTTGCCTCGCCTGCACCTGCCGGAGCTGACTGTCGTATCGCTGGTAGTCCACCAGCAGGTCACCGCCATCGCGGCACTCGTCCATCTTCACGCGGAGTTCCCGTTCCTGCTCCGCGAGTTCATCGCCGGCCATCCGATACTGATCGAGTTCGCGGTCGAACGACTCAGGACCGGTCGGCTCGGTGATCGGCCCCCTGAGGTTCCCTCGTCGACCGGTAAGTCAGTGTCGGGCAGGGGATCTGGCTCATTGGACGTCGTTTCGCTGCCAGTCGCGACCGTCATAGGTTGAGCATCTGATGTCACCGTGCCCTTTGGGGATGCCATGTCAGTTGGATCGTCGGCAGGTTCCTCTGGAACCCGCTTCAACGATAAGGACGGCAAGAGGCGCTTCGCTCGGCGGCGTAACTCCTGCAATCGAACACGGCGACCATTCACGCGCCACATCGTAGCGACGCATCGACTTGATCAGGGCGTACCTATCCACCACCCACTCGTCCCTCGCACGCTGTGCTGGGTCGGAAGTTGCTCTCGTAACGTGCTTTCAACACAACAATTCGGAATGAACTTATGAGACGTTGCGAGCTGGGGCGATCGGTCCTGCTTCCGTCGGCGACAGACCACCCCTCTACCAAGGTTTCAAGACGCGCAATCCAACCCGCACCTGTCGGCATGGCCGAGGACGCGACCGAGACCAGGATGATCCTGTGCGAGAGCATGTCCGCGGCTACGTGAACTGGCCACAGCCGAGGTCCGTGTGCACAGTGACTTGCGGACCGCTCGAGATGCGTGACACGACCGAGGCGCTGGGGTGGGTTCGGCCAACGGAGCGGCGACGACCAGCGACGTGGGGGCTGAACGGTCCGCTGGTGGTGGGTCTCTGCGCGGCGGCAATCCCTCTGGCGACGAGACGGGTGGCCGACTCAGACCGTCGAACATATGAGATCGTCTCGTCGAACACTCGCGACTCACAGGCCGAGGCGCGGACACTGAAGGAGTTGCTCGATGACGTCCGATGACCGACCGTCGATGACCAGCGGATACCCGCCCCACTGCCCGACCATCCGCCGCGGCGATCAGGCAATCGGGTTCAGTCCATCGCCCAACGGCTGCTTCATCCGCGCATGGTGGGCACACAATGGCCACCCGATCGGCGCCTATCCCACCGTCGAACTGGCCGTCGACGCCGCGCTCGCAGCCCTCAGGAGCGGCGACCTCACCCCGGATCACGGTGACGACCCCACCAAAGTCGCTCGGGAAATCACTCGCATCGAGACAACACTGCGCGAAATCGACTGACCACGCTGCAGTTTCGCAACGGAAACCAGAAGCTCGATACGCTCACGCCCCGAAAGGCGTCGGCGGCGTTCAGGTGGATTTTGTCCGGAGTCCGCACCTTTCCCTTGCATCCTGGCCCCCTCGCGTGCCGGGGCCACAGCACTACCCGCAACCGACTCACCCTGGTACGCCCACGGATGGGTCAACTGGAATCCGTACAGGTGCACAGGCTTGTGTCCGACGAGGGAGTCGATCAACGGGTCCGAGATCTTCTGGCCCGGAAGAAGGAACTGTTCGAGAGTTTCGCTCGCGAGAGCGACACTGCAGCGAGCGCGCCGGAAGCCTACGACATCACCGAGGCGGAACTGGCGCGCGACATCATCGCCGCGGAACGCGAGCGGCTCTTCGGGTACGGCGTGCCGGCGGCTCCGGCACAGCAACCGGCAGCCACACCCGCGCACGTTCCTGGCGCGTCGAGTCCCACGCGGGACTCGACCGCGCCGGAATCGGCGGCGACGGCGCCCATCACGCCCGCAACTCCGAACGCCGCCGGTGAGATGCTCGAGCCGCTACTCGACGAAGCGACTGTTCAACCGGTGGACGATCCAGCCGCCGATCGACCGTGCGGCGTGCCTGCTCGCGGCAAGGCAAGCACCGCACCGCGCACGCCAGCAGCGGAGTCGACTGTCCTGATGCCGTATCCCGTCTTTCGTCAAGCGCTGCCGTCGATCTCGAAGACACCCCCCGACACAATCGTCGACAACGTCGTATCGATTGTGTCCGTGGAAGGCCCGATGACGGGATGGCGAATCCACCAGGTGTACACCGAATGCGCATCAGGCCGCGACCTGAACGGTGAGGTCCCGCGCCTGCTCAACCGCGCGATCTCGGCTGCCGAGCGCAGCGGATTGATCGTTTCCGAGAATCCGTTGGGGCGATCCGGGAACAAACCGCTCACGTTCCGGCTCCCCACACAATCGACTGCGATCGCCCGCGAGCTCGGCCCCCGGACAATCGACGTCGTTCCGCCGAACGAGGTTGTGCAGTACGGCCGGATTGCGGCAGCGGGGAAGATGTCGGTCTCCGAGGAAGCGCTGATCGGCCGTGTGGGCAGGTTGTTCCAGAACCCGCCGCAGTCCGCAGATCTGCGGCGTGCTGTTCGAGTAGCGAAGCGAATCCACTCCCCCTGACGGCATGAACACGGGACCAGACGATCAGCATGGGAATCCCGACGTGGAGATCGCCACCCAGTTCTCCGTCTCTCTGCCGCGAGCAATGGCGGGTCCGTCGCGCATGCAACGCATTCACGGGCGCCCGTCGAAATCCTGATCGAGGGGACATCGCGGTGTGGTCTGCGAGATCGAGTCGTCGAGGCCCTATGGGGTGAGCGACGTGGCTGCTCATGGGACAGCCTGGGTCCTGCAAGGCACCGAGATGGTAGGGAGCAATCCCGGGGCGCAGCCAGACTGCCGAGCTGCCGCCGGCGGCGGTCGTGGACCTACGCCGAGCGGCCGGAGGCGCCGCCTCGCAGCATCCCCTGTGTCAGGGGCGAGGAAGTCGCCCGTCGCCGCATCCTTGCGGTCAGGTGACGGTGTACTTGTGGGCGCCCGGAACCGGGATAGGGGTGCCTTCGCGGAATCGGTGCGGTGAGCACTGGGCAAGGGCAATCAACCGTTCCCGTAAGGCGGTCGCCGGGTCCCATCCGGTTCCTCCTTTCAGAAGGAGGCGGCGGGCCCCCATCGCCGTTGCGTCACGTTTGGGGTAGGAGAAGATTTCCTTCCAGGAATGGTCGACGGCGTCGTGTCGCACGTAGAACGTGGCCTGACCAGCGAGGGGGCTGATAGCGATCGCGTCGTCTCCGACATGACGGCCGTTGCGGTCAATATGTCGGATGACCAACACCAGGTAGGAACCGTTGATGTTGCTGTCGAACGGCCCGGCAAGGTTGTTCCGGGAGGGGATTCCGCGTAGTCGCTGGCATCGGTCGGGTCCGAAGTGCTGTTCGAGATCCTTCAGTACCTGGAGTTTTTCCGGTGCAAGGCGGGGTCCCGAGTTCGGTGCGGTGCGGCGATGTTCTCTACGCGCATGCTCCTCCAGGTCGGTGCCTGGGGGCAGGACTTCGAAGTCGATCCGCTCTTCCTCTAGTTCGAACTTCCTGCGCGTGAGACTGTCCTCGTATCGGCGCAGGAACTCGTACCGGCCTTCACGCAGATCGCGGAACTGGTCCCGGATCTTCTGCACTGCCCGGCCAGGATCGTGCGCCCGATCGTCCAGCAGCGTCTGTAGCAGCGCGTTCGTGATGAAGGCACGTGTCGTCGATACACCGGCCTCGTCGAGGCGCTTGAAGATCTCCGTCATGAAGTAGTCGTGGACCTCGGAAGCATCCGGGATGTCGCTGACCAGGAGGAGAGCGATCATGTTCTCGAGGTGGCTAAGAGTCTCGCTTTGCGCTGTGATCGTGTCGACGCCGTGCTTCCATCGTTCCCAGGACTCTACCTTGGCCAAGAGTTCGGTTGCTTCGTCGACATACGCTTTATCCGGTTGCCCGTCACCGAATCCGGGTTCATCGAACGAACCATACTTTTTGGTCAGGTGCTGCCGGAGCGTCCTGCCGTCGTCGACGGTCATCGCGATGAACCGAAGCACGTCCACCGTAGGCAGCGAGCCACGCTGACCGTCGAAGAGGACCCGGAGACGGTACCGGTAGCCGAGATAGCTTTGTGGCATTTCGACAGAGAAGGCCTCGAAATGCCCCAGCGTCGTCCAGGTTTCGTCCGTGTAGGCACGATGGGGTTGGTCCTCGGCGATGAGGTCGGCGACCTGGTCGAGCAGATCGGTGGACGCGGTATGCGGGAGATTCTGCACCTTCACTCCTCGGGGTGTCTTCCGTCGAGCTGCGTTCATCGAAGCAGGTAGTGGCGCTAAAGTTCGTGTTCTTCCCGGTCGATACATCGTTGACCGGGAAGAACACGCAGGCGACCGGTGAACGGGTGCCGACGGATCGGGGTTGGGGCGGTGGGGAGCCGATGGTCCGATGCGGTGCGTTCCCGGTCGTTCAGCGGTGGCCAATACTGATTGTGAAAGCTGCATCGACCGAAACCGCTGCGGTGTGGACGAGTCCTGCGGTCAGCCGTAGTTGCGACTGCGCCAGCCGGGTGTTGTCGAAATCCGTAGCTGGGTTGTGCAACTCCGCTGTCGCGTTGGGGTCCAGTTGCAGCGCACCCGGGATGTGCACCTGCGCGAGCCGGACGCCTTCTGTGATCGCGGCGACGAGGTCACGCGCATGCATGGGCGCTCGATGCCGGCCGGCGTCGAGGCTGACGTCCTCGTCTTCGGTGACGTCATTGCCCAACGCGGCATCGAAGGGGTGCACCGCCACCGGGGCACCGAGTCCACACCTGTTGTAGGTCTGAGCGAAGGCGTACCAGGCGTGAGAGGAGCGTCGAGCCTCGTCCCGCGGCTGGTCGAACACCATCGTTTCGGTCAGCATCCACAGGCGGGTGAGGGTCTCGGCGCCTTGGCCGAGCACCGCCCATCCCGCGCGGTGGTGGCCGCTGCGGTGCAAGGAGGTGACCGCCTCGCAACTGTCGAGCAGCTGAGCGAACCGCACCACGATCGTGGCCAGATAGAACCCCTCGGTGTCCGGCCACTGATGACCTGACCTCGGCTCGCGCCGAGGATCTGTGGTCTCTTCTGCGACCAGGCGGCGTGCGGGCTCAAAAACGGTGCTGCGGGCTGCCTCGATGACGATCTCCGCCGCTTCCACGGTGCCCGCCACCGCGGCCCACGGCCCGTCCGGCGCCATCCGGTCGGACAGGACGTCGAGGAACTCGGTGCTGGTCGCGACGGTTCCGGTGTGCTGCTCGATCATGCGATGCCCCAGGTGGGGCACGGCACCGAGCACCGGGCGAGATCGGTTTCGTCGAGATAGAAGCACCACAGTTTCTCGCCCGGTAGCCACAGTCGGCTGGGTTGGCCGGCCCATCGTGCCAGCTGCACGGTCGCGCCCGGTGCCCGGTAGGCCTGTTCGAGTGCCGGCTCGAAGTCGGCGTCGGCGCTGAACAGCACGACCCCGTCGAAGCGGCCGGACCCTTGAGAGGTGCACAGATCCAACGTGATCGCGGTATCGACGCCCTTCTCGGTGTAGGTGCCGGTGACGGGATCGAACGCACTGGGGCGACTGCGGACACTCACGCGGGGATCGCGTTGCCACCGGCGAACCATCACCTGCTCGGTGGCGTATCGCTGGGGGTGGCGGTGGGGGTCGCATACCCCCATGTGGACGGTGATCTCGTCGAAGCGGATCGGCCGGTTCGATTTGGCGGCGATGACGTCGGCCATCCGGCCCATGTTCAGGTCGACGGTGTTGCTGGGCCGACCCCAGGGAAGTACGCTGACCATGCCGTCCAGCACGTTGAACAAGTCGACGACGAGCTTGAAAGACGCAGGGGTATCACTCACGAGTGTTCTCCTTACAACCGAATCCGAACGCTCGCCCTCCTGGCTACCAACCGATTCTCGGGCGGGGCATTTGTATATTTACAGCCGTCGCCGAATTCCGCAAGCCCGATCTGGGGTGAATTTTCTGTGCAGTCCTCCAGTGGTGCTGCGATAGGCTCGCTAGCGTGAGAGTCCACCGCCCGTGCGGGCCGATATTGGACCGACGAAAGCTCCTCTACCTGCGGGTTTGTGTTAATTTTGAGACTTTCCATTTGAAGCACCTCAAAACAGGGATGATTAAATACCCCTTCGGATATGGGATCAACAGAAATAGATCTGAGAGCTTCAGATTTTTCAGATTCGGATGATGTCCTAATGAACGAGTGAGATAAGGACGGACCTTCATTGCCGTTTTCTGGTTTGAATCAGTGTCTTATCTTCAAACGCAAATTTCGTACTTCGATTTGTCTTCTCATCAGAAAGATCGGGTTGGAAGGGCAGGGCGGTGTCGACCCGGCGCTTCGTCACTGTGACGCCGGACGTTCGGCCCGACGGTGCACGCCGATGGGAGACATCGGACGGGAGGTGTGTCGAGTCGAGTTGAAGCTATCGCGGGAGTTGCCGTGCCAAGGCCCTATCGACACCACGGCCGGTTTGAGGCGGTCGTGTCGGTCGGGCGTGTCTGAGCCGAGATGACGACTGCGGTGGGCGAGGGGGTGCGTTCGCAGACGTCAATTCTTGGTGGTGCCGTGGCCAGGAGTCACGAGTGCACCGGTACAGCCATGTGCGACCGCGGTGCAATGGTCGACGTTGTGGGTCGAGGCGCAACAGGAGATCTGCGTGTAGGACCGAAAGAGCGCTGCCGGTCGAGTAGGGACCGAGGCTGGATGCGGACAGGTCAGGTTTGACCCGCACGGCGATCGGGATCCTGTATTACACGAACCGGGTCGTCGCTGATGCGTGCGTGTAGGCAGGGTGGCGCAAACGGCATGCGCGGCGGAGATTCTTGTGGACAACGAACGCCCTGGTCACGTCTCCAGGCTGCGGCTGGGCGGGGCCTGCACGAGAAGACATGAGGGTACGGACCGGCGATGTGTGCACCATCTCCGTCGGGCGGAGTGGCTAGCAACCACCTCCGCCCCTGTGGGCTCCCACGGCGCAGGCGAGACCATCATCAGCGGGGACTGCATCGACGGCGATTCCGAAGGCTTCGACTATCACGCGCTTGCGTGGGGTTGACGCGGTCAGCAGGCGCGGGCGGGGAACACCAGAAGCGTTCCGTCGCTGTGCTTTTCGATCTCGATGACCATATCAGAGCTCGGGGAGGTTGTGCTGTGCGTGGGGGCGAGCGCACGCAGCCGGTACGACGTGTCGAGCAGATTGTCGACCTGCTTTCGGGTCATCACCTTGTCGATGAGTCGCTTGGGCGAGCGTAGTTCGAGCGCCGATAGCCGCCGAAGGATGTTCTCCACCCGGCTTTCCAGGTCGGCGATGCGCTGTTGGTCGTCTCGAAGGCTGCGGACGAAGTTCTCGAAGGGATTGGCTTCATCATCGCTCTGGCCGGCTTCGACGCCCTGCACGATGATGACCCGGCGCTTTAGTGCGATCGCGAGTGCGGCCAACTTGAGATGGGCACGGAACTCGCCACCGTCGGTAGTGAGGCCGGGGAAGGCCGCTTCGAGGTCGGCGACGTCGACGTGGCTACCGCCGAGCGCGTCGAGCGTCGCCGATGGGTGCACTGCATGCAATGCGTGCACGCATCGGTCCCGTCCGCAATCCCTGGGACCCGACGCGGGTCCCAGGGGGTTCGAGTGGAGGCTCCGGCGTGGCGGTCGCTGCAGGTCTGGTGGATGCCTCATTGGGCACCGACACCGGCGGATCGGTCCGTCTGCCTGCATCGGCATGCGGCATCACAGGACTGCGACCGACCTGGGGCTCGATCAGCAATGCCGGAGTCTTCCCGGTCAGCGACGCCTTCGACACCGTCGGTCCGATGGCACGGTCGGTGACCGAGGTTGCCCGCCTCTTCGATGTACTGCGTGTCGCCCCGGCCCCGTCGCCTGCCCCCACTCGACGGATAGGGTTGCCGTCGGTGTTCATCACCGACGACGTCGACGCTGCCATCAGCGACGCAGTCCGAGCGGCGGCACGACAACTCGGAGAACTGGGCTACGAGACAATACCGGTCACCGTCCCCGGTGCTGCTCGCGCACAGGACATCGTGTACACGTTGTTGTATTCGGATCTTGCTGCGCTGCACCGCAACCGAGTGCATTCCTCACCCGAACTGTTCCATCCCGACACCCTCGCACGCGTGTCCTTGGGTCTGTCCATCTCGGACTCCGAGAGAACAGCAGCGATAACCGGCGCAGCGGAGTTCCGTCGCGGACTCCGTGCACTGTTCACGACCGTCGACGCCGTACTGACCCCGACCATGCCGGTCGATGTGCCTCGCATCGCCGGTGGCGACGATGTCGTCGCACGCTCACGCCGCCTCGGACAGTTCAGTTATCCCTGGTCCCTCCACGACGGACCCACGCTCGCACTCCCGGTCGGATTCCATCCTCGTTCGGGGATGCCGATCGGCGCTCAACTGACGGCGGCCGCCCACCACGAATTGCTGCTCTTCGAGATCGGTGAAGACTTTCAGAGCACAACGGACTGGCATACCCGGAGACCGCCGCTACACATCACGCGGTGAGCCGCCATCGGAGGGGGCAGAGACCCGTCGAGGCAGAGTGGTGCGCCCCGGTTCCCGATCAGCCGCGCACGGTCACCATCAGGGCCTCCAGGGAATCTGCGGTGTGCAGCCCCAGTGCAGCTCGGACCACCGCTGCTGCACGCTCCGGCGACAGCCTGTTCTCGACGTTGAGATCGAACTTCATCGTGAGTTCCTCGTCGGAAAGCGGATTCACCGGACCACCACGATTGTGGTCGACCCGAGCCTCGTGCCAGACACCATCGCGAGTGCGTACCCGCAGCACTGCCGGGAACTGATAGGGGTAGATCTCGTCGCACCGGTCGTCGCTGCGGCTGGTGACCAGACCCGCGAGTTCGAGCGTGCGTGGATCCTTCGCGGCCTCGTCGGTGAAATCGGCATGTCCCACTCCGAGTCCCGATCCACCGAGCAGCGCTCGTGCGACGGTGAACGGACCCGAGAACGCTGCATGATATCCGGATTCGGGGGCCGCTTTCGAGGCGGGAGGTTCGGCGATGGTGCGCAGGACCGGTTTCGGAACACCGAGTTCGATCTCCGCGATGTGGGCGGGGTCGAGCCCCTGGCGGACGAGCGTGCGTGCAGCGTCGATCCCGGCGTGGGTGAAGTGGTTGCACGGATACGGCTTGAAGAAGATACCCGGCAGTTCCCAGCGTTTGCCCAGTCCATCCAGGACCTTCGCGGTGTCGGCCCGATCGCCGCAGAAGGCGTGCAGGAAACCGAAACGTCCTTCGATCACGGTGGGCGGTCCGGTGAGGCCGGCGCGAGCAAATTCTGCCGAGGTGACACCGGAATGTGCCGCCCATCCGCAGTGCGCGCGCTTGACCGTGCCGCCGGTGCGGTTGGCTTCGAGCAATCCGGCGCCGAAACTCGCGGCGATGCCCATGGCGTCTGCGATACCTTCGCCCGGTCGAGCCGTGTCGAGGGTCGGTGTGGCAGTCGGATCTTTGCCTCGTTGGTCTCGGGGTCGGTAAACGTATGCTCCCGCGGCCGGCGGACGGTGCCCCTCGCCCTGGCCAGGAGGGTGCCCCGGCTCGTCTGCGGTGAGCATCGGCTCTACCGATCCCCGGGGGCTCCGCCCCCGGACCCCTGTCCCTCCCTCCCAAGGTTCCCGCTGCTCCGCGTGCACCGCGCCCGGTCGCCACACACGGCCCTACCGGACCCGCCGACCACCGGGCAAGGGAAAACCCGCCCTTGCCCGGCAGTCACCGCGCCCGGTTCACCAGGGCAGCACCGACCGACCGAGGTACCCGCTCCACCACCGCCACCGGACCACCCCGATACACCCGCAAAACCGCAGGTCAAAGCCTAAAAACGTGTGACCAGCATCACCAGAAAAGCACCGACAAAGCACCAATAAAACATCGAAAAATCATCAAAAAAGATGTAAACTAGAGGCATGAACAACAACGAGAACGGCCCCGTTACCCGCCTCAACACCGCCCAGTTCATCGAAGGCATCCCCGCCTTCCTCGGCATGGTCCCGAACGAATCCCTCGTCATTGCCCTGTTCGATCCTCAGGGAACGACCGGCCCCTTCGCCCGCCTCGACCACGACAACGCCACCGCCGTTGTCGCTCTCGACAAGCTCATGGCCGCCGCCGAGTCCGCCGACTTCAACGCCACCATCGCCGCGCTCGTCAGCATCCACCCCAACGGCGACACCGCAGAGGAACCCCTTCTCGCCGCCCCCCGCCACGCCTACACGCTCGGTCTGGCCGTGCCCATCGCCGCCGTCCTGCCCGAGTACACCGCCGGTGAGACCTTCTTCAACTTCCCCAGCGCCGAATCCGGCGAACTCGGCGACATCCTCGCGAGCACCGTTGCTGTCCTCGGAGTCATCGACGGCCGCGCCCCCATTGCCCCCAGCCGCGACGCGCTCGCCGCCGAACTCGCACCCGCCGAAGACCTCGGAGTGTTGTTCGAGCGCCAGTGGGACGCGCGCCAGGCCCGCGCCCAGGCTCCCGAGATCACCGACGCCGCGAACCTCGAGACACTGCGTGACGCCATCGAAGCGCCCCGCGAGCTGACCTATCCCGAAGCCGTCGCCGTCGCGATCACCCTCACCGACAACCCCCGTGCCCGCGACGTGGCCCTGTACTTCTCCCGCAACGTCGCCGCCGTCGCCATCCTGACCGACGCCGCCCGCAAGACCTCCGGCTACGCCCGCTTTACGATCCTGTCCGTCCTTGCCGCCGTCGCCTACGCACACGGCTACGGAGTCCGCGCCGCCGTCGCCCTCGACGCCATCGAGAACGGAGTAGCCCACGAGACTCAGATCCCCAAGCTCGCGCTTCTCATCCGCCAAGTCGTCGACCACGGCTTGCACGCCAAGGGAGTGCAAGAAGTCCTCGAGGCCGGTCGAAACGTCCTCCCCGAATTCGGATTCAGCCCCGAGGACTGACAAACACACCACGAGGCCCCGCACCGACCGGTGCGGGGCCTCGCCCTATCTCCAACTCACTAACGAACCCGCCCGCACCTTCCGCAGCGCGCAGGGCCGAGCTCAGGGCATCGAGCCCCTTCGCCCGGCTTGTCCCGCAGCTCGCGCACGGATCCGCGCCACCGTGCCGGGACAACACCTAACCGCAGTGCGACCACCGTGCATCGTCACGGTGCGATTCAGGCGAGCCGTCAGAGAATGTCCGGCTTATCCGAGAAGCAGATGTCGATGCCGCGAGTGCGGGGTACGTCCAACACCGGTATGCCGGCGACCGCCGCATCGAGGGCCAGGTCCGAAATCGGCATCACCTCAAGCACGGCACCGAGCAAGGCCACTTCCGCTTCACTGCGCTGCATAAGAACCCCTAACGTCTCCGAAACCGCCCCGACTCGCGTGCAACGGTCAACTCCCATCATCGAATATTCACCGTGGCCGAACCAACCGCCTCGACACATCAGAAGACGATCGCCTGCCAACTACCACAGCGTTCCTTGCGCCCCGTCGTACAGGGCTGTCTCGATCGCGTGCTGATCCCAGCCATATCGCAAGACCGGCCTCGCGCACCGCTCGTGAGCGTCGAGCACATCCGGCACGGTCGGCGCCGAACCACAACCGCCGCCCCCCGCCGCGCCCCTTACGCCCCATGTCCGCCATGTTCTCAGCGGCCGACGCGAGCACCACATGGGCAGCGAAGGCATCACCGTCGCCCGTGTTGACGCACAGCGGGTTGTCACAACGCCGGTGCATCGCCACTTCGTTGTCGTCGAGGCCACGTTCCAGCTCCACAGCGAGCGCCTAACGGTGCGGTCGCACCACGATCTGATGACCGTCTCGAGCTATCCAGAACCGTCCGTAGCTGTCATCACCGAGTGCACCGACCCAGAGTGACAGGAATCCAAGTCCGGTCCGTACACCACGCGTTGGAAGAAGCGAGTCCGTTCGATCTCGTCTCCTGGATCCCACCGCACAGTGGCTCCGTCTCTGACCTTGCGCCGTTGCTTGCTGCCCGATCAGGAGCCGGAAGCAGCTACAGGCACCTCGGGCGTCGGTTCGTTCGCCTCACTGCCGCCCTCGCTCGATCCTTGTGCGGGAGGCGTCGAGTCGTTGTTCTCTTCGGCCAGCTTCACCAACCGGCGCACCATCGCCACGTCCAGATCGACGAGTTCGGAGATCGAGGTCGCGGTCTCGCCACGTCCAGCAACCTGCGCCAGCGACCTGCCCGCCGCGAGTTCGGCCGCAGCCTTCTTCTTTTCGAACTCCTCGTTCGCCTTGGCGATCGCTGCATCACGACGAACAGCGGCCTTGTCCACCTTCTCCAGCGACGCCAACGCGCGCTCGAGGTCGCGTTGGTTGTCGCTGATCCGCTTGAGCAATTCAGCGCGCCGTTCCGACAGCTTCGACCGTGCCTGACTGCGTGCCGAGATCACCTTGGTCTCGTTGTGCACCGCATCCCCCGAACCACTCACTGCGACACCCTTCCCTTCTAAAACACCTCACGCCGAGTCTAAACCAGCAGCCCGACCCAACCCGTCACTCCGTCGGAGCGGTCTGCGACCGCCGGCCACACCGATCTACATCGCACCGCATCCGGGCGCCAGCAACAGAAGAAAGGGGACACACCTCTTGCAGTTTTACTGACATTCGGGAATCCAGCTCCCAACCCGCGCGTTCGAACCTCTACGATCGAGCCCGTGATGACCCTCCACGTCCTGCACGCAGCGGACGGCTACGAATACCTGACACGTCAGGTCGCCACAGCCGACCGCGAGCGTGAACGTGGAGCAGAACTGACCGATTACTACACCGCACACGGCACACCGCCCGGCGAATGGTTCGGCTCCGGCGTCGACGGTTTGAACGACCTTCTCGACGACATCCACACCGAGAACGCCGACCGAATCTCCGCCGGAGATGTCGTCACCGAAGCGCAAATGAAGGCCCTGTTCGGCGAAGGACTCCACCCGAACGCCGACGCCCTGATCGCCGAACTCATCGACCGGGGCGTCCCCTCCGAGGACGCAATCAGGCTCGCCCGACTCGGACGCAAGTTCCCGACTTTCAAGAACAACGTCGAGCTGTTCGACCGACACACGGCCGAAATCGCCGAGTACACCGACACCCACGGACACGCCCCGAGCCCGGACGAATCCGCTGCGATCCTCGACCGCATCGCCGGAGGAATGTTTCAGGAAAAGCACGGACGTCCGGTCACGAACGAGGCAGAATTGCGGAACTGGATCGCCCACGAGAAGGGCAAAGTCCGCCACCCGGTAGCCGGCCACGACCTGGTTTTCACACCGCCCAAAAGCGTGTCGAGCCTGTGGGCACTGGCACCGAACGAGACGCGCATCGAGATCGAGCGCATCGTCGATGCCACGGTGAAAGACACCCTCCGGTGGCTCGAAGAGAACGCCTGCTTCACTCGCGTTGGCCGCAACGGCGAGGAACAGATCGACACCAACGGTTTCGTCGCGACCCTCTACAAACACTTCGATTCCCGCTGCGGGGACCCCAATCTGCACACCCACGCCGTCGTGTCGATCAAGACCCAGGCCGCCGAAGACGGCAAGTGGCGAGCCGTCGACGGATCGACCATGTTCCGCTTCGCCGTCGCCGCCTCGCAGCGATTCAACGCCGAAGTGATGCAGCGCCTGAGCACCGAACTCGGCCTCGAGCTGACCCACCGCGAGATCGAGCAGGGCAAGCAACCCGTGGTCGAACTGGCCGCCATTCCCCGCGACATGCTCGAGATGTTCAGCCCCCGCCGCAGCGCAATCGAGGCCCGCCGCGACGAACTCGTGGCCGAGTACCGCACCAAGTACCAGCGGATGCCTGACGCCAAGACGATGTATCAGCTCTATCAACAAGCAACCCTCGACACCCGCGAAGGCAAGGCCGACGCGAAATCACTCGCCGAGATGCGCGCAGAATGGCGCGAGAAGGCCGCCGAAATCCTCGGCGGCAACGAGGCCGTCGACCAGCTCGTCCGCGACGCCTTCGCCGCTGATCACGCCCCGAGGCCACAGCGCCGCAGCCTCGACGACGACGCCCGAGCCGTGATCACCAAGCTCGAGTCCAAGCGCTCGCGCTGGCAACTGCCACACATCGTCTCCGCAGTCCAGGCCCACCTCGGCGGTGAGACTTTCCCCGACCTCGACACCTACCGGACGGCAGTCGATCGACTCACCAGCCGGGTCGTGGAGTTGTCGGTCACCACCCCACGCGTGGAGCTGCCCGCGATCCCGAGGCGTCTGCGCCGACGTAACGGCGACTTCGTTCTGTCCCACCACGGCAGCCACAAACACAGCTCCCAGCGCATCCTCGACGCCGAAACGATGCTGGTATCGGCCACCAGCGAACCCACCGTCTTCACCGCTCGCACCGCCTCGATCCACGAGGTGTACGAGACGATGCGCGCCGAAACCGGGCGCAACCTCAACGCCGGCCAGCGCACCTTGACCGAGCACTTCCTGCAATCCGGGGCACTGCTGGCCGTCGGTGTCGGACCCGCAGGAACCGGCAAGACCACCAGCATGAAAGCCGTCGTGCAGGCATGGCAGAACGAAGGCCGGGGCGTCATAGCCCTCGCACCCTCCGCGGTCGCCGCCGAAACACTCGGCGAAGAAGTCGGCGTCACCGGCCTGACCCTGGCCTCCCTGACCTACCCCTGGCGTGGTCTCGTCGGCAGTCGCCCCGGCGCACTTCCGGCCGGCATCGACATCGCACCGGGCACGATGCTGCTCGTCGACGAAGCATCCCTTGCCTCCACCCTCGACCTCGCCGCCGTCGTCGAGATCGCCAAGGAACGTGGCGCAGTCGTCCGCCTGCTCGGTGACCCGGCCCAGCTCGACGCTGTGGAAACCGGCGGAATGCTGCGCTATCTGGCGCAGAACACCGACGCTCCCGAACTCGACACCGTGGTCCGATTCGGCAACGACACCGCCCAAGCCGAAAACTCGATGCTGCTGCGATCCGGTGACTCCACCGGCCTGGACCTGATCTACGAACGCGATCTCGTGCGCGAAGGAACGCGCGAAGAAATGATCGGCCAGGCCGTCGAGAACTACCTCCACGACCTCGCCGACGGCAAAGAATCCATCGTCATGCTGCCCACCCGCGAGGACGTCACGGCAGCGAACATCCAAGTCCAGGCCGTGCGCCGCCACGACGGAACCAGCGACGAATCCACCACCGTCGCCCTCGCCGACGAACTCACCGCAGGCCGCGGCGACATCGTGCTCACCCGCAGCAACCGCCGCGATCTGAACCCCTCCGGCGGAAAGAAAGCCGGAGCGTTCGTGCGAAACGGCGACCTATGGGAAGTGCTCGATGTCGTCTCCGAACGCGGCGCACTGACCGTCCGGCACCTCGAACACGGCGGCGTCATCACCCTGCCGGCCGACTACATCAGCACCCACGTGCAACTCGGCTACGCCTCCACCGTGCACCGCGCCCAGGGCGTCACCGTCGACACCGCCCACGCCATCATCACCCCCGACATGAACCGCTCCGGGCTGTATGTGGCCGTCACCCGCGCCCGCACCGACAACCGGATCTACGTCCCGGTCGACGTGCCCGTCAACCTCGACACCGAGCGTCCGCACCTCGAAGACAAGAACGTCTCCACCGGCCGGATGATCCTCGAAACCGTCGTCGCCACCGACAACGGCCACCGCACCGCCACTGAAGAACTCGCCGAACAAGCCGCCCACGCCACCGACCCGGAGCGGCTGCGCGAGGCATATCTGGCCGCCCAACGCCGCCTCCGCGACGACGCACTCGAGACCGAGATGCGCCGCACCCTCCCCGAACACATCGCCGCCACCATCGAAGGCACCGAAGGATGGGCACAGCTTCGCCAGATCCTCGCCGATGCCCATGACCACGGCTACAGCACCCGCACGCTCCTCGGACGCGCCCTCGCCGAAGGCCCCCTCGCCGGAGCGATAGACATCGGAGCGGTCCTTGCCCACCGCACCCGCGCCATCGTCGGCCAGTTCACCGAACCCCCGACATTGCCGCCGCTACCGATCCGCGACCCACTCCACACCGACGCGGACATGCACGACTTCGCGGTCGAATGCGCCCGCCGCTACACCGAGACCACCGACCGCGCCGCGGCCGCAGACACCGGCATCGGCGAGGTCACCCGCCGCTACCGCGACACCTCCGCACTGCTCGAAACAGAGAGAGTTCGCACCCTCGCCACCGCTGCACTCGGAGAAGAACTCGGTGCCCGCATCGCCGAAGAATCCTCCGCGCGACTGCTCGCCCGCCAGCTCCCCCGCGCCGCCCAAGCCGGCGTCGACCCGATCAACCTGCTCACCTGGCACCACGAACGCCTGGCCGAAAACGGCGTCGACACCACCGCGGCCGCGCTGCGCTCCGACATGGCCAAGCCCCTGACCAAGCTGATCGCCCGCCGCAACACCGCATGGCTCACCGAGCACGAAGAGACCATCGCCGAGCACCTGCCCACGCTCGCGTTGCAGACCGACGACGAACGCGCCCAGGACATCGCCGGACGCATCGAACATCTCCACCGCCTCAGCGGAGCGAGCATTGAGGAGGTCGTGGCCGATCTGGCAGAGCGGGCCGGAGCCACCGCCCCAGCGACCACGCTGCTCGCCGAACTCGACCGCATCGCCGCCGAGGGCCGAGACTTCACGAACCCCGACGCACCCGAATGGGTCGTCGCGCCAGTGTCCGACGCCGACACCATCGACCCCGAACTCGCCGCCACGATCCGCGAGGACTACCAGGCCATAGCCGAGATGCACCGCGACTACCGCGACCAGCTCACCGACGACACCGCACCGACCTGGGCGCACTCAAGCCTCGGTGCCTGCCCCGAGAATCCCGAACACGCTGCTCTGTGGCGGGGCGCCGGAGCGGACGCGGCGGCCTACCGCAGCACCCACCACATCACCGACGAGGACACCCTCGTTGGAGGCCGGCCGAAGGATCGTCGAGCCGCACTCGACTGGAACCACGTCCACCGTCAGCGCGAACAGCTACACGAACAGCAACGTCAGCTCCAGCACAGTCGTATCGAACGCGATCCGCAGCCTCGTTCCGAGTTCGAGCGCAGCAGGCAGTGGCGCCTCTAGCGTTGAATTGACGTCACACGTTTTCACCGTCGGATTGAGATTCAGTAATTGTGCCGGCCTCCGTCGAAACTTCAGCTTTCAGTCCGGGTTTAATGCCCTGCATGTGCGCCATTGCCTTGGCCTTGGACTGTTGATCTCGCGGCGAATCGCGATAGTGCCGGACTCCGGCTTGTCTGTCCTTGATTCGCGAAACATAGCCTTGAACAGCCCACCAAATCCTCGGTTCGCTATTCGGTCCTGGAGCTTCAGTCGGACCGTACACCTCGGTCCCTTCCACTTGGCGCATGTTCCAGACCAGCTCTAGCTCCGGTAGGACATCTTCGATGAGATGCGCGTCAGTCGTGTCGATATGCTGCAGAAAAGGGTGCTCATTCTCTCCCCACACATCCCGCGGGACATCGACTTCATACCCAATCTCGCGGGCAATCCCTGGCGGTAACGCAGCAGTAAGAAGCTGAACGCGAAGACGATTTCCCGGCGTGTCCGGGTTCGCTTTGTACTGTGCATAAGCGTCACCAAGCTGAAGAATCAGTGAACGGAGCTCGCGCCGGGTTTCCCGATCAAGATCTTTCTCCCTGGCCTCGCGAGCGTCCTTGTATTCCTGATCCTTCCCGCGGTCCGCGATTTCAGAGGCAGAGGGATAAAGCGCTTCCGTCCACGTCTTTTTCCCGCTCTCGCCTTCAGGGATCCACTCGAAGGCAGCACGTGTACCCACGCCCCCCCAAGAGGTGACCAGATCGACCGGGTATGACTGCCCAGCCGGGATGGTGACAGGACCATCTGCTCCTACGAACTCGGCATGCGCGAAGTCGCCCCTATTGGCGATGTTCACGTTTGTAGCTGTCACGGTTCCGGCATTGCGGAGTACATGCCGGTATGGGATGGGATGAGGTTCTAGAACCAACTTGTGCCGACGCCGCCGCTCCTCTGCTGAGGCAAGAGCAGCATTCTGCTCAGCAGCATCAGCCGAACGCTTCGACTGTCGGCGGGTCAGAATCGACACCGCAACAGAGGCGATAGCGACTACTCGCGTCACCCATTCGCCAAAAGACGCTGGTCCCGAAGCGATAAACAGCACGATCAGGACGGTGGCAACGAAGCAGAGTCCAGCCGCCCATGCGTACTGCTCCATGGTCGGCTTCTTGAACCAATTGATCGGCTTCTCGATCAAGTTTTTCACCTGGATAGATAAGCCGACAGTCTGCATTCTCGCAAGAAAGCTGTGGCGTCAGAGCACGAGCAATGTATTCGGAAGTTCTCCGGTGGAGCGTTGCGATCGATAGATCGTGGTGGCCGGCCATGACGCCTAGGCGGGCACTGTCGTGGCCGACCACCACACCGAGGAAGGCCAGGTGGTGAGTCCGGCATTGGTGTTCCTCGGCAGTCTCTAGGTCCGTACGTATCCCTCCGTGTCGTCGGACCACTCCCAAACGTGGCCGTCATACGAGACCGGCCCGAACTCGTCGTCAGCCTCAATCGGTTCGGCATCTCCCGAGTCGATCAGATCGACCATCCGCGCAGCGTCGATCACCGCTGGCCCCGCTCCGTGGCCCGAGTCCGGGAGCGATCCGGTGGTGGCGACCGCCGCCGCGATCGGGGTTGGTCGCGCCGCGATGTCGGCCGCGATCCACTCCCGCACCCCGTTGAGCAGCGTGACCTGCACGGTCGGGGGTTCGCAGCGCCCGTCGATACAGTCGCCGAACTCGTCGGAGTTGGCCGCCAGCCGTTGCAGAAGTGGTTGATAGACCTGGTAGTGCCAGCTTCCCGGCGACCACGAATGCACCTGACCGTCGCCGAGCTGTTCGTAGGCAACCTTGTGCGCCGACATCGCCGCCGTCAGTTCCTCGACCATCTTCGGGTGCCGATACCAGCAGCCCTTGATCCGATCGGTGAGCCGGTAGCAGCCGCGAAACCACTCCACCCAGTCGATCAACTCGTCCCACAACTGTTGTGCTTGTTCCTGGTCGAGATGTCGCCACGACAGCCGGCCCGGTGTGTACCCGCTCATCCGAGCACCACGTCCCCGCCCGTGCGGGACCAGGCCCAATCGGGCAGCTCCCCCGTCTCGCAGACCCAGTTGTAGACCTGTTGAGAGTCGAGCACCCGCTTTTTCCAGTGCGGAATGTCCCACACCAGCGGGAGATGAACCCGCGCCGGAGCCGCACCCCGGTAGATCATCAATGCCTGGTCAGCAGGCATTCCGCGAATCTCCGGGGCGGTCATCCCCTTCGCCTGCCGAGGAGCCTGCGTCGGAGACCACCACTCTTCGCGCTCACCGGTCAATCGGGAGATCTGCTCGAGTTCGTTCACATCACCGAGGCCGGGCAGGATGATTCGCACCGGCGAGTTCGTCGTGAACATCTTCCCCGCGCTCGGACCCCATCGCCGGATGTTCTGCTCCTGACCGTGGCAGAACGCCCAGATCGAGATCCCTCGCCCGGCGCTGTCGGAGACTTTGTCGGGCAGATCCGGGATGGGCGCGACATTGTTGACCTCATCGAGAACGAACCGCACCGGAGGGTCGATTCTCTCCTCCGGGTACTCCCGCGAAATCTCTTTGGCCAGGTAATACGCTTCCGCCGCCAACGCCGTGACGATCGGTGCACTCGAGCCGTAGGAGCCTTCGGAGATCAGATACAGCGTCCCGCCGTCGCGGATAAGTTGCGCGAGGTTCACCGACTCGTCGGCGGTGACGTTGACTGCCGCCATCAGCTTCGGTGAGGCGAGGGGATCGAGCAGCGTCGAGACCGTCGACATCACATCGTCGACCGAATCCGATCCCGAGCCGCCGAGCTGCGAATACTCCACGCTCCACGTCGGCAGGTCCCGGTCCAGAATCTCCTTGACCTTCGGCACCTGCCGCTGCATCGCCCAGCGATAGAAGGTGGTCACATCCCCACCGGACACCGCGGCCGCATACAGACAGCACCGCAGGTACTTCGCTGCATTTGTCGAGAAGTACCCACTGTTCTTGGTATCGCCGAGGGGAACAGCCTGCACCAGCGCATCGGCACGCCGGATCGCCGTGTCCGGGTCATCGCAGCCGGCCAGCAGGGACCACCGCATCGGCGTCGGCCACCGCGTGATGCCCTCGGGGTCGAACACCTCGACCGGGCCGGAGGCCAACCGTTGCCCCACCGTCGACCACAGCAGATCAGGTTTGGTGGTCGTGGCCAGCACGAACCCGACCGACTCGACGATCCGCTGCCAAGCCAACCGCCAGCTCTTGCCCGAACCGGTCGGGCCCTCGACCAGCGTGCCGTCCCGGTACTGGACGAACACCTCGGCATCTTTGCCATGCTCGCCGTAGAGTGTGCCGATCCGGGTCGCCACCTGATGCGCGTCGATCTTGCGGGCCGGAGTATCACCCAAGCTCGCCCGATTCGTCTTCGCGGCTTTCACCGCGCTCCTGCGATCGAGGCCGCGCCGCCGCAGCTCCGCCCGGTCCGCAAACCCTTCCTGGCGCGTGCGCTTAGCGCGCTGATGTGCCGAAACCTTCCCGTCGATCACGAGCACGACGGCGATATAGACCAGCATCGCTGCGATCAGGCACACCCACACCGCGACCGCCGAGCCCGGCCGCGAGTCCTCGGGCCAGCCCACCGTCGGATCGCCCGGCGTGAGCACCAACGCCCGCAACACCGACAACGTGCCGTACAGCCCTTCCGGGAACACCGGCCCCGCCCCGGTCACCAGGCCGGCAACCGCGCCCCCGGCGTACCCCGTCCACAGGCCCCCGCCGATCACCACGACCACCAGGCCGGTGCCGACCGGAATCACCGGCTGTGTCGGCCGCTGCTGACCCCGCTCGTTCACTGCACCGCCCCCACCAGCTCGGCCAATTCCTCGGCATCGAGAGTGTCCGGGAGCCGGGTCTGCCCGACCAGCGTGCTCGCCTCCCCCCGAATGACCTCATCAGTGTCGGTGAGGGTGATCTCGAGCGGGGACCGCTCGTGCTTCATCAGCACCGGATCGGACTTGCCCATCACCACGAGACACTGCCCCTTGTGCATCGACATCAGCAGATCGACGCAGTATTCGGGCAGGTGGTACATGCGAACCGTCTGCTCGGCATCGTCCACCCGATCCTGTCCATACAGGAACACGATCCCAGCTTCCTGCATCAACGCCCTGGCCGGAGAATCCGCAGGTAGATCGGCGATATGGTGGAACGCCGAGACCGTGGACAGGCCCAGGCCGCGAGAGAGCTTCATATTGTCGCGGAAAACCCGCCCGGTCGAGCCTTCCGCGATGTGCCAGCCTTCCTCGACGATGAGAATGGTCTGCTTGTGCTCGGATGCGCGAGCGGCGAGAACATTCGACAGCCACGTATTGATGACCGTCATCACCACCCGCAGCGCCGGTCCCTTGTTGGGCAGTTCGGAGACGTCGAAGTGCACGAGCGGATGGTCGAGCGCATGACGGACATCGGCCGAGGTCGGCTGATCGACCAACCCTCGCAGATCTCCTTCGCAGAGCTGCCGCAGCGCCAAGCCCGGATCACGACCCCACCGGCACGCTTCCTTCTCCCACACCTCGCCGAAGGTGACTGTCGCTTCCTCCGGCGTGGATAGCAGCAGATCGGCGACATCACGCAGGATCGGCTCGGTGCCCTCGCTGCGGGCACGTTCGTTGACCAGTCTCAGCGCCAGGTTCAGCGCCGCGATCTCCGTCTGCACCAACGTCCGCTGCATGGTGTCCTCGAGTACCGCGGCAATCAGCACTTCTTGACCGGCCGGCACGATGCCACCAGAAGTGGTCACCGACGACGAAATCGCCGGGTCCATGATGTTCAACCGCGCACCGTCACCGCCGGTCTTGAACCTGATCGACGGCACCCCCAGCGACTTGGCGAGCTCGGTGTACTCACCACCGCGATCACCCTGACGCTTCTTGTCGATCACCACGACCTGACGGCCGGCCGCGATCTGCCGCAGTCCCAGGGTGGTCTTGATCAGTGAGGACTTCGCCTTGCCGATGTCACCGACCACCGCGACGTTGATGTTCTCGATCTCACTTCCGTACAACGCGAACGGATCGGTGATGACCAGCGCATTCGACATCAGGTTCCGCCCCGACACGAGTCCTTCGTGCCGCACGTTCTTGCGGGTGGTCGCCAGATTCAGTGCTTCGGCCTGGCGAGTCGTCGACCACACTCCTTCCGGGCGCGGTTCGTACCATCCCCACCGGTCGAGCCACTTGTTGCGCTTCGGTGGACGCCGACGAGGAACCACCGGCGTGTCCGCCTGATCTACCTCCGGAGCGGTCGGCGCAGGCGCAGCGTCCTTTTTGCAGTTCAGTAGTGACGGCATCAGACCCCCTTGGCCCGGGTGTACTTGGTGGCCGCGAGTCCGCGGCCGAGCGGCAGAGTGAGGAATTGCGCGACATCGTGGCTGTCGTCGAACCAGGTGAACTCTTTGATGGCGGCTTGGTCGGCGGCCTGCTCGAGCCGCGCACACGCTCGCATCACCGCATCCTCATCCGGTGCGGTGACCGACACTGCCATCGACCAGATCACCCCGTGGTGTCCCGATCCCGGCTTGAGGTCTTCGCGGCGACGCAGTGATGCCGACGCCATGACCTCCGATGCACCGTCGGTGACCTGGCCCTTCTTTCGCTCTTTGTACTGGCGTGCTGCATCCTCGGTCGCGTCCTTGCGTGCCACCTGGCGCGCTTTGACTGCATCGACGAAATCCATCCGCACCTTCACCGTGCGGATTGTTGGCTGGGCCGGAATCCCCTCAACAGGATCGCCGGGGTCCGGGTCGACGCCGGTCAACAGCGGCGAGAGCCATTCAGCGTGCAGCGGGATCGGTTCGATCGAACCGGGCCGGATCAACCCGACTCGGGTATCCCATCGGTCGGACACCCGTGTCGACAGGTCTCCGCCGACATACGACGGCCAGCAGTTGCCCCAGTTCGCGCCACGATGGGCATCGAGCGCATAGGACGGATCGAGCATCGAGCGGAACACCGCACAGGCACGCTGTTGGCCGAGCACTTGCACCTGCCCGAGACGAGCCGAGGTCAGCGCCCCGACCGCCCGCATGGTCTCCTCGACGATGACCTGGCCGATACCGGCCCTCACCTCTACGCCCTTACGCTTGGCGACCGCTCCGGCCGCCGACAGCAACTCGACCGACTTCGGGAAGATCAGCGTGGCGCAGCAACGATGCTCTTCCGACTCCGGGGCCAGACCGTCGATGAGCTGGCCGTAGGACTCGACCGCAGGCATCACCCGGTGTGCATGAGGATTCGCACGCACCACCGATTCCATCCACGCCACGTGCGGAGTCAGATCGGCCGGCACCGAGCGATGCACCATCTCCAGCCCTCGAAGCAGCGAGGATCGGCGCGCGAATGAAGCCAGCGTGCGCGAGAACGCCTGCGAGGTCACCGCCCATTCCTCCGCACCGCGCAGTCCTTCGGCGAGCCCTTGAATCGACAGCACCACCGAGTAGTAGTTGTTGTCACCAGGCGTCCGGTGCTCGAGGATGAACATGTCATCGAGACCTGTATCGGTCAGATCCAGCGGAGCGACATCCCCGAGCGGCACCGGGAACTCCCAGCCCGGATCGGCTCCGAGCACCCCGTACAACTCATCACCGGGTGCCCGATAGACGTGTTCACCGTGCTTTCGCCGCCGCCGATCCCGGATCCGGTGTAGCTTCTCCCCCGCCCAAGACCGGCGACCGTTGATGTCGGTCGTCGCCCACAGCGTGCCGCCCACCACCGCGAGGACACCGGCGAGTGTCCAGATCGTCGATCCGAAGAAGACGAACAGGAACATCGAGACCATTAGCGCCGCTGAATAGGCGAACAGCACCGGTTCGGGAACGGGTATCAGTCCTCGGCGAGCGATTTCCGAGCCGAGGATCGAGGTGCGCTGCTCACTGTCACTCATCACTGATCTCCCATGTTGTCGGCTCGCTCGGGAGCGCTCTGCGCTGCCTGCGCCGCCTTGTTCAGTGCTGCACCGCCGACCGTTCCGGCTACTACCACCGCACCAACCCCGGCCGAGGCGGCCGTGCCGGAGACGCCCTTGGCTGCCCCCATGAGTTTGCGAGTGCTCGCCCCACCGTGCCCACCACCGCTATGACCTGCGGTAACACCCGAATGCTGGTGGGCGGTCGACCCGGCGGAACTATGGGACGTCGACCCGTTCGAGGTGGAAGCCACTCCCCCACCAACGCCCCCGCCGACAGGATGGGCGTGTGCCGCCCCTGCGGAGCGGGCCGCAGCGACCTCACCCCCGCCACCACCGCCGCGGGCCATCATCGCCATCTGCGCGGTCTGCAAAGTGCCGCCAAGCCCTTGTCCGGTCGCCGATCCGGTATCTCCGAAGCCTTCCGAATCTTCACTGGACGGCATGAACGGGGCGTACTTGAGCAGCGACCACGGAGCGAGCCCGACCAGTCCGATGCACACCGCCGACATCGCCAAGGCACCAAGCGATGCGAGGTCACCGTCGACGTAAGCCCTGGCGCTGCTGTCGATCAGCACCGTGGCCAAGAACCCCAGACCGAGGAAGATCACCGGCTTGGAAAACACGATCGAGATGAATACGAAGATCGGGCGCATCGCCTTCTTCCGCAGGTTCGGATGCACCCACAATCCGAACGCGACACCTGTCAGGCCGGCGAGGATCGGCAAGGCAGCGGCGTGCATCAACATGCCGAAGAACAACGCCAGCGACCCGAGAAACAACAACCCGAAGAACACGATGCCGGTCAGAGAGCCACCGACGACGGTGTCGCTCGTGATGCCTCCGAGCATTGCCGATACCGACACCACCGCCTGCTCCAAGTCCTGCTTGAGCAGTCCGGACAGGGAGGTGGTCAGTGCGTGCGAGAGCTGGACCAGCATTTCGGCGGCGGCCGGGGCGAACATCATCGACAGCACACCCAACGGGGCGTATCCGATCAGGCTGTGCGCCAGTTCCATTCGTGTCGATTTCTGTGCGGAGGTTCGGTAGATCGTGAACAGTGCGGTGATCGACATGACGAACACCCCGATTCCGCAACTGACCGCGTACCACCGCAGGAAACTTTCATCCCGCGGGTTGAACTCGTGGATGTTCGCCAAGCCCTCAAGGACCGAGGTGGTCAGCGATACCGCGCTTTCCTTGGTGCTGTTGGCCCAGTCGTCGATTACGCTGCCCGGATCCGCGATGAACGCGACTACATCACTGGCCTTGTCGACGGCCGCCATACCGAGGCCGACGCCGAGCTGGATCTGAAGGGGCGTGGCGGCCTTGAGGACCACACCGCCGACTCTGGCGAGATCGAGGAACCGGTCGGCGAAGTCCGTGTTCTGCTCTTTCCAGTTCCAGACGCCGCCGAACATCGCCCCCACTCGCGTGTTCCAGGCGCGGCACTGTACGAGTTCATCCGGCCCTGAAGTCTTGTCGCAGTCGAGGAAATAGGCCCTGTTGCAAAGCATCTCGTGATCGCTACACGGATTCTCGAAGATGTCGTCCGGCAGGTTGTCGACCCACTTTTGTTGCTTCATCACTGCGATCGAACCGGCGTCGGGTGCTGCCGCCCAGGTAAAGCCCCAGTGGTTCCCGCCCGGTTCGGACCACTTCGCCAGATCCGCAGCGCACACCTTGGCCGAGGGCGAGAACTCCGGATCGCCACCGGGGAAGGATGCCGGCCAGGTGGTCGGAGCCTTGCCATCGAGCACCGCTTGCTTCGCTTCGTCCTCTGAAACACCCATCAGTTCGGCGTACTGCGCGATGCGCTGCGTCACAGGGGACGCCCAGTAGAGAATTTGCTGGTCGAAGCGGAGGTACTGCGCGAGGTACTGCCCGAAGTCGCCACCCTTGTCCGCACACGCCGGATCGGTCGACCACCCGGCCGCCTCGAACTCCGGGTGACCGGGAAAGAACTCCTTGAGCTCGTCTGGCATCCCAGCAGGCCACCCTTCGGCAGCGCCACTGAGCGGCTGCGCCCACGCGGGAATCGCACTCGAGGCCAACGCGAGCACCGCCAGCAGCACCACAAGAAAAGTACGGACAAGGGATCGCATGATTACTCCACGAAGAAGGTGTAGAGGCCGTTCGCGCCGAACTCGGCGAGAGTGGAATCCCCTTCGGGGAACGAGACCTCTTCGGGCTCGGGACCGGACCGGAACGCCCAATCGACGGCCTTCCAATCCCCGTTCTCCCACTCCAAGGTCACCGTGGTCGTGGACCAAACCGTGAGGACGCTGACCTTGCCCGTGCCACTCAGATCGCTCTGGCTCGCCGAGACTGCCCACACCGACACCACCGCACGGTCATCCGAGTAGTCCGTGACGTTGACCAGGACCGGGATGTTGTTCATCACGGTGTTTTCGGAGTGCGAGACGTTGTCCTCGACAATGGCAATCAAAGCATCGCTAGCGCCGTCCCCGACAAGGTTGTTTTTCAGGTCGGCGGCGGTCACCCGGCCGAGGGCGATCTGGCTCACTGCCTGCACGAAGTTGGCGGCCGCGGTCTGTGCTCCGGCCTCGGTGTGGTCGTAGCCATGCGGAACACCGTTGGTGATCGAGGTGGGACCGTGCCCGGTCCGCACCGTGTCGGACTCCGAGCTACCGCCGCTCAACCCCGCGAGAATGCTCCCGAGGATCGTCACCACGAGCAGGATCACCAGGCCGTACTTGAACCATGTGGGCAGTCTGCCGAACGCTGCCTTCCATCCTTTGGTCTCTGCCGTCTTCGCCGAGGATGTCGGCGTCGGTGCTGCTGTTGCCGAGGGCGATTGCTGGGAGCCCGGCTTGATCGAGCTGAAATCTGGTGCCATCTGATTCTCCTAACAGTGCTGGTAGATCGGCTATCAGCCGTTGACGACGAACAAGATGGCGCCGACGATGATCCCGGCTCCGGCCACGCAACCGAACGCCACACCAGCGGTCTTGGCCGAATCCATCGAATCGCTCAATTCGCTCTGGTAGCCCCCGGCGCGAGCCTTACGGATCTTGTAGAGCGAAATGATCAGGTTGACTGCGGATACCGCCAGGACCGCACCCCAGATACCGCCCGCAATCCGCGACCAGGTGCTCTGGAACGTAGGACCGAACACCCCCAGGTCAGGGGAGATTCCGTCGAGTGGATTGTCGGTCTGAGCCGAGGCGGTACCGGCGGTGAGCAACACCGTGCCGATCGTGGCCGACAGCAGGGACGCAGCACGGGCCACGCTACGAGGTAGCGACCGCATCGAGGTATTGCGAGACATCACAGGGGTCCTTTCACACAGAAGGTCAGGCGTAGGGATCGAAGCTCGACGGCTTCGGTGGTTGCGGCCGTCGGGCCGGGGCCGGCGGTTGGTGCACCTCAGCAGCGGATTCGCTTGAGGAGTCCGGTTCGGGGGCCGCTTCCGCCGCCTCGGCGGTGGGCCGGTAGTCCAGGGGCAGGTCCCTGGCCGGGTCCGTCTCAGGCACCCGGACAGCAGGAGCGGCAGCGGGTTCCACTACCGGGGCCGGGGGCGGCTCAACTGCGGGAACCGACTCGGGAGCCGGGGCCGGCTGGCGCGCTACGAAGCTCGGAACGTCCGCCGCGAACGTCGGCGGAGCCGGTTCCGGGGCGACCGCCGGAGCCGGTACCCCCTGCTGCCGGAGTCCGGCCTGCCGCTCGACGATGGCCTCGGCCAGCGCATCGGTCACCATCGCCGCGACATTCGTCCACGCGATGATCGAACTCTGCGACAACGCCTCGAGCGTGATCCGCTCACCGGTGGCGAAGACCGGCTCGAACGGGACCCGAACGTAGGTCTGCACACCGAGAGAGTCGAACTCGTCGACAATCGCAGTTTCGAGGTTCGGATCGGACCCCGGCGTCGCGCACAGCAGCACGATCGCAGAGCGCACCAGATGCTCGAACCCCCGCTTACGGAGGCCGTCGAGCATCGCGTAGGCGTGCTGCGCCATGTCCCGGCGCATCGGCAGCGGCACCACCAGCACGTCGGCGTGGCGCACCGCCCACTGCCATGCCCCGGCCTGCGGAGTGGTGGCTGTGTCGATAATCAATAGGTCGCGATGGCGACGAAGCACCGCGCCCAACGCCGCGCACTCGTCCTCGCCGAGCATGTCGTCGTAGGAAGAATCGGTGTCCCCGGCCAGGATCTCGTCGTGGGTGGGCTGGAGCCGCAGATACGCCGCCAGCTCCCCCGCCTCGACGTCGGCCGACATCAGCCGCGATGCGTTGTCAAGGACATCCCACACCGTGCGTTCGATGGGTGCGGTGCGCGCTGCGCGAATGCCGAGGGTGCCGCCGGCCTCGCTCATATCCACCGCCACAACCCCGCGGCCGCGATGCTTACCGAGCATCGCTGCCAGCGCAATCGACGTCGGAGTTTTGCCGGCTCCGCCCTTGGTGTTGACCACAGCGACCGTGCCCGAACCCGGCAGCGTTCGCTGGATCGCTTCGACCGCCGCCCGGTGGCCGGTCTCTGCCGAGGCCGCCTTCGGGGCCAGTTTCGTTCCCAGAGCTGCATTGATCCGACCCCGCCAACCCCACTGAGCAGGCTGAGAAAGTGCCGGTGAGGCGGCCTCGTCGAACAGTGCGCCGTGCCCGGTGGACGGCATTGCTGTCGGCGCGATCGGCTCGTTGACGGCCGCGAGAGCATCTACTCCGACCCCGTACGGATCGGCGATGTCCTCGGTTACAGGCTCAGGAGCCGGGGCCGGTTCGGGTTCGACAGCGGGACGGTTCGGGCGTAGCCGCAGCCGACGCGGGTCGATGGTCGGTTCGTGGTTGTAGTCAGCAATGTCAGCCATCACGCTCACCTCACAGGGTGGTGACGGACGAAACGCGCCATCCGTCGCCGTTGTCGGTCAGCACCACGGCGACGTACTGCACGTCTGTGCCGATCTCGGTGCCGCTGGAATCGGTGACCGTGCTGGTCACCTCGTACATGCCGTGATACTTCGTCGCGGTATTGGCCTGTCCCTGGTTGGGGACCTCCACCGCCACGGCGGTGACCGTCGCGCCCTGCGACGCCCACTGTGCCCACTCACCGCTGGCCTTGACCGGGATCTGGACATCGGCGCGGACCTGCGCGTCGAGTTCGCCGGTCAGCACGCCCAGATCGGCGGCCCGCACCGGCGCGTCGTTGCGATTGGTGTCGGTACGGGTGTCATAGGAGAACCAGGTCTCGACGACCGTGCGGCCGAGCTCGCCCGGATCGGAGGTGTCCACACTCGGTGCCGTCGGAGCGGGGGTGGACTGCTCGGTGGGTGCAGCCGGTACGGTGGGAGGCCATGCCTCCGTCGACGACGGCTGTGCCGACGAGTTCGTAGTGCTCTGGTCCTGGTCGGTCTCGGAGCTGCATCCGGCCACCGTTAGGGCTCCGGCGAGGACACCGATCAGTGCCAGTCGGCGGATCATTCGGCCACCACCAGATCCGACAGGCGGATCGCCCGCCATTCGCCGTAGCCCGGTTCGAGGCACCACTGCTCGGCCGGATTCCCGGTCGGCGTCACCTCAAGATCGAGGATGACCTGCTTTTTTGCCGCGAGATCGGCCAGTTTTACCCCGTCGATGCGTTCACTGCTCACCCGCAGACGCAACCGAACCGCCTCGACCTCAAGGTGGTCGCGGACTTTCGCAGCGAGGAACACGGCTTTACCGGCGCTGGCTTCATCCGCCGAGTCCTGATCGCCGGGCCGGAAGATCCGATCGTCCTTGTGGAACGATCCGTACCAGGCGACATCGCTGGTGTCGGCATCGCCGACGACGGCGAACGAGCCACGTTCGTCGCCGGCCGAGGCCAAGGACACCACCGGAGCCGATGCGGCGGCCGCGGCCAGCTTTTCGGCCCGTTCACGCTGCTCGCGTTCTCGCAGGGCGTCGTAGTCCACATCGAACTGCTTGTAGAGCTCGCGCTTGATCTTCGGCCACTGGGTGCGCGTCATCAGGTTGTTCTCCGCAGCCCAAGCCCGCAGGTCCGAGGCCGTCATCGCCCGGACTGTCCGGGTCGATCCGAGGGTGCGGACGGCCGATTCCGCCTTGTCCCACTCTTCGCTCACGGTGTGGTGTTTCCTTCCTGGTGTGTCATCGTTTCCGATGTTCTGGCGTATGAAATCCGTTGTGCATCAGGTGAATCTGATGGCTCTGACATGTTTCGGGGGCGTCCATTCGGTGATCCGGACTTTCTCTCCGGACTGGGGTGCTTCGACAACTTTGTTGTCCCCCATCCAGATCCACACGTGGCCGGGGTAGGGCTGCACGATGTCTCCGGGTTGCAAGTCCGTCGCCTCGGTTACAGGCGTCCCTCGAGGATCGTTGACCTGAGCGGAGTCCTGGTGTGGCAGAACGATTCTTCCGTCCGTCGCCTGCGCCACCGCGTACACGACCAGGCCCGAGCAGTCGAAGCCGACCTTGTTGTGGTCGCCGTGCTCATCAGCGACACCGCCATCGGCGATGCCGCGAGTCGGTCCGGTGGCATCCCCGCCGCCCCAGGCGTAATCGGTGCCCAGCCATCCAAGTGCTGCATCGACCACCCGCGAACCACTCACCGACGGCGGCCGAGGCTGGTCGACACCGGCGAAGTCAGCGCGGCCGGCCAGGATATTGCGGACGTAGCTCGTGGTCTCCGCGTTGCCGCACACCCCGCCGGAAGCGAGTGTGTTGCCCGGCCCGCAGTTGTAGGCCGAGAGCATCAACTCGGTGCCGTCACCTGAGACTTTTCCCTCGCGGAGCCACTGCTGCGTCTGCTCCCACATCTGGCAGTCGTAGGCGGCCATCGCCATCACCGAGTCACCGATGGAATTCACGTCGGCCACGCCGTCACCGTCGTAGTCCTGGCCGATCGAGGCCCAGGTTGCGGGCATGAACTGCCCCGGTCCGCGTGCCCCCGCCGGAGACACCGGCGAGGAGGGACCGTAGCGGAACTGGTTCTCGGCGTAGAGCTGGGAGGCCAGCAAAGGAGCGTCGATCGCCTCGCAGGTCTGAGCCGCCTTGACGATCCACTCCCGGAACTCCTCGGGGACCGATCCCGGCGCGAGGGAGCGTCCGCCGGGGCGCGTCAGGCCGGTGCAACCGGCACCGAGCGGAGTCTCGGCCGCGACCAGCTGCACATTCGGCGAGGTCGGACGCTGTTGCGGGGCGTCGAGTTCAGCCGCATCGGCCAGCCACGGCATCGGGTCGATCGCAGATCCACCGTCGAGTCGGCCCCCGGGCCAGACCTCGAAATGCAGGTGCGGTCCGGTCGAACCTCCGGCGTTGCCGACCAGACCGATCAGATCCCCGGCGCGCACCTCGTCACCGACGGAGACGAGAACACCGTCCGGGAACATGTGCCCGTAGACCGTCGAAATGGTCGACCCGTCCGCGGTGGCCGAGTCGACGATGATCCAGTTGTCGAAACCGTTCTCATCGCTCGCGCCGGAATCTCCTGCTGCAACAACGATTCCGTCGATCGGTGCAGAGAAGGGTGTACCGATCGGCGCCGCCAGGTCGATGCCGTTGTGCGAGGTACCCCAGCGCGGGCCGAAACCGGAGGTGAACGTGTAGGTGCCGGTGACCATCGGCTGCACCTTCTTGCCGGTGGCAGCACGCAGACTGTTCGGTGACCGGGACACACCCTGCGTCGGCAGGCAGTTGTCCGGATCGGGATTGTCGCTGCCGCACATCACCAGCGCACCCATCAGGGCCACGACGCTGGCTGCCAGCGTAATTTTCGTCGTCGAAGAAGCCACGTTCTCACCCCCTTTGCATGAGTGCTTGTCGCTAGCCCGCCCAGGCCATGCACGTGAGTGACTTCGCATCCGCCCGCCCGAGGTCGGATGCCGCGTTAGTGGAAGGCTCCCGGTCCTGGCAGCGGCACCACCCGCTGACCAGGACCGCCCGGCCTCAGCCGATCGCCTTGGCGAAAACCTTCACCATCGTGTCGATCGCGTTGTCCCTCCCATCCGGGGACCAGCTCGGATACGCAATGTGCGAATTCGAGGCGTAGAAACTCGCCGCGGTGAATCCTTCGGCCACCAGCTGCCCCAGCTCGGCCGCACTGTCACTGCTCGCCAGCGTCATCACCGACTGGCCCAGGCCGGCCAGATCACTGTCCTGTGCCTGCACCGCCATCAGCGAGCCGATCGGATCGCCCGGATCGTGCAGTTGATCGGGACTCATCTTCTGGCCCGGGGTGAGCACGCCGAGAGCCACCTGCGCCAGCTCCACCGCCACCGGCATCAGCCGAGACAGCTCGAGCACGTTCCCGCTTTCGGCCACCGACCAGGCGATTTCCTGAATCTCACCGACATTGCGGGCCAAGCGGATCACATCGACGTTGCCGAGCAGATCAAGCACCAACGCGGCGATTGCGGCCGTGCCGGACGGGTCCGGAACCATCGCCACCAGCCGTGAGAGTGTCTTGAAATCCACCCCGGCAGCCATCTTCACCAGCGGGGAGAGCTGATTGTTCAGATCGCCCGCGACCGCGTGCGCCCCGTGCACATCGCCGGTGGCAATCTTGATCGGAAGCTGCTGCAACCCGGCCGCCACCGCCGGATAGTCGACCGAGGTCACGCCGGAGACGACGCCCAGCAGTTGATTGATGATCGTCGTCGGCTTGGCCACCGAAAGCACCTGCGTTGCCGTCCGCAACTCCACCGGACCCGAGGCCGCCAACGGCGACAGACCCGCGACCAGCGCATCTGCCGACCCTGCCAGCGTCGACACATCGACCGACTCACCCGAGGCCCGGGACTTGAGCAAGGCCGTGCTCACCCCGGTCACCGCTTCGGCGGCCGACAACACTGCCGGGACATCGACCTGCTCGAGCATGTCGAGCACGCCCGCCGTCGTCGCCTCCGGCGATCCCTCGGGAGCCGAGGTGAACGTCTCACGCGCGCCCGGATTGCTGTCGATCCACTCTCGCGCCTGGTCGACCGGCGTCAAAGTCTCCGACACCAGCCGCGCCTGCTGCGTCATGCGGGCGATGTTCGCCGCCGAGGTGATCGACGTCGGACCAGCGGCATCGAGCGACGACACCGACTGGGCCAGTTGCGAGGCTGCCCCGAACACCGCCGACAGATCCGCGTTGCGCCAGGTCCCCGGCGAGGACAGCTCATCGACCAAGGAGGATTGCGCCACTGTCGACGTGCCGGTGATCGTCGGAGTCTGGGGTGATGCAGTCGAGGCGAGTTCGGCAGAGACATCGACCGCTCCCGGCGGATTGGCGATGATCCGGCCCAGAGACGCCAGGAACGGCGTCGACTGACCATCGGTGTTGCAGTACGCATCGTCCGGGTGGCAGATGTCGAACACCTTGCCCGCGAGCTTGCCGAACCCTTCTGGGGCCGGCCCAGCGATGCCCTGACCGCTCAGGGGCGGGCCGATCAACGTTGCACCCTCGGTGCCCCGCTTCGGATTGGCGAGCAGAATCACCGCCTTGACCTGCTGCGGAGTGACGGGGCCGAGACCGTGGCCGATGTTGACGGCCAGATCGTTGCCGATCTGCGCGCCCTGGCTGTACCCGGCGATGAGGTACGTCGACGACGGGCACCGCTCCATCAACTCCGCTGCCGCTTTGTCGCCCCGCGACTTCGATTCGGCATAGGACGTGCCGTTGAAGAACGCCTCGCCCGGATACGGCACGTACACCACGTCGAGGTTCTTGCCGAACCGTTGCTCGAGTGCGTCACCGACCGCCGCGAGCATGCCCGTCGGCACGGTCGGATCAGCATGAGCGGACGTTTCCGTCGTGCCGGGAATCATCAGCGCGATCGTGCGCGCACACCCGTTCGTTTCCGCTGCATGAGCAACCGTCGGTGTGCTTACCGCGGCCGCGGTGGTCACTGCTGCCGCTGCCAGAGCGAGACTTGCTTTCCTCATGACCCGACCTCTTCGATGGAGCGGATCATCACTCGGCCGTCCTCTGCCGTGGTCGTTGTGATGCGCTGTTTGAACTCGTTGCGCCGATCCGGGCGGACCTCGGTGATCTGCGCGCTGTAGGTGTTCGGCCCGATGGCCGTGACTTCGAGGCAGTGCGTGGTCCCCAGCGGCACGGTGTCGATGCCCTGCTGGATCATTGCCGCGTCGGGCAACGGCGCATCAGGGGCCATCAACTCACGCACCGACTCACCCGAACGCAGCAGGTAATAGCGGTGTTCGAGCGCCGCGATCACCCCTTCGCCGGAGAGTTGGTCACCCTCGCCCGGTGAGCACGGGTCATCTGCCGCTGCCGCTGCCGCTGTCGGCGCCGCGGTTGCGGTGTCCGGGACCAGGCCACCGAAGTCCGTGTCGTCGTCACCGCCGCCGACGAGAGCGGTGATGCCCCAGCCGGCCAGTCCCACGACGCCCACGGCCACGAGACCGAGACCGGCGTAGGTCAGTCCCTTCCCGACAGGGCGACGCGTGCTCACCTGCGTGGTCGGGTGAGTGGCGCGGCGACCGGCATCGGCCGCCGCGACCACTCGAGACGCCGACTCACGGGCGGACGCGGTTCTCCCGGAGGAAAAGCGCTCTTCGGCCGCCGGTACCGACACCGGCACCGACTCCCGAACCATGCGGGTGCGAGGTGCGGTCGCATCGAGCACCCGAGGTGAGCCCGTTCGGTCGTTCCGCTTCATCGGTTCGTCTCCCTCTTCGACTGGACTCAGGCGTCGACTGCCGGAGCGGGCGCGCCGAGACCCAGACCGACCGCCTCGCTGACCAGGCGCGATGCCAGTCCCGGCGTCGCGTCGGTGAAGAACGAGTCGAGTGCCTGGTCGACCTGCTCGATGACCTGCTCACCGCCGGGCTGTGCCTGAACGAAGTTGCGGACCTGCTCATCGATCGCAGGTGCGGTCTCGGTGGCGAAGGTCTGCACAGCGTCGACCGCAGCCGCACCGATGGGATCCTCCGACCACTGCGCGAGCGTGGTGTCGACCTGTTCGGTGACCTGTTCGGCCTCGATGTCGGGCACCTCGGTTTCGATCGGCGTGGCATCCTCGCCCGCGCCGTAAGCCGTGCCGACCCCGTACCCGGCCAGACCGCCGCCGAGTGCGCCCAATCCACCACCGACCGCGCATCCGAGTCCGAATCCGGCCGCCGCACCAGCGGCGGTAGCGGCAACGCCCGAGGTCACGGGAGCAACCCCCGGAATCGGCAGAGGCACCATCGTGCCTGCTCCAGCCCCGACGATGCCCGCGACCGTGCTCACTGCCAGTGCGGTCGGGACACCAGCCGCGAGGCAGCCGGTGCCGAAGCCGGTCGCTGCACCTACGGCCGTGCCTGCGACCTGGGCCGAGGCGATCTTTTCGGCCTCTTCGGTCTCCATGCCGGTCGACCGGTGGTAGTCGGTGACCATCGCCTCGACCACTGCGGTCGTGCGGTTGGTCTTGTCGGCATCGACGTCCGAGACCCAGTTCGGCTGGTCGAAGATCACCCGGCCGAAACGCATCTTGTTGACCGGAGCCTCGATCGGCAGGGTCGGGCCTTCCACCACGACCGGCGCCTGCGGAGCAGGAACGCTGTAACCGGAGTAGCCGGAGTTGTCGCCGCCCGAATAGCCGTTGTACTGCGCCATCGACACACCGCCGCCGGTCTGCGGGTTGTAGGCGCGGGTGCCGCGGTTGTACTCGGCCGGAGGCGCTACCCAGAAGTTCTCGGCGGGCTGCGGATCAGGAGTCGAGGGTGCAGGAGCAGAAGTCGAGGGTGGCGTGGAGGTGATGCCCGCCTGCCCCCCACCGGACTGCGGCGGGGACGTGATCCCTGCCTGCCCGCCGCCGGAGTCGCCGGTCGGCGCTGCTGCTGCCGTCGGCGCAAAGGCAATGAGCAACCCGGCTGCCGCCGGTGCCAGAGTCGCGGTGCTGAGCACCGCACTGGTCGTTCGGCGGCGCCGGTGTCTGCCGGTGCCGGAAACCAGCTGATCTTCGTTGGATACGGACATGTGCCTCGCCTTTCCTGCGAATGAATCGAGTCCCGAATGCGTGAAGGACCTGAGCGAGACAGGGATCCGTCAGGGCCGAGAAGATCGGGTGGTCACCACAGGGAGGTAGTCCGCTTGTGCACGTGTCGGCAGCGCCGGCTAGGTGCGGGAACGCTGCCGTTGGCGCGCACAGTCGAGTAACGCCAGAACAGCAGCGCCCGACAAGGAAGTGGGCTCTCGTCCGCAGTGACCTGGTGCCCGAGCTTGCGTAGTCAGCCCGGACGGGTTGGTACGTAGGTGGTTCAACCCCGGATACGTGACACCGACGCCAATCACTGACACGTGTCCGGGGTTTCCCCTTTTTGCCGGTGGCTTCACCGTTTGCTCGCGCTGGTTGCCGGCCAGACGCTTCCCCTCGGCTCAGCCGATCGCTACCCCCTTCGCCACAAGATCCGTCGATGAAACTCTATTCCAGAAGACTACATCAAAATCTATTCCAGTGGAAGATGACGCAAGCCATTCTGTAGGGCACTGTTATGCCTCGTGGAAAGGTTTCGGGCATGACGAGACGGCCTCTTCGGGGATTCGACCGGGAGAGGCTGATCGAGCTGCGGACGAAGAAGGGTTACACCCGTGGCGACCTGGCGAGGTTCGCCGAAGTGAGCGTGGCCGCCGTGCGCGCCTGGGAATCCGGGCAAGCCACCCCGCAGGTGGACCGTCTGGCCCGTGTCACTGCCGCCCTCGACGTTCCGATGTCCGAGCTGGTGCGCATCCCCCCGCACGAGCGGTACCTGGGCGATCTGCGCGTCCAGGCCGGCCTGACCCAGCCCCAGCTGGCGCTGCAAGTCGGCATCTCCACGGCCTCGCTCAGCAGCCTCGAGCTGGGGGAAACATCGCTGCGCGAGCCGGTAGCCGACGGGCTCGCTCGAGCACTGGGAGTGGACACAGCAGAGATCCGTGCCGCCTACGAACGGACCCGAACCCGACCGCCGGGCGCACCCGTCTGACACGCGCCACACACTGTGTGCCGACGCACGACAAATACGGATCACCACGTCTGAACTCCCCCCGCGGAGATAGCAGCCCACCTCACGCAGGCCATGCGGAAGCGGCCGAAACCGGCTGTGCTACATCCGAGGCCGAGTGAACAGGCCCCGGGAAATCCCCACGGGCGGGGACGCGGAAGACAAATTACCAGATCACGCCCACGAGCCCGGGACCAACCTACCCGCCCGACGACCCCTGATCGGAGCCCTGAAAATTCTCTGTGGCCGAATCGAATTCGTCCGACATCGTTGAAATCTGAACAAGTACCAGACGGTCGCTGAGTGGACCGGGATACGGGCTGATCGACAATTGCGCTGCCCGCCATCCCGATTCGGAACGCAGACGAGCGCGGACACACCGAGCGGCGGTATCCCCCGAACGAAACGTTGCCAGCGCATCGGCCAGCACATGCCGGTCGTCGGGATGCACGATCTCGTTTCCGCTCTTGATATTTCTCCAGGCCACCCACGGCGGGGCATCGGGCAGCCACATCGTCAACACAGCGAGGTCGGCGGCGAAGACGCCGGTGTAGCCCCCCGCCGATCGCAGCATCTCCTGCATGCCCAGCTCACTCAACGTCGGCAACTCCGGCGTCGTCGTATCGGAGACGTCGTGCCACAGCAGCCGCAATCCCACGTTGCCCGGATCAGTGCGGCCCTTGCCCCAGCAATACCAGCGCATCACCCGACCATCGGCGTGCAGAACTGACATCGGAGCCTCCCACCGGCGACCGTGCACCGGGTCGATGCCCAGCTCGAACAACGACGCCGAATCGTCGAATTTCACCGCCTTGGCGATGTACTCCGCAGGAGTTCGCTCCGGAACGTGCTCTTCCGGAAGTACCCCGGACATCATCGATGCTTCGACCGTCTGGCCGATCATCATCCGCTTGAGACTCCACGCAATCCCCGCTGCGATCCGAGGCGGGGCGGGAACCCGGCCGGGCTCCCCCACCCACACCTGGACACCGTGCGCCTCCCCGCTCGGGCCGAGAACGGGCAGTGCCTCGATGTGAAACGCCTTCTGCGCCCCCTTGCGCGAGCGCAGATCGATCTTGATCGGCCGACGAGTGCGGATCACCTCGTCGATGATCGGCGTGACCGGAAGATCCGGGGCCGGCTGAACATGCCGGGTCACCGACGCCCAATCCTTGACTACGCCACCGCAGCTGACCACGGACATCTCGCCGTCGACCAACGTCTCGACCAGATGCCACTCGTTGAGAACCATTTACTTATAACCTTCCCCGAACTGTGGGCACAGTACTGCTGCCCAGGGGGAACCTACCTGTCGGCCGCACCCATCACCGACGCGAGAGCTTGACCTTCAACCCCCGCGGCTTGAGAGTGATCGCCTCATGCACGTCGAGCTCGTAACCCGGTTCCGGAGCGAAGTCGTACCGCCGGATCAGCGACGCGAGCGTGAGCACCGCCTCGTGCAGCGCGAACTGCCGACCGATACAGGCCCGGATGCCGGTGCCCCACGGTTTGAAGATGTGCGCCGGCCGTTCGCGCACGGCCGCGGGCTCGAACCGGTCCGGGTCGAACCGCTCGGGATCGTCGCCCCACAGCGGGTCGCGGTGCAGTTGCGGCAACAGCACGAACACCCACGAACCCTTCGGCAGCGTCCGTCCGCCGAGGGTGGTCTCACCGCGTACCTTGCGGAAATAACCCGGGGCGGCCGGCCACAACCGCAGCGTCTCGTCCACCACCCGCCGCACATACCGCAGCTTGGCGACCTGCTCGTACCCGATCCGGCCGTCGGCACCGACGACCTCGGTGATCTCGGCGCGTGCCTTCGCCACCACCTCGGGATGTCGGCTCAGGAAATGGACCGCGAACCCCAGGGTGGCCGCGGTGGTCTCGTTACCCGCGACCAGGAAGGTCAGCACCTGATTGCGGATCGATTCACGGTCGAGCTGCTCGCCGGTGTCGGGATCGACGGTGTGCATCATCAGGTCCAGCAGATCGCCGTGCTGCTCGCCGGAGCGCATCCGCTCCTCGACGATGCGATCGACCGTCTCCTGCATCAGCGCGATGTCGTGTTCATGCTGCTCCCTGGCACTGCGGCCGAACAGTGTCCGGAGGATGGGGATGTCGTTCGACGAACGGTTGATGTACTCGAGCGCCCGGCTCATCGCCGCGATGAACCGATCGGGTTCAGTGCGGCCGAACGAGTCGAAGTCGTAGCTGAAGCCGCACCGGCCGATGACGTCGAAGGTCAGCGACGTCATGCTCTTCGGCACGTCCACATACTCGCCGTCGGCCGCTGCGCTGTCCCAGCTGTCGACCAGTCGGTCGACGACCGTGAGCATCGAGTCGTGATAGCCACGCATCGCGGCCTGGCTGAAGCCAGGCCCGAGGATGTTGTGGGCTTTGCTCCAGTTCGGTTCGGAGTTGAACGCGGTGAACAGTCCGTCGCCGGCGATGACGCGAAGCTTGCGCAGCGGCTTGCCGAGGAACTTCGCCCACTTCTCCTCGTCGTTGACCTCCCGCACCAGATCGGCGCCCGAGACCACGATCAACCGGTGCTGCAGGATCTTGCGTTCGAAGATCCCACCGAGTTCCTGTGCCATCTGCATCTCACGCTGAACCGGCTTGGCCACGTCGATGCTGAGCAGATCACCCACCAGCGGCAGTCTCCATCGAGGTTGCGGGATCGGCTGGGAATCGGTGGTGGTCGCAGGGCTGCTCGTCGAAAGCTGCGGTGACGCCATTCGTGAGAGTGTGCCCCACTGGCTGTGCGACACACACCGCCGCCTCCCACCCGCTCAGGGGCTACGACTGTCGTCCCACGAGTCGACACGCGCCACGCCGATGTACGGAGGTAACTGACATCCGCGCTCGCAGCCGCTAACCTGAGTCAGATTCAACGGGCCGATCTTGAAGAACGGGGGTTTACGCATGGCACAGCCGCATAAAGGCGACCGCGCCGCGATGACTCTACGCATCCCAGCTGAGCTGCACGAACAGCTCCGCAACGATGCCAAGGACGCCAAGGTCGCACTCTCCCAATACGTCGCCGACCTGCTCGCACTCCAAGCCGGTCGACCGGACCTTGCCCGCGAGATCAAGGCGGTGACCGTGTAAACGCCACCAAAGAGGGCCGCTAGCCGCCAACTAGACCGCCCTCAGATGCAGAAACCCCCCCGCCTGCCAAGCGAGGGGTCTTCCAAACCGAATATGTGACCGAGCCAAGTCGCCAAACTCTCTCGGGCCACTCGAACTTTCTTCCCAGAAAGCCTTCGTTATGCATATTAGCGAGCGCTGCTCGTTTGGGCCAACTTCCGCCTCCAATCACACTCCTGCGTGTCGCCCGCAGCGAAGCACCCATTCCTCCCGCGACGACCGTCGAAGCCCCGGTCGCACCGCTCCCCAGACCCGCCGTGGACGCCGTCGCGGTAGCTACAACCTGCGCGTAGCCGATGGTGCCTACTCCCCCATCCCGGTCTGGGACTCCCGCGCCGGATGGATGCGCCAGATCATCACCTTCGCCCGCAGCGAGACCGGCATCAAAATCTGCCACGAGCACCGCATCGCCCCGGACAAGTTCATCGCCGCCGCCAACGCCCACGCCGCTTACGCCGACGAATCCACTGGTCGTAACCTCACCGCCGCCCGCGACACCCTCGCCGAATACGCCGGCATCAGCACAGACGTCCTCGACCGAGCCCGCCAGATCCTTCGCCGCATCGGAGCCGCCGTCGAACTCGTCCGTGGCCGCTACCTCACCATCGCCGAACGCGTCGAAGCCAGCCTCACCCACGGCGGAAAGCAACTCCGCGCAGCTTCCGTGTGGGCTTTGAGCAGCAAGTTCACTGCCGACTCTTCTGTTTATCCACAGTTTCCGAATCATGCGGATCTACCGGAGAACCCTTTGGGTTCTACAGGTATCTCTCGTTCTCAAATAATCACCAACGCGCGCGCTACGCGCCGCGCCCGGGCTTCGACAAGAACCTCGGGCGGCCCACGACCCCTACACGCCCAGATCGCCGCAGCGCGACTGGCCGACCGACTCGGTCCCACGATGCCCGAATACCGCGGCGTGAACCGAAATGGTCACTACGTCCCCGGAACCACCCATCACCACGTCGGAGCGATCGCCGACGCCCTGACCGCCGCAGGCATCGACACCACCCGATGGACCGGCGACGACATCGCCGACCAGATCACCGAGTTCCGCCGCGACCGCATCCTCCCACACCTAACATCCCCGACCGCTTTCCTGCGCTGGCAGCTCCGGGTCCTCGCCGAGGTGTGGGCCGGACCCACCCCTACTGAACGTCGTGCCCAGCTCCAGGCTGAACGCGCCGCTGTTCGCGAAGCCGAACTCGCTCACCGTGCCGCTAATCCTCCAGCCAGCAACGAGACCCGGGCTGCCGCCTACGCCAAGATTCGACGCGTGCTCGCTTTGCGTAGGAACTCAACCTCGTCTCCATCCGTCCGTGACGGTGGGACGAATGGTCGCAAACGCTGACTCTCGCATCTGAGGAAATACGTGTTTACGGATATACGGGTCGTTGAAGACTGTGTCGGATGAATCCCGAAGAGCCTAAGATCCTGACTTGAGGTCGGCCGAGCGATCTCTGAGTGGGCAACCAGCACGATCCGGAGTGGACACTTAAGGCCCCGTATATAAGTAAATGCGGATTTACGTTTCTACATGGTAGATGTCCCTTTTCGGAGCCGGCCTGGCACGAAACAGCTCTCAGATCGGGCCAAGGAAAGGAGTGAGAGACAGTCCCTTGAAACTCCCTAGACCGGACTGTCCGCACGATTGCTCTGACACTCCCACGGGCGACTTGCGGATATCCGTAAATACGGAAAGACGCTGTTGCTGAAACACGGCGTGGCGGAAGTACGGATACACGGATGAACGGATATGCTCATCCGCGCAGCTACGAATTTGCGCTCTTGCGCCTCCACGAAGATGCGGAGATGCGGAAACGCGTAATGGAGAAACCCCGTAAATACGGAGATGAGTAGTTCCGTAGAGACGTGCTCTCACGAGCTACATAGGGAAGGGAAGCCTCGCCGCATGATTACTATCGCCGTGCTGAACCTCAAAGGCGGTTCGGGTAAGACGACTTCTGCTGCCTTCATTGCGCATGCACTGCACGAAGCCGGCCTGCGCGTGCTCGGTGTGGACGCCGATGGAGAGAACGAGTCACTTGTCCAGTGGCAATCGCTAGGGGACTGGCCGTTTCCGGTGGTCGGTATGGCACAGCCGAATCTGCACAAAAATCTTCCCGGTGTTGCCGATGACGATCGGTACGACGCTGTCGTCATCGACACGCCGCCGATGAAGGAAGCGCGCAACATCGTTCTGTCGGCAGCCCGAGTTGCAACCCACATCGTCTGTCCGATGGCCCCGACCGGGATGGAGCACAGTCGACTTCCCGCAGTCAGGGAATTGGTGGCTGACGCCACCGACCTCCGAGACGGTGAGAAGCCGGTCTTCGTGGTGCTGTTCACCCGCACCGTTGCGAACGCTTCATCAACCGAGGTCTACCGCGACATCGTCACCGAAGAAGGCGACTACGTTCTCAAGGTCCCGGTTGCGCGTAAAGAGCAGTTCGCTCAAGCCTTCGGATCACCTATCGAAAACGCTCTAAGCACGGCCTACGGCGACGCGGTCACCGAACTTCTCGACTTAACGATCGACCAAACCGGAAAGGTGACATCAGCATGACCAGCGCCGCAGATCGCATCCGCCAACAAGCTCTACGCAACAAGAAGAAGCAGACCGACACAACCCCCCAAGCGGATCAAACGTCGGAAACCGAGGTCGACAAGCAGCCCGTACCGGAGCCGGCGTCCTCCACCCCTACACCCGAGCTCAACGCTTCACCGCGGCAGGGGCGAGGAACACATTCCCCACGGTTGCGCCCGGTCCGCAAGAACGTCGACCTGTCCCCAGAGCTGAATCGCAAGTTCGGTGACTGGCAGCGTGATACAGCCGTCGAGTTGGGATTGGCCCGTGTAACGGCGCAAGAGGTCCTCACTGAACTACTTGTTGAGCTGCTGGACGACGCCCGCCTCAGCGAACGGATAAAGGAGCGGATCTACAAATCCGCAAATAAGTAAATCCGCGTCTCCGTATTTCCGCGTTCGAACGACGACGGGCGTCCTGCCTGGAATTGCCGCTCCGCAGGACGCCCTGACCAGAAACCAACTGATAGGAGATTCCTCGGTCATGTCCGACGATACAACTCAGCTTGCGATCGAGTTGCAGCCCAAGTTGCCGATGAGTCGCGCCCTGCAACTCGCTTCCGCCGGCGTTGCAGTTTTGACCCTGTTCATTGCAGCGTTGTCGTTCATCCTCTCGTTCGATGCGTTGCGTGCTCTGGCGATCGAGATCGGTATGCGGCCGGGTCGTGCATGGATGGCACCGGTTGCAATCGATGTTGCACAAGCCGCTGCTACCGCCGGTTACGTCATCTTCCGTATCACCGACAAGGGACGGTACTCACTCGTCTACTGTGCAGCCCTGGCTGTGGTCACTGTGCTGTTGAGCGTGATAGGCAACGCTTTCCATGCCTGGCAGACTGCCGAGCGCAATATCGCTCGTGTAGCAGCGGGGGAGGACCTGGGCTTCGTCCCGCAGTCACCATGGATTGCAGCGGTGGTTGCGGCGATCTTTCCGCTGTTGTGGCTGGCGTTGTTCCACCTGTTCGTCATGATGATCCAGCGCAACGACGCCCCCGCTGTTGCCCGGCAGCGAGCAACAACGTCCCCAGTTGGCGTTCCGGCAGGCGCAACCCCCCGGCCCCCCGTTGCGCCGTACAGCGAGCGTCCTCGCGAGGTTGCTACTACGACGCAATCGACCCCCATGCACCTCGACAACCGCGAAGATGTCTTCGAGACCGAGCGGATGAAGTGCGAGCCGGTTGCTGCAACTCTTCCGCGTACCGTCACCATCACCAACAACTCGATCGCCGCGCCTGCAACCGGGGAAGTGCTCCAGATTGAGGCAACGCGCAACGGTTACCCGCAGACGCGAGACGGGTTGCTTCGGTTTCTTAACGACTCTGACTTCCATGAAACCGTCAAGATCGTTGCGTCCCTGATGGTCCAGGATCCGACGCTCCGACAGATTGATGTGGCCGACCGATTGCAGATTGACAAGTCCACCGTCAGCCGACGGTGGCGACATTTCCGCCAGGAAGCCGAGGCCGAGGGATTCTCGGTGCCACCTCTGCCGGTCGCAGAGACCGGTGATCAGGTGAAGGAAACATCCCAAGCCTGATCCCTGAGTCGTGGTTTCTCGCGCTGGTGGCCGCAGCCTGCAACCCAAAGTCGTCCGAACGTCTCGATCTCCCGCCCCCGCCCTCTGGAGAAGCTAGAGACCCATGCTCAAGGCGATGTGTGGACATACGGGATCACGGTTCCTGGGTACGGATGTTAGGGATTCGAATCCAGCAGGACTTCGACCCCCCCTGATGACGCACCGTGATCGGAGCGCAGCTCAGGGGTGGGTCGTTCCGAGATGGGCTCGGTCGGTGGAGAAGATCCCCTGCCGAGGTGTTCGTCGCCGATCAGGGCCGGATCGCTGCCCACCCGCGGAGGACGGTCGCAGCACGACCGCGTGTGAAACCGGGTAGATGACCCGAAAACGCAAAAAAGATGCCTGTCTCGGCACGGGGCCGCGAACACCCCGGTCAGCGGATCTGCTTGCGGCCGTGCCGTCGGTCCAAGATCGCCCGCAGCACGATCGTCGAATCGTTCAGGCTCGCGGCCACCTCCTCGTGACCGGCGGCGAGGAGGTCGCCGTGCCGGGCGTGCAGTGCGGTGATCGCCGTGTCCAATTCCTCATCGGTCATCGCCTTGGCTGCCCGCTCGACAACCTGCCTCGTTCCGGTCATGAACCCAGCCTATTGCTGGGCCGGCGGTGCGCCGCTCCGGGAGGTGGCGGTGGCGATGACCCCGACGGTGAGGGTGCCGGGGGTCATCGCGCCACCCGCCCAGGGAAACCTCGACCTGCCCGGGCAGCTGGGGGTGATGGCGTAGCCACACCAGCGAAGGGTGCTCCCACCGGGAAGGTGAGCACGCCCGGAGGCTACTGCCCTGCTCCGAAAGGGGTCTCCACCGGTGGTATGCGCGGACACGGCTCGCTAGTGGAGGGATGCTGATCGTCGCACTGTGCCCGAACTCCGCCGCGGGTGGGGCGGTGGGCGCGCCACCCGCGAATGAACCGCACGTCGAGGGGCGCGGCGCCCGGTGCATCGAGCGCGGTGGTGTGCCCGCCCGTGCTGTTAGAGCTCGAACAGCGGGAACTGCGCTGCGTGCGCGTCGCGGTCGAGATCGTGGCGATAGCGGTCGGCCATCGCGCGAGCGACGGTCTCGTCGCATCCGAGTTCGCGGCCGATCTCGCGCCAGGTATGGCCGTCGTGGTGCATCTGCCAGGCGGTGTGGTGGAACTGCTCGTCGAAATCCATTTGCTTGTTCCCTTGCGCACGAAGCCGATTGCGACATCCCGGTCGGGACAGTGCCCGTGCCCGGCACACTAGCGTCTTCCGGGAAGGATGCGGTGCAGGCGCACCGGAGCACCTTGTCGCGTCGCCTCGCTGAGTTCTCCTGCGAGTGCGGCCCGCGATGTCCGGTCGCCCTCGGTCCGGTGTCGACGACTCGGTGTCCGCGACAGGCTACAGATCGATCGCGGATGGGGGCGTCCGCACTCAGCAGGGGCGTGCGCGGCTGCCACCGACGCATACCCCCGTTCACCGCAGGTGACACTGCACCCTTTCCGACACTACACCCCTTCGGCGAGACGCACAGTGCGTGCAGCGCGGGCATGCGCTCGTCTTGCCTTGCCGTGCAGAGGCTCCTACTTCCCGGGATCCGGCCCTGGGGTCATCTCTACGATCGTGAGCACCTACACCGCCCACGACGGGGAACAACCGGACCCGCGTCGGCGTTGAGCTGTCGGATCGGGTGCGTATTCGTGTCCTGTGGGCTCACCCCTGTGCCTCACGGAAGTGCCGTACGGCTGGAACCGTGTTGCGTCTTTCGTCGAGAGGCGACCGAACGCGCCCGGTCCTCCTCTTCGGACTGGGACCGCTCGTGCAGACAGGGGCGCGGTCGAATTCATGGCCCAGTGGTGCACAGCGCGGCCAGCGCCGGTGTCAGGCTCTCGGTGATGTAGTCCAGGTTCTGCACGCTCGGATCGCTCAGCGCGGTGGCGAGCGGTCCGTCGACCGTGACGGCATGTCCGGATGACCATGACGGCAGTGCACGACCCCCGCGTTCGCGGACCAACGTCAGGTTGGCCCCGGCAAGGACGGCGGACTGCTCGTAGGACATGGTCAGTCGGGTCTTTCCCTGAGCGAGGTCGATGACCTCCGGCAGCAGCTCCATGCCGAGTTCACCGAACAATTCGGCCGCCGGATCACGGGGATCGGCGACGACACCGACAGCCTCGGCAGACACCGTGGCGAACAGGAAGGATGCGCCCTGCACACAGGGAAACGCCGTGCGGATGTCGTCCAACTCGGTCTCGGCCGCGGCGATCAACGCATCGGCGTCCGCCGGTCGGTCGAGGATCTGTCCGAGAACATCGACCTGGTCGCGCCAAGCATCGACGTAGCCGGAGTCACCAAGGGGAGCAATCGTCGGGGCGATCTCGGAGAGTCGGTGGTACACAGCGCCGTTACGCGCGGAGAAATCGGCGAGGATCAGATCGGGGGCGGCGGCGGCGATGGCCTCGAAATCGGGGTCCCCGAGCAGCGACAAGGCCACCGGCGTCGGGTGATAGTCACCCTGCCAGGGGAATCGGCCGTCCGCCGGTGCATATCCGGTCAGCACCCCCACGGCGACCGGGTCGATGTCGAATGCGCGCACCGTATCGGCCCACGAGGTCGACAAGGCCACGATCCGCTGGGGTGCAGCCGACAGGATGGTCTGCCCTTGACTGTGAGTGACGATAACGTCATTGCGGTGCTGTACCGAGGGGTCCGGATCCGGTGTGCCGGTGCACGCAGCCGTCGCCCCCAGAACGAGACAGGCGATGGCCGCCGACCACCGGACCGACGAGAAGAACGAGATCATGACAGTGCGCTTTCATGCTGGTCGACAGGGCGGGGCGGGGGAGGGCTCTGTGCCTTCGGTAGGCGGGTCGAGAAGTCGCAGAGTCCGTGCGGCGGCAAGGGCTTCGGACTTCGAGTGGGCACCGAGTTTGCGGTAGAGACTGCGCACCTGGGTCTTGACGGTATTGGGCGAGACGAACTGCTCGATCGCGATCTGCTGCTGTGACAAACCGGCATTCAGACTTACCAGAATTTGACGTTCACGGGTCGTCAACTCCACGAACGTCATTGCCTCGGGAAATACCGAGATCTCCACGGCGCGCGCAGGTGCCGTGCCCGACTCCCTCGCCAGACCATCACGGACGGCGGCGGCGAGGGTGGTGAAGGGCCGGTAGCACTCGGACTGCTCGGCCAGCTCGCACGCGGTGCGCCAACACTGCACGGCAGTCTCCGATGCCCCCAGCGCCCGCTGCGCGGCAGCTTGGACGAGCAACGTTTCGATGTGCACGCGCGGTGCCCCCGCCTCCGGCGAAGAGGACTGCGCGACGATCGCCAATGCCCGGTCGGGATCCCCAGTGTGCAGCGCCACCCGTGCAGCAGCGGTGATCAGCAGGGGATGGTCGAGCGCGATCTCGGCGACACAGGCAGCTGCGAGGTTCGCCTGATCGAGAGCCAGATACAGATCGATCCGCGCTGCCGCGATCAGCACCCGGGCGCGCGAGCTCGGCGAGCACTGCGGCGCACGTTCGGCCGCCAGTCGCTGCACCAGCGCCAGACCGGAATGTGCGGTGCCGCTCAGCAGGGCGTACTGGGCGTGCGCGTACGCGATGTACGCCCACAATTCTTCGCGGTGGGTCGGTTCTCCGAGCGCCTGCAGGCTCGCGCGGGCGGCGTCGGCGTCGAGTTGGTCCATCGATGTCAGGGCGGTCGCGACCGCACCACCGACCCGCACCATCGGAGCCAGAACTGCGCCGCCGTCACCGAAGTCCATTTCGCGAGCCAGCCACATCCGGGCGCGGGGAATGTGTCCCGACAGGGCCCACAGCAGTGCCAGATTGCCGGCGCAGTTGCGGGCCACGAAATCGATGTCGCCGGCTACTGCGCCCCGGTAGGCCTGCATGAACTGGGCGCCGGCGTCGACATCGGCCCCGGCGAGTTGGAAAGTCAGAGCCCACTGCAGACGCAGGATCGGTAGTTGTCCGTGGACGAGGCCCGGTTGTCGATCCACCGCCGCACAGGCCAGCGCGTCGACGCGGCGGGTCATGGTCGCCGCGTCGACATAGCGCCCCGCCACCCGGAGCCCGATGGCCTGCACGGTGGCGACGTGGATCACCGTGGCTACTGCCGGATCCGCCGCGAGCGCGAGCAGATCGGTGTCGGAGTCGGGCAGGGCGGGGCCCAGGGCCGGGGCGTGTGCGAGCATGCCGACGAAGACAGATTTTCCCGCTTTGACGCTCGGTCGCTGCTGCAGACGATCGTCGGGTACTTCGTCGAGCAACTCCCGTAACTGCGACAGGTGACGGGTCACCATGACGACCCAGTGTTGCTCCAAGATATCCAGCGCTACAGGCCAGTTCCCGGCGTCGGCGGCATATCGTGCCGCCAGGACGTGATCGTCGTCTTGACCGGCGCGTCGGGACAAGGCCATCAAGGCGGACTCGACACGAGCGCTGTCCTCTCGGCGAGCGATGTGGAGCAGAGCGTGGCGCACCACCTCGGGGAAATGCCATGTCGGGGTCGAGGTGATGTCGTCGTCGAGAGGTGTGAGTAGCTCGAGTCGGCTCGCAGTGTCGAAGACTTCGAGTGCCGAGACCTCGACAGGCAGCAGTTCGGCAGCGATCGCCCGAGTCAGAACCCGAGCCGGTGCGCACGCGAGCACATGTGAGCGCAATCGCGGTACGGACGAGGCGTCGAGCGCACCGGCCAGTGCTGGGACGAGCGTCTCGGTCAGCTCGCTGCTCGGTCGCCCGTGAGCGTCGACGACCGGTTCGGTACTTCGGATCGCCGCCTCGATGGTGCACTGGATCCAGCGAGAGATTCCGTTGCAGGCTCGATGTATTCGCTCACCGATGATCTGAGGATGAGCCAGTCCGGCTTCGCGGCACAGCTGGACGGTCTCGACGAGGGTGAACAACAGTTCCTCCGCTTCCAGGGTGTCGTGCGATCGGGACGAACGCTCGAGCACTCGAGTACTGATCGGGCCTACAGCGCGATACCGCGGTGGTCTCACTCGACCTCGCAGGGGCGAGCTTCACGACATCGGTCCTGGACCGACTTCGTCGTGCCCCTCGACGTCCGGTCCGCGGCGCCACACGACAGTGCTGCCGCTCGGTCCCACGGACCGGTGAGGACGGGCCGACAACGCAGCCGGCGGCAGAGACCGTCGGGACGCCGCAGTGGTCGACATCACTGTCCGGCACCGCATCCCACCAGAGCGCAGCGCTGATCGTCGAAGACCGGGATCGCAACACCGCCACGACTGCCGGTGTGCGAGGGGCGGGACGGGCCGTGAACCAGTAGGTGTGCGTGCGCGGAAGAAGGATGCCGACAGCGGCGCCGACATGCGAGAACACCGGCCGATCCACCTTCATCGCTCACCTTTCTCATTACCGTCCCGCCGATCGGCCGCGTCCCGATAGCGGCGCAGGACCGCCGCATTCGAACCGGAAAAGGGGGAACACGAAACCGTCCCTGACATCTCGGATCGGTTTCGGTTCGTTACATTCGGGTCCTAATGCTCTAGGCAAGCGGACGATGGTTCGCTTCGTCGACGCAGTGGTGGCAGCAGGTGTTCGAGTTCGGTGCGAGTCGCGCTCGTCCCCGATATCGGTACCCAGGATCCGTGGCAGAGCAAGAAGCCGACGTCCCTATGATGCCCACCGCGGGTGATCCATTGAAAACGCACGACCTCGGCGAGGTTTGCCGGTCGGATCGGTGCTCCACGTGCGTGATCGGTGGTGTGTACGCGGGCAGTGTCCCGGCGGTGGCGGGACTCGACGCGATCACCGCGGTCGATCTGCACCGCCGACAACCGCCCCGGCCCGAGGTGGCGGCGAGAGGCAGGGACGGTCGGCGAGATACAACGACACTGCGCCGCATCCTCGTTGCTCACTCTACGGCCCGCGTGCAGGGCGCGTCGGGAGCGAATCTTGCACCCCTCACGTGGTGTCGCGGCGGTGGGAAGTCGAATCGCCTCCGACGACGACACCGCCGACACACCACCAGCATTGTTTTTCCTCAGCGCAGTCCGCGCATCGGAGGTGGCCATCGACGCCCCGAGGGCATCATCGCGGCACAGATCGTCTGTCTCGCCTCGAGCATCGACCCTGCAACCGGTCCGCACAGCGAGACGAACGCCGGTCGCCCTGTTGCCGATACGCCCAAGGCGCGCCCCGGTGGTTGGGTAGACAGAGACGATGTCCGGGGCGTGGGTCGTCTGGGGAAGAGACGCCCGCGTCCCGGATGTGCCACGTCGGTGGACTATCACGGTGTGCGCTCGCCCGGCGTGCCCGCCCACGGGGCCGGGGTCGGCGGTTGCCCGGTACGTGGCGGTGGCGCTCGTTGTTGTGACGGCGACCGGTCGAAAGCGTACATTCAGTAGAGTTTGCACTGCTCACACGATCTCGATGCAGCCTGCTTCGAGGTTCGGCGCTGCCCGGACCGCACCCCGTCGAGCACGTCAATTGTGAGGAACGCATGCCCAACGTACTGCACCACACCGGTTCGAGTGGGTGGGTGCTGGCTCTGGCCTATCTCACCTCCCTGGTCGGCTGCTACGTCGGAGTGCTGTGCACCGTGCGCACCGCCCGCCCGTCCGGAAGCATCCCCCGGTGGGCCTGGCGGGTCATGGCGGCCGCCGCCGTCGGCGGTGTCGGTATCTGGCTCACCCATTTCATCGCGATGCTCGGTTTCACCGTGCCGGGCACCCTGATCCGCTACCGACCGGCACCGGTGCTGCTCTCAGCGGTGATCGCCGTGACCGCAGCAGGTGCCGGACTGTGGTTGGCCACGACCCGGCCCACGGAGCATCGCCGAGGGCCCCTGCTGGCCAGGTCGGTGTCCGGGGGTCTCGTGCTGGGCGGGGCCGTCGGTGCCATGCACTACATCGGCATGGCCGCGGTCGATGTCCAAGGCGCGCTGACCCACACCCCGGCCGTCGTCACCGCTTCGCTGCTCGCCTGCATCGTCGCCGCCACGGTAGCGCTCTGGCTGATCCGGATCAGTCCGCATCGTCGCCCCTTCGGACCCGCGATGATTCTGGGTGCGGCGGTGGCGACGGTCCATCTGATCGGCATGGCCGGGGCGAGTGTGACACTCGATCCGGACGCTCCGATACCGCACGGGTGGACCGTGATCTCGATGCTGCTGCCCGCCTTCGTGTTCGGCGCGATCGCGTTGGCCGTGCCGCTGGTGGCGTTGGTCTCCGCCCCGTCTGCACCCGATCGTCCCCAGGCGCCGGTAGCCGAGACGATCACCTTCTCCGAACCCGAGAACAACTTCGACGCCGACGCACCCCATCCGTCGTCGCGCGTACCACCCCCGATCTATGAGGCCGGTCGTTTCCTCGACGCCCGCCGATATGTGCCCCGACCTCGCCCGCACCCACCGACCGACAAGCCCTGACGGCTGCCCCCACGGTCACGCCGCCGCTGACCGTGCCCTCACCGAGAAGGTCGCGAGGGGCGCGGCCGAAGGCAGGATCACCGATCACCACACCGGCCGAACAGTGTCACCGGTGGCGTCCCCCTCACGAGGACTTGTCCCCGGGCGGGGCAGTGCCGAACAAACACCCCCACACCGCCGCGAGATCGGCCTCGGTCGGGGTGCGCCCGGTCAACGACTCGAGTACTGCTTCGAGATCGCTCCTGGTCAGCGCCGGAGCCGGGTGCTCCGGGGAAGGGAGACGGCGACGCGGGACCATGACAACTCCTCGAACTACGCCCTGCGGCCTGCGCAGGCATCACGGCGAAAAAGGTGACCGCGTCCGCCCCCTCGACAGGGGCGGACGCGGAGTACGGATGCGGTCGAAGGTGGGGTCAGAGCACGATGCCCAGTGCCGCGAGCAGGCCACCGAGGGGCAGAGCGAGAGAGCCGAGAAGGATATGCAGTCCTCCTGAAGCAGTTGGGGATCGGGTGGTGCAGCCGGTGTCGGATGCTGATGCAGGGATACCCGTCGTGTCGCTTTCGACACCTGACCGATATCGCAGTGCTCGGTTCGTTATCACCCGAGTCCTCGGCGTGGCATGGGCCGATGTGTCTTCCCCTGCCCTGCGATGTCCGATGAGGATCGCGCTCGGACAGAGGATCGCGGTACCGGGTCAGCGGCGACCTGGTTCGTCGGATACCGAGCGATGATGGCGGCAGCCGAGCAGGTCCCACCGCCGACTGGATGCCGGGCCCCCGACGGTGAGGGCCCCCGCGGGTCCTCGCTCGACCCGATCAGAGAGAACTCGCCTGCCCGGCGAGCGTGGTGTGCTCACGTCACCACCGTCTCGAAGGGGCCACGGCGATATCGGCGTGCGGTTCGACATCCTGCCCCTGCTGGGGCCGGCGAACGGGTACCGCTTCCGACCGCCGCGGCCGGGCCTGGGGTCGGCGGGCGCGGTGCTGCTGGTTTACTAGCGCAGCTCGGCGGCGGCGCTTGTCGTCGACTGCACCGGGTGAAACTGCGGGTGAGTTTCCTACCGACCGGTAACAAAAGGGTTGCTGGGGTCGTTATCCACGATGTGAACTGGGTGTTCTGGCTGATCGTCGGGTGGCTGGTGCTGTCGGTGCTCGTTGCCGTCGTCTTCGGTCGTGTCATCCGAACGCGTGAGGAACGCGAGAGCCCGCTACCCCTCGACGGGGCGGAAAGTGCGAACACGCAGGATCCCGCGATCCGGACCGCTCGTATACCAGGACGGGGCGGCTGCTGCTGTCGTGCTACCTCGAGGTCCGGCCCGAGCACACCGATCGGTGGAACTCGGCAGTGACGCTGCGCTCGTGCAGGATGGGGGTCTGCCGGCCTCCTGCGGTGCCGATGTCGTCGACCTCGGTAGTCGGGTGGGGTTGCGGTTCGGCGTGCTCGAAAACGTCTCGCGGTGACCGGGCGAGACGAGTGAGCAGTTCCGCTCTCGACGTCAAGGTCCGTGGTCTCGTCGAGTTCGCGGGAGGGGGATGGCGTTCTCAGCGACCGCAAGGTGCGGTCTTCGACGAGCTGCGCAGCATCATCCCGAAGCTTGCCGGGGTCGGGCACGGGTCATCGTATCCGCGGTAGCGCTGGAGCGTCGCCCTTCGAACCGACCTATCGGGCCAGCACGCCCCGCCCTCGACTCGAGGACACGGCACCGCCATTGTTGTAGCAGCAGCTCAGGTCGGCATCGCCGACCGGGCAGCAGCCGCCTCGTCAGCTCGCGCGGGCGTCGCTCTTTTCGCTGTTCGTCTTCTGCGCCGCAAGTGTCTTGACACGAGCAGAGGATTTGCGCCCGAGTTTTTTGTCGATGGCGAGCTTGCCCCGAGCAGCGTTGATCTGCGCGTCAGTCGCTCTCGGTGCTGTTGTGGTCGCCATCATGGTCCTCCGTGTCGTTGCTGCCAGTATCGCCCAGAGCAAGCACCTCATCAAGCACGGTGTCGGCGGCGAGGAGTTCATCCCGGCCTGCCAGAGAACTGGTGATCATCGCCCGGACCAGCTGGACACCCACATTCGACCGGTGCGCACTGTCGACGTCGAGCGCCAACTCGGTGGCGTACTGGAACCGACGCCACCACTCTTCCCGCCGCGCCTGTACTTCGCGCTGCTCCGTGGCGCGGGTAGTGGCCCGCCACACCAGAAAAGCGCTGGTTCCCGCCGCGATCAGCGTCAAGACATTGAGAACGATCTGTACGGCCGGCACCGAGCCAGTATCGCACCGCACCCCACCCCCCCCCTCCCGCCGCGCGACCGCGGGGTCGTGGGGCCGATGATTCGCAACGCCAGAGCTCACCAGTGGCATTCGAGCCCTCGAGTGACATTCCGCCCGACGACGAGCAGTGTGCCGCTGCCCATGCCGGGGTAGAGGACTCGACCCCGGCATGGGCAGGGGCCTGTGAGCGAGGGACGGTTCGGCCGCGTGAGGGATGCACGATAGCGCGAGCGGCGAGGCGCTCGGACTCGAACAGCGCAGCGGTCCAGAGCGAGGAGAGTCCGCATGTTCTGTCCGAGCTCATCATCGCCGAGCGCACCCCGACGGAGCGTGTCGAGATCACCGGTCCGCACACGAGGTTCCCACCACCCCTAATGCTCGCGCATGCACCCGTCACGCACCTGCTCCCGATCCTGTCTCGTCCGACGGAGCGGTCGGTGTCCACCGACAGGTGTTCACGGTCGGTCGCGTCCACGACAGCGGATGGACGAGCGTGCACCGAACGACCTTTCTCGACTCGACGACCATCTCCACTCCTCACACGGGGAGCCTCGGCCGTGCGGTGACCTGCCGGATCGTCCGTTCAGCGCAAGTCCGCATTTCCGTACATCCGCATCTCCGCATGCTCGGTCAGGACTCGTTGGTGCGGCACCCGACCCGAATCAGGCGCCTCGCCTCGTCGCACGAGGGACCCGTGCGGCGCGCCCGGCCCAGCGGTGATCGGCATTCCGGGGTCCGACATGGGGAAGGTCCGGACCGGGGGCGCAGGTATTCACCCCGGTACGGGCCTGGTTCTGAAGCCTATCCGGACTGCCGACGGGAGCGGTTCAAAGGTGCGAGGGGCCACCTTCGGTGTCCACCCGAAGGAGCGTCGCTGGCGCGCCGCACCGACAAGAACTTCCTGTTGTTGTGTCCTGCTGGCCATCCGATTGTGACCGGCGGTCCGCTCCGCGCAACCCCTGGGCGCTGCGCGGCCTGACGGCCCGGAAACTTTCTCCCCCGCTGCGCTCCTCGAGAAACTTTCCGTCCCAGGGATTGCACTCCCGCGGCCCTGATGCCGGTCGTCATCTCCTTGCCAGCAGGGCACAAAGAACAGCCGGCCCCGGGGCGGGCGGTTCTCACTTCGAGCACGGGAGCGCACCTATGACGTCGCCGCAATCGCCGATCTTTCCTCCCCTCACCACCCGGAGCACCATCATGATCGCCGGAGAACACCAGCAGGTTCGCGTGGATGTGACCAGCGCGCTGACCGCGGCCGCCGCAGTGTTCGTCACCTTCGGGGCCGTGCGCATGGTCTTCACCGACCCGGCCGTGGCCCGCGCCCTGACCGCCGCGCTGCGCCGTCCGCGCAGCGGCGGCTATCTGATGGCGCTGCCCGAACACTTCCTGCTCAGCCCCGACCGGTTCGCCTCCGACGAGCACCTGGTCACGGTGAACTGGTCACAGGCTCCCCAGACCAGCGTCGTCCCCGGCGGTGCGTTCTCCCCCGAGCGTCGCCGCCACGTGCACTGGGTCGATGTGGAAGCCGGACCCTTGATCTTCCGCTTCTTCGACAAGGCCGGACACACCGCGTTCGTCGCGGAACTGGCCCGCATCATCCAAGTCGCCCGGTCCGTGCTGCTCCCCGCCAACGAGAAAGCCCTCGCTCTGCACGGGCACAGCTGAGTAGTTGTCCCCAGGTGGCCCGGTTCTCCACAGAACCGGGCCACTCACCTATTTTCGCTCCGAGTCGCTCACTGGCGCCGGACACACTGACACCCAGCACCAGCGCTGCCCTTCACCATCCGGCGAGGAGAGACCACGACATGCACATCTGGACAGTCACCTGCGATCCGCACTACGAACACACCTTTGGCACCACCGGCACTGCTGCGACCGAAGTCGCCGCCGTCGCTGCCGGCGCCGCAGCACTGCGCCGCCTCATCCGCACCACCCCCCACCTCGACCACGCTCCGTTCCTGAACCTGCTGATCGACGCCCGCCCCCGCATCGGCATCACCGTCACCGCCGAGCACATCGAAGACGCCCTCGGACGCATCGACCAGTACGAATACGACGCCACCCTCGCCGCCGCGGTCGACGACAGCATCCTCGGCTGCCTCGACACCGAGACCAACGGAGACACCTACCTCGATGAGTGACGACACGGGACTGTCGCTATCGGATCCACCGGAAAACTGACATTCCCACGGCACGTGAAACCTCATTCGAATCGTTCTCGGTTCTTCGTCCATCCATTTCGTGAGGGCAACACCCGTACTCAATTCGCCTTTTTCCGGCAACTGTCCGTCGAGGCCGGTTACAGGCTCGACACCGATCGCTTCCAAGCCGTCAGCAAGACCGAGCTGAAGCAGAACCCCCTGGTCGGGGACCTGCGTGAGCAGTTCGTCTGGGGACGTTTCGAGTACATGCAGAACGGCGACACCGGCCTGATGCGCGACGTGCTGGACATGGCGATCACCGAGGTGGTCGATCCTGTTCCCGCCGGTCCGGTCATCGACCACGGTGTTGATCTGCGCGCTATCACCGCCGCCATGTCCGCGCACCCACGCTCTGTTCACGACTTCACCGCCAATACCTCCACGCCGGGTCCTGTGACTCCACCCGTGGACCCGCCCCGCAGCCGACCCACCCTCGACCTCGACTTTTAGACGGATACGTAACTGGCGATGGTGGTGCCGCAGCATCGCCACCGACACTCGCACCTACGCCATGGTGCATCCACACCCCCGCGCCTGCCGGTCAGGGTTCTGCAGAGGAAAGCGGACCGTCATCGCTGGCCCGCCGTGCATCACCGAGCACCACCCGGAAGTGTTGCAGCGAGCAACAACAGGGTGAAACTGCTGCATACACGCACTATCATGAGAGCGATCCGTGCAGAGGGCGCAGATGGTTCGAGCCGAGGAGGTGGACAGATGAGCGTGGTCACACCGAAGACCGTGCGTCAGCAGCTCGTGCAGTCCGCCGTGCTCGACAAGATCATCACCACCGGTCTGTCGGTCGACACCGAACCGGTGCGCCGCAGCCTGCAAACGATCCGCCGTCAGGTGAACCGGAGCCCACTGATGGAGCGCTACCTGGACCGATGGGACATGATCGTCCGCACCAACGACATCGATGACATCCGCCGGATCGTCGAGACGGACGACGACACCAGCCGGGAAATGCGCAACCTGTCCCCCCTGTCGGTTCTGCTCAGCGATGACGAACGTCGCCGCGTCCTCACCGAATTCAGCACCAGACTCAAAGCTACTGCGCAGCGGTGAACCGGGACGAACTCGGACGGGCGATCAAGGCCGCGTGCGCCAACCTCGACGAACCTCGCGTGATCGTGCTCGGTTCCCAATCGATCCTCGGCAGCTTCGACACCACCGCCCTGCCTCCGGCCGCCTTCCTCTCGCGAGAAGTCGACATCCTGCCCCTGAGTGGGATCACCGATCCACCTGCCGTCGAAGACAAGCTGCTGCTCCTCGATGCCCGACTCGGCGAGGGCTCGCCTTTCCACATGTCCTTCGGTTTCTACGTCGAAGGCATCCACAAAGACGTCGTAGTCCTGCCCCGACACTGGGAACACCGCCTCGTCCACTTCATCGTCGACGACGACACCTCCACCCTCTACGGCCGAACCGGATTGTGCCTGGACCCAGTGGATCTGTGCGTGTCGAAAACGATCGCCGGACGCGAGAAAGACTACGAATTCGTCGCCGCCCTGGTCGCAGAACAACTCGTGCGAGCCGCCGACATCCGCGCCCGCATCGACAGCGGAATCGAGTGGCCACCGACCTACACCGAGAACAAGGATCTCTGCCTCGATCGAGCGCGGAACTGGCTGAGCAGTCTTGCCGACCCCACCGCGACCTCGGCCAAGGAAGATCCTGCCTCTAATGCTCCGGCGTCGGTGGCCGCCGACATCGCCACCGCTCTCCTCGGCCATCCCCGCTCGGTCGAGCAGATGCTCAACAGCAAGAACCGAGGTGAGAACCCCTCGACGTCCGCTGCTCCCCCTGACACCGGACCGACCCGAGAAGCCGGACCCGACCTCTCTCAATGAGTGCTGTACGAATCTGCCTCCACAGACCGGTGTGCGAATACCGCGACAGACGGAAATAATGGAAAAACAGAAATCGTGCGCCAGTCGGCTACCCTCGCCGACCTTCCAGCGTGGACAACAACACGAACTTCGTGCCCATCAGATCGAACGCCGCTTCGCTGTCGCCGGCGACGAGGAGTTCCCGCTCACGGGCGTGTAGAGCTGCAATCGCGGTCTCGAGTTCCTCGTCGGTCATCGCATCGGCGGCATCGCCGATGGCTCGCGTCCCTTCTTCCACGCGCCGAGGGTAGCCATGGTGCCGTTCGCTGCACGCGCAGCCCATCAGCGGAAAAGGCGATGGTCCCCGGCGGGGGCGCCGGGGACCATCCTTCGACCCGTCAGGGAATCACTCACCTGTCGGGGAACTCGGGTGATTGCAGCGGTCACCGTAGCGGAAGCACGGATCGGTACCAAACAGGTGGAGCGAGAGCGACCGGCAGGAGGAAGGACTCTCGCCAGTCAGTCCTCGACGGGTACAGATCGCTTACGCGCGCCGGCCACGGATACGTGAGCGGGCTGTCGGCGTTGACCTCGATCATCGCCGTGCCGGTGTCCTCATCGATGTCGTTGACGGTGAACACGAACGTGCCGCGTGCGCTGACCGTCACCTGATCGCCGGGCTTCAGGGTGCTGTCTCCGATCGACACGACAGAAGAGGGGCGTGTCGTTTCCCAGTTCACACCAAAATTCAGCGAAGCTAATTTTCTGGATCCCGGCGGGTCGCCCCGTCTGCGATCCGGCCGGCTCGCTCACCTTCCGAGTCGGGCCTTGGTTGCTCCTGTGTCTGTCTCGGTGGCCATTGCACCCCCGGTGAACGGCGGTCCCGTATGGCGCGGAATGGCGATCTCCGCCTCGCAGACGAGACACAGATAGGTGCGGTGTCCGGTGGCCCCGGAGGGGCGCAGGGCCGTTGTGCAGGTGCACGGTGTCCAGCCCACGACCACCCGGTGCGGTCCCAGCCGGTGCCCGTTCGGGCAGAACTTCGGCGGGCGCTCGTAGGACACCACACCACACATTTTCGCACATGTGTTCGACTAGGGCGTTTATAGTCAGGGCGGCAGGTCGATGGAGGGACGCGAGAGGCGGACTTCGGGAAGCATCGGCCTGCCACATCGTTTCCGCAAGAAACAGACATCGAGAGCGGAAGTACCCCCCTCATGCCACCTCGAACGATCCGGGGTTGACCACGCCCGCTACCGCGCCCCTCGATGGCATAGCGCCGATCCCTACCATTCGTAACGTACGTATCATGATACGTACGTTACGAATATTGTTACGATGCCGGATACGAACGTCATCGGGTCGGGAGGGCGAGGTCATGGCCGAGGAAGCCAGAGGGGGACGGCGCCGCGAATACGCCACCGACGCCGACCGGGTACGGGCCTGGCGGCAGCGCCAGAAAGACAAGGCCCGCGCCCAGCAACACCAGGATGCACTGCCGACCGATCCGACCTCGGCGATCGGCACCCTCGCCGACGCGGTACCGCTGCTGCGCCGCGAAACCCAGGCGATGCTCGAGACGCTGACGACGATCGCGTCGTCGATCACCACCGCGACCGATCTGCTCGCCGATCCGGCGGCGATCGATGCACAGCTGCGGCGCGTGCAGGCCGAGGCCGACAAGGTCCGGGCCGACGCCGCCGCCGAGATTGCGGCCCTGCGGGACGAACTCGACACCGCTCGCACCGAACGCGCCGACGCCGATGCCGCCGCCACGGCCGCTGACGCCGAGGCCACCGAGGCTCTCGCCCAGCTCACCGCAGCCCGGGCCGACCACGCCGCGGCACAGGACCGCTGGCAGCAGCAGCTCGAACTCGCCGCCGCGACCCACCGCGAGCAGATCGTCGGCCTCGAGCACCGGATCGAGCTGCTCACCGGGCAGCTCGACGAGCACCGCGAGCGGCTGACCCGAGCGATCGCCGAGAAAGACGCCGCGGCGGCCACCGCAGCCGAACACATCCGGCGCCTCGAAGGCGAACTCACCGCCGCCCGCACCGCGGCGGCAGCCGAACGTGACCGCGCCGAAGCCGCCCGCGCCGACGCCGCCGCCGCACACGCGCAAGCCGAAGCCGCCCGCGAACGAGTTGCCGAACTGCGCGCCGAACTCCAGGACCTGCGCACGCCCCCGCCCGGCCCGTGAACCCCCATCCGGCTCCCTGTCCTGCCGACTGCCGCAGCTGCGGACCTCGAGGTTCGAAAGGGATCGACCTGTCATACTTCGATCCGGCCATCCCCGCCGTACCCCTTGCGGCGGGGATGCTCTCTGCGGTCAGGCACTCGCTCATCGCCGACCAGGGCCGCGACGTCGTAGACACCCCTGGGGTGTCGTCTACCCCACCTGAGGTCGGACCCTGCGGGATCGCACTCGTCCAGAGTCGATGCGTGGTCGAATCGTCTCGGCTGGCGTGCATGATGAGAGGCCACCGACACGTACCGAGGGGAACGATGTTCACCGCATTACGCGGCCGATTCCGCACACGATCGGTCACAGCCCACGCGCCGACCACCGAAGCGCACCGGAGCGGCACACCCGCGCAGGCGAAGGCCGATGCGGCAGCGCACACGCACGCCCAGATGCAGATCGAGACATTGGAGAAGTACCTCGGCTCGCTCACCGAACAGGACCGCGCCGAGTACATCGCCGCAGCACAAGACCTCAAAGATGCGATGAACGAGACCGGCACCGAGGATTTCCGCGCCTGCCACCGAGGGGGACGGCCGCCCGGTGACCACAGCGTCCCCGACGGAATCCGCTCGCTCCAGCAGCTACGGGCACTCGCTCGTACGATCCGCACCTCGAGCCGGCCTGACCCGACGGAAATCGCCGCTGCGGCGAACGCAGGCACGTCCGCCGCGACTCCACACACCGACCCGGGAAGCGGCGACGACACCGACCCGGACCCAGCCGGACAGCAGAAGCTGTGAACCGCGCCGGCGGCGCGGCCGCGGCCACCGTGTTGGTGATCGCCGGCCGCAGCATCGACATCGACACTGCGGTCGCCAAGGCCCACGGCTATCCGGCAGTGACCGTGGCCCGCTACGACCTGCCTGGCCCCGGACCCGCCGCGGTGATCACCGCCGACGAGATCGCCCGCACCCACAAGGTGCGCTCCCGCATCAGCCACGCCCACCGCGACTGGTTCATCCGCAGCGCCGTCGACGCCCCGTGGGCGGCGGTGCCGATCGCGGCACAGCTGGTCGACGCCGACCCGAACATCAGCGGTGGACTTTACGACCGTGCCGAAGCTCTCTACGACCATTTCCGCACCGCCGCGCCCCGGCAGGTGGGGGTCGCCGAGATCAGCAAGGTGCTCCACCTCAAACGCCCCGGCTTGTTCCCCATCCTCGACTCGAAAGTCATGGCGTTCTACCGGCTCCACGCTCGTGCCGCCGCGGCCCGCTATCCCCATCGCGGCAGGCGTGCGATGTTCTGGGCAGCCATCCGCGACGACGTGTGCGCCAACCTCGACAGCGGTGCCCTCCCACTGTTCCGCCGCCGCCTGGCGCAGTCCGAGAGCGAGCAGGTCCGCCGGATCGCGACCCTGACCGACGTGCGTCTGCTCGACCTGCTGACCTGGGCTATCTCCTGAGGTAGCACGGGCCAGCTGGGTGCTTGCTCTGGCAGCTTCATTCGAGTTCTTCGGTTTCCGTGGGTGCCGGATGGCATGTAGCGAAATCGATCTATGGAGCGAACTACAGAGTGCAGCTGTGCGTTCACGGCCTGCCAGCGTCGTGATCTAGGCCGCGGCCTCTACTGCTGTCCTGCACGAGTTACATCGGAGGATGCTTGTCGACGAAAGTGACGGGCGGCGCAAGCAGCGCGGTTGCCGCTTCTTCACATGCGGCGTGTGCGCGGTTCCGTGGCACCGACCCCCTGATTACCGGCGTTACCCGACGTAAGCTCGCAGAACAGGTCGGCCATTCCAAAGGCCCTCAGAGCGCCATCCCGTTGCTGCGTTGGATGCGCGCGATGATGTTCGAACGGCTCGTCCGCGACAAGCGCTTCGCGTCCGAGGTGGTCACCGTTTCCGTCGGCGCCCTGGGCCTGGAACGGCCGCAGGCCGTTGTCGTAGCCGACGCCCACATCGACACGAGCAAGACAGCGTCCGCATTAGAGCTGGCGCATAATGCTGCCGTCACGCATGGACATGCCACTCTGATCCACCAATTGGCCGTTCCATTTCTCGGGCTCGAAGGCGAGAACGCTACGGACACGCATCCTGACTTCGCGGTGGTTGCGCCCAAGGCTCCAAACAGTGACGGCAAGTCTGACGGTTCATGGTTGATCGTCGGCGACGCCAAGGACTATCAACGAGTGCGCGCCAAAATCGAGGATGGCCGTCTCCTCAAAGGATTTCTGCAGGTCGCCCTAGGTGCCGAGTCCGCCGCAGCATGGACGAAGCTGCCCGCAGGAATGGACGTTCACACATTCGGCATCCTCGCCGTACCTCGCAACTCTTCCCTGTCTCCGACTGCAGTAATCGAGAACCTGAACGACCATCGTGAAGAGGTCCGTATGCGTGTTCGAGAACGCGCTTCCGAAGCGGCCGCCTTCCCTCCGGAAACCCGCGCCAACTTACCGGCCCATCTTGCACACTTACAGGCCATCTATTCTCCGGACACCTGTCCTAGCTGCGACATGTTCATGTTCTGCCGTGCCGAGCTGCAGAAGTCGACCGACCCGGCCGACCTACTGATCGAACTGGGAGTCAAACCAGAAGTCCGAACACAGGCCGTGGGACTGATTGATGGCGTCACCCCCGTCGGCAAGATCCCGAACTCGGTCCGCCAGCAGATCGAGGCGACGCTCGCAGGAAACGGCATGCTATCCGGTCAGCGGCGCCTCGACCCGATCGGGCAGCCCGGTACGGTCAACGTGGTGCTGGTCAAGTCGGACGGTGCGACCCTCGGTGTGTACGGCATCGCTGTCCAGCGCGTCACAAAGAATGCTGTCGAGCCATGGCACGTTTCGGTGTACGACAACCCGGACAGCGACGCCACCCGACGATCGATCATGAAGCTGCTTGGCAGGGAACTCAACAAGGCCATTGCAGAGCAATTCAGGATGAACGCCGACGCTCCCGCCCCCGTCCACCTCGTTGTGCCCGACTCGACAACGGCCGACCTGCTGGTTTCGATCGCTGACAGTGTGGCCGGCAAAGAACTTTCTCGGTTGCGCTGGGAGCGCGACAAACAGCAGGGGCGTCCAGCGCTCACCTACAACGGCGAGCCTGCCGCCATTCCCTCGTACCTTCCAGAGAAGGACCGCGTAGCCGTTTCATTCCTGTTGGAGCAGGACCGAGCACGGACTATGCGGGCCCGCTCTACCATTGTCGACTTGCGCAGGGCACTTGCCTCTCTCGTGACGGCCGGCGGTCCAACCGGCAACTCTCTTCGTCTTGACTACCTCGCGCCGTGGGTAGACCCGAGCGAACCTCTGATCGACCACCGCGCCCTAGCAGAATTGATCGAGAAGTCGGCTCACTCGGTCGGCGCGCAGTTAACCCCGACCCAGTCCAATGCGATTCACCATGCGTTCACAGGTGACAAGCCCGGGCTTCCGCGACCGGCCAAGCCGAGCGTCTACCACGACTTGATCCGCACCGAGATCGAATACAAGACCACCGTGTTCGACAAGGCCTCCCGGATTCTTCAAACCGAGTTCGACCTCTCAAAGCTGCAACCAGCGGTGCGCACCGTAGAGGCCGACGCCCAGCGCCTCTGGCGTCGACGACTCGACCTGCACGCATTCGACCTTGTCCGGTTCGATCGCACATCCCGCTGGTGGCGCAACGACGTGGTGCCGATCCTCGAAGCGGACGACAAGTTCACGGCCCAAGTGACAGCCTTGACGAACCCGCTTGCAGCCTACGACGCAGCTCAGGATGCAGGCACACGCCACCTCGCCCTGGCACGAGTGATCAACGACGCTCCGTTGACGCTCGAAATCGACTCCCGCCGCATCGGCGACGAGTCGCGCATCGTCGCACTTCACTGGAACGGCTACGCCCTAGTAGAGACCGACGAGGTCACCGTTCAGGTCCAAAAGGGCAGCTTCAAGCTCTCCCACATGCCCATCGGTGAACTTACAGCCGTCGGGACACACCCTCGCCAATACAGATGGTCACCACACCACGATCCCGGTTTCACCGTCGGCGACGAGGTGATAGTCGCAGATTTCTCGTGGTTCTCCGATAACAAGAGCGACGTGTGGTTGAACATGGCCCGCCCGAGCGTCGACTCGTCGTCCGCGCCCAAACCCGCCTGCACCCCCGACTCATTCATCGACGACCCGGCCAACCATCAGTGGTGCTGCAAACCTCACGAGGCGGCCGAAGCCGAGTGGTCAGATATCCTCGCAGACCGCCGTGCCCGCGGAGAGCTCAATCCACAAGTATGGCCGCCCGTACTGGACTCAGACGCGTTCGACGTCAACGCCGCTGACGAGAGCCTGCCCGATCCGGCCGATCGGCCGGCCACACAACCACCCGACGAGCTGACGATGGACGACGTGGAATAGCTGATGACTGTCACATTTACATCCCCGTCGCTTGTCGCTACCGATGCCTACCACCACTCGCGTGCCGCAGCGCAGAACGAAGCGGCGGCCACCTTTGCCAAGGGCCAGCTGCTCGACGCGCTCAACGGCAGCTCGGACATTCAGCGCATCCTGCTGAAAGCTGCCGCCGGGGCCGGCAAATCATTCCTGCTGCGCGGTCTGGTCCGCGACGCCATCGATCAACCGCAGTGCCTGCGTGTCGCCGTCACAGCCTTCCAGAACCGGCAGCTGTGGCCGCTTGCCGCGTCCCTCGGAAACGACATCGGTAAGGACCGTGTGTGGCTGTGGGCCTCCAAGCGCGTCTTCAATGACGTGCCGGACTGGGTCAAGACGTCGGCCACCGTCGTCGACTCGGTCAAAGCGATTCCCCAAGACGTACCTGTCGTGCTGACCACAACACACATGCTCGGAATGACCCGCCAGCACATCCGAAGTCACTTCGGCACATCTTTTCACGACGATTACCGATTCGACGTCTTGTTCGTCGACGAGGCATGGCAATTGCCGCACCACCTGTTCGACAAGATCACCTACACAGCACCTATCCACGTGGGTGTCGGTGACGTCGGGCAACTGCCACCCTTGGAGATTGCCGAAAACCCATGGCGCGGCGACCCCGGCTTCAACCCCTATCGCGCCTGGCCGACCGCCTACGACGACGACCCCAACACATGGGCCACCGAACTGCCGGCGGTCTGGCGCCCGACAGGCGAACAACTGGGATTGTGGCGTGCGTTCTACCCCGAGTGGGAGTCACTCAACTGCGTCGCCGCACCCGGTGACCGATCAATCGGACTCGGCACTCTCTCCGGCCTGGCAAAGACGGTGTGGGAGTCCGTCGCTACCGGCGTCCCCACGCTCCTCGAAGTCGACGGATTGCCGGACGCCGAAGCTGCCGACGTCGACCTGCCACTTATCGAGTTCGTCGAAACCCTTCTCGACGACCTGTTCTCAGCAGGGTTCACTCTTTCCTCCCAGATCTACAACGACGACGGAACACCGAGCGGCAAGACCAAGGAGGAACGCCCCGGCGCCGATGCGGACGACCCTCTCGTCGCTATCCTCGCCACCCGAAATCAGGCGGTTGACGACGCCACCGACGCTGCCGCCCGACTCAGGGCCAAACACAATCTGATCGAGTCCGACTTGATCGCGTCCACCGTCGACTCGTGGCAGGGGCAGACGAACGGCATCACGATCGCCCTCCATCCCCTCACCGGCGCCTCCGAGTTGGACGAGTTCAACTCGGCGTTCGGCCGTCTCGCAGTGGCCTGCACACGCGCTACACATGGATTACTGATGGTGTCGCGGCCCGGACTCGACAGGCTGCTTCAAGAAGCACCTGTACGCCCAGGTACTCCATTCGGTGAACCGGGGAACCGCCATTTGCCCCGTCAGACCCATCAGCGCATCCTCGCCACCTTCGCACGAGGGGTCGCCACAGTCTCACCGACTCCGTAAGAAAGAATCGACCCGTGTCACGCCTCAACGACCTCATCCGCCACGTCGCCAATATGGATCCTCAGCTGGCGAAGGACCTGCAGCGCGAAACCGACGCGCTCGCGGAACGCCGACCGTTCGGACTGAACTTCGAACGACACACGCCCGAGGCGGTGGAATTGCCGGGCCGGCCAGTGCGCAAGAACGACAAGGTACGCATCCTGCCAGACCGTGGCGAAATGCCGAAGAAGGAGAACGAGCGTCTCTATCGTGTAGCGAGGACTTACACCGAAGAAGGCCAACGGTGGGCTGACGTTGTGGCGGTGGACGATCCCGACGAGGGGTGGTCCGTGCTTGTGGAGGACCTCGTCGTGGTTGCCGAGTTCCGAGACCCGATCTATCCCGGGCTCGTCTCCACGGGGAAAGTCGAGCGTGGCGGCGACAAGCCGTTCCACACTGTCATCAACTCCGAGAACTACCATGCACTCCAAGCGCTGCTATTCACGCATCGGGGCAAGGTCGACGCCATCTACATCGACCCCCCGTACAACACCGGGGCCAAGGACTGGAAGTACAACAACGACTACGTGGAGTCGGACGATCACTATCGTCACTCCAAGTGGCTTGCGTTCATGGAGCGTCGCCTCTTCCTTGCGAAGGAACTACTCAACCCCGACGACTCGGTGCTCATCGTCACAATCGATGAGAAGGAGTATCTGCGGCTGGGATTGCTGCTGGAACAGTTGTTTCCCGAGGCTAGAATCCAAATGGTGACGTCGGTTATCTCCCAGCGCGGAGTCGCGCGCGACGGCACGTTTGCTCGCGTCGATGAGTACCTGTTCTTTGTTTTCATCGGCAGCGCGAAGATCTCGTTTACCCCTAGAGATCTTCTTGGATCTGTTGAGTCTGAAAAGCCACGTCAAATGTGGTTTCAATTCCGACGAAACGGCGAAGGGTCATTGCGTGTAAACTCGCCAAACCTTTTTTACCCCCTCCTCATTGAACCAGAGACTCGACGAATCATATCCGTGGGAGATCCACTGCCACTTCAATTCGACCGTAGAGAATTTCCAGTTCCGGCCGGCTTGGAGGCTGTTTGGCCGCTTCGCGAAGACGGTACCGAAGCCCGTTGGAGAACCGGTGTCTCGATTGCGCGCCGCAACGCCGAAGCTGGATACCTCCGTGTGGGACCAATGAATGAAAAGAAGGGGCTTCGACCGGTGCTTTTCATCAACGAAGGGGGGGTCAAGGCGATTGAGAGCGGAGAGATCGAAGTTCTCGGTAGGGGAGAGAGTGGTGAAGTGCTTCTGGGTAGTGCTAAACGTGAAGCGGTGCAACCCAAGACTGTGTGGAACAGCCCGGCTCATGATCCCGGTTGGCACGGTAGTCGAATGCTCGCCTCGTTCCTTCCTGGAATCCGCTTTCCGTACCCGAAGTCGCTATACGCGGTCGAAGACTCGCTCTCCATTTACGTTGCCGACAAGCCAGAAGCCGTAATCTTAGACTTCTTTGCTGGATCTGGCACGACAGCGCACGCAACATTTCGTCTCAATAAGCGAGATGGTGGCCACCGTCGCTCAATCGTGATCACGAACAACGAAGTGAGTGCTGAAGACCAAAAGGGCCTACGTGCGGGAGGGCTGCGCCCCGGCGACCCTGAGTGGGAGCAGTGGGGCATCTGCGACCACATCACCAAGCCCAGAATAGAGGCTGCCGTTACAGGCAAGACCCCGATGGGAGAGCCGATCAAGGGGGATTACAAGTTCACGGACGAGTTTCCGATGGCGGACGGATTCGAAGAGAATGTCGAGTTCTTCACCCTCAGCTACGAGTCTGCGATGCGCGTGTCCTCTAACCGCGAGTTCGCCAAGGTTGCGCCATTTCTATGGTTACGTGCCGGAGCGCGCGGGCGGCGCATCGACGACGTCTCCACTGGTTGGGACGTGGCTGACGCGTATGGGGTTATCGCGAACCTGGACCTAAGTGAACCATTTATCAAGACGGTAGAGGCGCAGGAGGGTCTGACCCACGCGTTCATCGTCACCGACGAGGACCGACTGTTCGAGGCGATGGTGCGACAGTTACCCGAGCACGTCGAACCAGTCCGCTTGTACTCGTCCTACCTGCGTAACTTCGAGATCGAGGCAGGAAGGGCCGCACGATGAAGTTCACCCTCAAGCCGTATCAACGCACCGCCCTCGAAGACATGCTTGTGACGCTTGACCGCGCCAAGACGATCTATGAGCGCGAGACGACACCGACGTCTGTTTCGCTGTCCGCAACCACGGGTGCTGGCAAGACGGTCATCGCCTCAGCCGTTATTGAGTCGCTGTTCTACGGAAACGACGACTTCGACTTCGAACCAGATGACGGCGCCGTCGTCATCTGGTTCTCCGACGACCCGAATCTGAACGAACAGACGCGGTTCCGCATCATGGAGGCGTCCGACAGGATTGTGTCGACAGACCTTGTCACCATCGAACCCCCCTTCTCGAAGCCCAAACTTGAGCCGGGCAAGGTGTACTTCCTCAACACACAGAAGCTCTCGAAGTCGTCGCTTCTCACTCGCGGGCACGAGATTCTTACTGAAGACGAGGTCCTGGACGGGATGCACTCTTCTGTCCAGCCCGACCTGCAGGGATACACGATCTGGCAAACCATCGCCAACACGATCGACGACCCCGATCTCACGCTTTACCTGATCGTCGACGAAGCGCACCGGGGGTTCGGCACGAAGGCGACCCGAGACAAGTCCACGATTGTCCAGCGCCTCATCAACGGCCACGCCGGGTACCCGCCCGTCCCGATCGTGTGGGGAATCTCTGCCACCATCGGAGACTTCAAAGAGGCAATGGATGACGCGGCCGTATCCGGAGACCGCCGATACCTTCCCCCAGTCCAGGTCGATGGTTTCCAAGTGCAAGAGTCCGGACTCGTCAAGGACATCGTCAAGATCGACATCCCGGCCGAAGCGCAGGCCATCGACATGGTTCTGGTGCGTCGAGCCGCAAAAAAGCTGAAACGCTCATCCGAACGCTGGCAGAAGTACTGCGAGTCGCAAGGGTTGCCGAACGTCGTCAATCCACTACTGGTACTGCAGGCGCCCAACACGCCAGATCACGACAAGCTGGGGCAAGCGCTTGACGTCATCTTCGAGGAAATGCCGGAGCTGGGATCGGACTCCATCCGGCATGTGCTGGGCGAACACACCATGCAGACCTTCGGAGCGCATCAGGTCAACTGGATCGAGCCGCAAGTAGTCGAAGACCGCACCCATGTTCGGGTGCTTATAGCCAAGGACGCGATCTCCACAGGATGGGACTGTCCACGAGCGGAAGTGCTCGTCTCGTTTCGGCCGGCGAAGGATCACGACCACATCCAGCAACTCCTCGGCCGGATGGTGCGCACACCGCTGGCGCGGCGAGTCCCGGGCGACGACGAACTCAACTCCGTCGACTGCCTGCTGCCCTTCTTCGACCGCAAGACCGCCGGCGACGTCGTGAAGTTGCTGACCGCTCAGATCGACGGCGTACCCGACCCGACAGGTCGGAAAATGATCCTCGAAGAGTGCGTCATGACGCCCAACAAAGCGATTCCCGACGAGGTCTGGACGGTGTGGGACAACCTGCCGTCCATGACGATTCCCCAGCGCGGCACTTCGCCGGTGAAACGTCTTGCCTCGCTCGCTCTTGCCCTGTCAACCGATGGTGTTCGCCGGGACGCACTCGCCGAGATGGCTCGGAAAATCCACAAGGTGCTCGATGAGTCGGCCGAGCTGTACAAGAGTCGGGTGAAAGCAGCCACCGCTGAAGTGTTAGCAGTGCGTCTGCAGGAAATATCGGCGAAGTTCGGCACGAAAGGTGTCGGATACACCGACATCGTCGAGCAAGCCGACGAACGAGCCATTCGAGTCGCGTTCGAGGACGCACGCAAGGCGTTCGGTTCCGATATCGCACAGACATATGTCGACCATCTGACGGGTGAAGACGACAGCGACGATGTGTTACGCGATGCGTTCGTGCGGGCTGCAGCACTCGCTTGTGTGCCGGAGGTCCGGGAAGCGGTCGACAAGAAATCGGACGAGCTTGCTGAGGGGCTGTTCGAGGAGCATGCAGACGCGATCCAGGACTTGCCTGACGATCGCCAACAGGAGTATCGCGAGATCAACGCGCTCGCTGCGACCCCTCAGATCAGCCGGCTGGGGCGGCCGCGCACCCGGATCGAGGACTACATCGAGGAGGTCGACGATCAGTGGCGCCGAGCCGAATTGGTGAAGTTGCACCTGATGTCGGATGAGAACGGAGATGCGCCTATCACCAACCTTAATGACTGGGAAGGCGAGATCGTCAAGTACGAGATCGCACGATCAGGGGCGCTCGCGTGGTACCGAAACCCGCCACGCCAGACCGCCGACTCGCTCGGAATCGCCTATCGCGATGAGACAACCGGCAACTGGCGTTCGATGCATCCGGACTTCATCTTCTTTCATGAGATCGAAGGTGAGCCTAAGGCGTCGATCGTGGACCCCCACGGCCACCACTTGGACGACTCACTGGTAAAGCTTCAGGCGCTTGCCAGGTTTGCCGAGCAGCATGGTCATGCGTTCCATCGGATCGAAGCCTTGAGCAAAGTTGGTGACGTGATGAAGGTGTTGAACTTGCAGGACGAAAATGTGCGGTCCATCGTCATGAGTGGCGGTCGGACGGTGGACTGGTACTACAACTCCCAGTTTGCTGGTAACTATTACGCGGAAAACTGAGGGATCGCGCCCCTGCCATGGGCGGGGCCTGTCCGAGCTGCCGCACGTCAGGGCATCACGTCAGTTCATCCGGGGAATTGCACGCATCTCAAGTCGAGGCGAGACCCAATCCGTAAGGGGTTGATAGTGGTATCGTGTGGTTGCCCAAGGCAATAGCCGAGGGAAGCGGTTCGTGTAGGAGGTCTCCGGAGTGTAAGTACCCCCTGTGGGCAGCTCCACCTAGCGGTTTCCAGCCTTGCGCGCCCATCATGCTCAAGAAGAGCCCCACCCATGGGTGGGGTTCTTCTCGTTGTCAGAGCGTGAATACCTCGATCCGGTGTGCGATCTTCGCTCTCATCTGGCCACCGCGGCCCCAGGCCCATGCATGGATATCGGGGAGCCACAGCAGTGGATCGCTCGGGGAAGCATGATGGTAGACGAACGGCGCATCGGCGCCCAAGGCGTCGCGGATGGTCCGATTATCCTCCCGATCCTGATTGCAGGATTCGATAAGGACCCGGCTCACCGAGAGCGTCGCCAAATCCCGAACGGCGGCCCCGAGAGTGAGATCACGGGCGCTTCGTTCGGGCATCTTTCCCGACTTCACGACGTAGAGGCGACTGGCCGCGTCGAGCTTCGCTACCTCGGTGACCAGCTTCGGCGCCTCCTTCTTGCTGACAGACTTCATGTGAATCCGTGCGCTTCCTCGCGGACGCAGCGCTTCGACCTGCTTACGCAAGGCTGCGACATCTCCGCCGGCGACGGTGACAGCGCAGAGCATGTAGCCGTCACGCTTGGACTCGTCAATGAATGCGTGCACAAGCGGGGATCTTGTCAGTGGAGGGTGCAAAGGTAAGTCCGGGCACCGAACCAGGTAGTCGCTGCGTCGGCGATGACAGCTCCCGACCTGGTGGTTTCCGACCTACGCCCGCAGTTGCGGATTCTGTGCAGATCCGCATCATCGGAAGCTGACCCCCGCCAACTCGATGAGCTCTTCGAGGTCGAGACGGTAGGCATCGAGAGAATATCCCCGGCTCTTGGCGCGGGCGGTGATGATCGGCCGGTAGTTATCCAGCAGAAGTCGGTAGAAGGGTAAACACCGGTGATGAGAGTTGCCGTCGTCGCCGATCTCCTCCAGTCGTGGGCCGACTTCCGACCATCTCCTTCCGCGCACCAGGTACTGCACATATGACAGCAGTCGACCTTCCAGCTCGTCGCTGATGTCGAATCCCTGGAACCGCAGCCGGTCGATGCGCTCTTCGCCGAGGACGGCTCGATCAGCAGGGCTAAGCGCCTCGATGCTTGCGCTCAGGACGCGGAACATATCGAGCAAGTCCCAGACCAAGGCGCATTCGGTGCGGGTGAGTTCCGGACCGACCGCAGCGAACACGTCGCCGTACTCGCCGGCGTACCCTTCCTCGAGAGTTTCGCTTCGTCGTGCGTAGTAGTTGGCCTCATCCGGCACAAGAGCGGCCAGGATCCTCGACTGGTTCGCGAGCAGCAGCCGTTCGGTCATCGTCAGTGATTGAGGAACATCGCCGCGACGCATCTCCACGTCGCGACCGAGCAACTGATCGATCTGGTCCCGCAACAATGCACTCACGGTTGCGCCCTTGGATTGGGCCAGCGCCTCAAGCTCTTCTCGGGTCTCGTCGCTGACGCGGAGCGTGAGGGTGGCCATCGGATCCTCCAAGTAGTCTGAACTACAGACAAGAATACAGTATTTATCTTCGTAATACCGCCTTACGTCACCGTGCGCGTAGCCCCCCTGACGGCTGTGCTGTTTACCGATCCCTAACCAGCACGCTTTTAGAGCGAACCGAGGTCATGTCGCAAGGCAGACCGATTGTGGTCTTCGCATGCATTACTTGTATTGCTTGCCTGAATCTCCCGGCCGATCCTGCCCGTAGCTGCCGATTACAGCCCCTCCAACAGTCCCATCAAGTCCTCGAGGAGCGCGTCGGCGCGGGCTTCGATCTCGTCGAAGACGTCGGTGAGGCTTTCGAGGGTCTCGTGGTCACGGCGGCGAGCCTGGGCGCCGCGATCATAGTAGTCGGGGTCGAGGACGATATCGGGCTCGATCCAGGAGTCGGTGTGGTCCTGTGGAGTAACAGACAGCGCCTTGCGCGCCGGGGACTGGCCGGACAGATGCGCCCGTACCAATGCCGATACCGATTGTGGGGTCATCGATTGCGCGTGCGGGAGGTGTCCCCAGCGGTCGATCGGACACAGCAACGGTTGCCGGGCCTGCTCGGCATCGAGCGGATCCGCGATGATATCGACGGGGTCGGTGAGGTGGTGGCGCAGCAGGTGCGTGCCGGGGTGCTGGTCGAGGAAAGTCTGGATCTCCGCCCACCGCCGATAGATCGCGGCAGCCGGGTTGCCCCCGGTCTCGGGATCCTGTGCGAGACGGAAGCGTTCGCCGGCCCGGGTCGTGGCCACCAGAGTGTTGCCGTCGAGGCGGATGTCGCGGCGGCGCAGCCGGGTGAGGTCGGTGAAGCTCATGCCGGTGGCGGAGAGGACCAGGAGCAGGGCGTCGCGGCGGCCGAACAGTCCGCTCGGCCACCCTTCGGTGGGCAGCTCGGCCGCCCGCTGCAGGAGCAGCCGGGCAATCCGATCGAGACGCGAAGTGCGGGTGGTGTCGAGGTGGCGGCGCACCGTCTCGGTCCGCCCCGGCGGCGGGTAGCCGTGGCGGGTGTGGACGGCGTTGATCGCCGACAGGCGGCGCCGCTGCGTCGCGACCGCGGCGGGGTGCTCGTGCAGGAACAGCGCGAGGGTCTCCGGGGTGGCAGGGATGGGCCGGTGGTCGGCGGCGGCGCACCAGTCGGCGAACAGCGCCCAGTCGTGCCGGTAGCGGGCCGGGATGCGCAGGCCGAGGTCGGAATCGTGAACCTCGTTGCGGCGGATGCCTTCTCGTGCGGTGCTGGTCATCGCGGTCACAACCCGAGATTCGTGACAGCGTTCCCGATGAGCGGGGCGTGTTCGCGGGCGTAGGCCTCCAGCATGGCGGGGGTGCTGTGCCCGGTCTGGCGCATGATCGTGTGCGCGGACGCGCCGTTGCGGAAGGCCTGGGTGACGAACCCGGCCCGCAGCGAATGCCCACCGAGCTGTTGGACGATCTCCGGGTCGTAGCCGGCCCGGGTGGCGCGGCGACGGATGGCCTTGTGCACCGCCACCCCCGACAGGGCGGTGTCCGAGAGATTGCCGTTCTTCCGGATCGATCGCAGCCACGGTGATGACGGGACCATGCGCGGCCGCACACCGCGGCACACATGCGCTTCGAACGGCTCGGCGGTGCGGAGCAGGCGGATGACGGCGGGGCGGCCTCCAGCGTCGGAGGCGGAGACGATCTGCGCCCACCGCATCCACGCACACGGCGGGCAACTGGTGTGGTTGTGTATGAACGGCAGCACCCGCACCGTGCCTCGTCCTTCCTGATCGGTCTTCGATTTCCGGAGGCGGATGTGCAAACCGTCGAGCCGGTGCAGGGACACGTCGTTGCAGGTGAGCGCGACGAGTTCGCTGCGGCGGAACGCTCCCGCGAAGCCGAGCAGCAGGATCGCACTGTCGCGGCGTTCGAGGACCTCGTCGGCCCAGCCGGGTGCTGTCCGCTCGCATCTTGTCGACGATGGTGAGGATGTCGGCGGTGAACAGCGGCGCTCGCGGACTGCGGGGCCGCTCCCCTGCCGCGGAGTAGTCGCGGCGGATCCCGGACAGGGTCGTGGTGACCAGCTCATCCGTCCCGGGGGCGGGATGGCCGGCGCGGCGATGGTGGAAGCCGATCCCGGCGACCCAGCGGGCCAGCGCGGCCGGGGAGTAGGCCCGCTCCCCGCCTCCGTCACCGTCGCGGCGGCATCGAGGAGGTAGGCGGCGACGGTGAGCGGATGCGCCGGCAACGCCGCATGCCCTTCCTGCCGGCGCCAAGCGGTGAAGCGGGCCCAATCGGCGGCGTAGTTGCGCCGCGTCGACTCGGACCGTGACCGCGAGACGGTCCCTGCCACCTTCGTGAGGGCCTCGGCTGACAGGGCCGGGACGGACGGCACGGCAGGGTCCCCGGAAGTCGGTACAGGCGGCGAAGAGTCGTCCGGGCGAAAGCCGACACGGGTCCGTGCTCGACGGCAATGAGCGGCGTATGTGTCGGCTCGAACGGCGCCCGCCCTGACGCCTCTGGTGAATCCTCAGGGTGGGCTTTTCTCGCCGTAACTCATCGGCCCATCGGTGAGTAACGCCATGACAGGAAGATCTCAGAGGCACCGGTGTTCGGGGTGGTGACGTGGACCGAGCCGCCGAAAGCCCGCGTAGTCTTCCGTTCGTAAGTCGCCGGCATCCTGCGCGAACAACCAGAAGTGAGCTTGGGATCTGTGTTCGCCCGTCCGATTCAGTGCGGTTCGGTGAAGAATTTGTCGCCGCGGTCGTCGTCGGTCCCGCGGAGGTCGGGAGGAGGTAGCAAGGTATCGGCGAAGCGGTACGAACAGCCGATGTCGTCGACCGATGCGATGCCCCAGTTGTCGCGGAACCACGCCACGCAGGTCGTGGCGATCAGGTCCAGATCGCGGCTGAAGAAATAGCCGTCGGTGCAGTCGTCGAAGTGGTTGTCGAAATACCAGCGATCGAGCACGACGCCGGCGGTCGAGTAGTCGGCGAGCAACAGGTGTCCGAGCTCGACGGTCGAGCGGCGCAACAACATCACGTCGTTGTCGAGTACCTGGATCTGCGCGCACACCACCTGCTCGTCCTCACCCCCGTCGCTGTAGTCGCGTGGTCCGAGGTCGAGAACGAAACCCACCGGCTTGTCCGTCATTGACTCGACCAGCCAGCCGGCCATTTCGGACCAGTGCTCCTCGAGGTGCTGCGGTTCCGGCCCGACGGACCAGGTGTGGCCACAGTGCCGGCACCGGTAATCCGGCAGCGCACCGTCGTCGCCAGGGGTGCATCCGGCTGCGATCGTGCCCGGAGGCGGCGGCGTGGGCGGCATCCCCCACATCAACCGAAGCGCCTGATGACGGCTGCATTCCGGACACGGTGGGCGCTGGACGAACAGGATGTCCATCACGGTCGGCCCGTACGGCTCCTGCAGCTGCGCATGGCACCGAGCGCAGACCCGCACCGCCAGACCCGGCCGCGGGAACATTCCCATATCTGCGGCATCCTCGTCGTTGCAGAGGTGCACCTCGAGAACACTCGGTGACTCGTGCCCTGAGACTGCGGCAGAAGGGCCGGTATCGCAGCACAGGCACTGCGCGGCTCCGACGATGTCCACACCCGTGTCATCGTGCTGGAGGCGGGTAGCGGCGCAGCCGGTGGTGTAACGAAGCTGCCACGGCGTCGGTTCGCTGCGTTCGGCATCGTAAGCAGCCATCCACCGTTGTGCATAGTCCGGATCGAGGGTGGCCGGTGCGGTCGGCATCGGCTCGCCCATGCGCTGTTCGATGGCGGGCACCGAGATGCCGTCCGTCTCGGCACCGGCGCTGTCTTCGGTGTCGCATCCGCGGTCGGCCGAACTCGACGTCAGAGTCTCGATGTTGAGGATCATCGGCTCGCGAGCGGGCACAACGATGATGACCGTGTCGCCGGACTCGTACTGCGCCGGCATCTCCCAGAGCGGATGGGCAGCGTCAGCGATGTGGTCGAGTGCGAAGTACGAATCGAGAGCATCTCGGCGAGGCGACAACCGGCACAGGTGGACCCGGGGTGCTCGTGTGTGTGCGTCCATACCGACGAGCATGGCACCAGTGGGCGACAGCATCACCCGAGCGAGAGAAGCGTACGAGCATGCCGGAGTGGACAATCTGGACCCTTATCGGTCTCCAAGCACTCGGGAATGCAACGGCGCGAGAACTCCATGCGCTGATCGAATACCCAGGGGTACGGATGCAGGCCTGCCCGCCCCGGTGCTCCTACATCATGCGTAAGTGCGGATACTCTCGCTGCGCTGCGCCGATGTGGGCTGCTGCCGGTCAACGCTGGGCACTGCCGAGTGCGAATGGTTGGAACGAGAAGTGACCGGCAAGATAGGGCATCTACTGGAGGGAGATGAGAGTGCAGTAGCCGCGCCCCTGTCCTACACCTCGGGGAAGGACGGGCCGTAGGTCAGCACAACGCGTAGCGACCGGGCCAGGCTTTCCCAGTGGTCGTAGTTCTTCGGGCGCTTTTCGAGAATCAGGACCGGTTTCACCTTGGCTGTGCTGGCCAGTCGATGGGTATAGTCCAGGACTTGCCCCAACCCGAGACGAATCTGCTGGTCCTGCTTGACGCCGCCCAGGCTCTTGACTTCTCCCACGTAGAGCGTCTTTTCCTTGGTCCAGCCGATGTCGAAGGCCGGTGCGCCTGGAGCCGGACGCAGGGCGAGAATGCCGTGGCTCGTCAGATGCTCTTGGAGCTTTTTCACCGTGTCTTGGTGGGCGACGGTACCGGCGTCGAGTTTGTCGAGGTCCTCCTTCAAGATCGTCGCAGGGTGGGTGGACCCGCGATGAACCACCAGCGGACCACCGAACACGCCGTTACCGGGTGCAGGCAGGACGACAGTGGTCCCCTTCGATGAGCCGAGACGTCGGCAGGGTGCCGGCTTCCTCTTGAGCAGGTTGGCGAATCCGGCGGAGTCGACCACATGCACGTGCGGGTGACGCAGAGCCCGGGCTTCTTGGACTGCGAGCAGCTTTCGGCTGTAGACCTGATCTGGGTCGGCCACGACATTCGCGTTCAGCTCGCCGTATACGAGCAGAGTCAGCGAGTGGGAGAAGTCCTGCACGACGGCGTCCGCACCGCGGCCGAGTGCCAAAGTTCTGCACTCTTTTTTGGTGTGGTGGATCCCGTTGATCCTCACCCTTCCGGTGAAGGTCACATGGTGCCCCCGCAGGGATCTGACCCAGCCGTCACAGTCATGTATCGACATCGTTCTCCTCATGGTCACATGTCCACTCCACGATGCACGATACGGCCGTTCCAGACCGACACAGAAGCGAATCAGGCTGCAGAACAGCGTGTTTCAGCGACTTGTGGTGGTCTTCCATCTCGATCTGATGCCGGTGTCGTCGACCGATCCGTTGACCACCGCAGGGATGTGCTTCCAACGCCGCCGACCATGCGCCCTCTACTTCGGACCCGACCGATGCCAGCGACTACGCGGAGTCCCTTCCCGACAGAACCACACCGGCGCATTCGACACCACCATCAACGGCCATGGGGCCCGATGGCTCCATCTGCCAGGGGCCAGCCGGATGGGACCCGGCGACTGCCTTACGGGAACGGTTGATTGCTCTCGCCCAGGACTCACCCAACCAATTCCGCGAAGGCGCACCAATCCCTAGGGGTTCAACACACCGGATCATCGGTGTCGTTGCTGCGGGTAGCGTTCAGCGACGCGAGTTGCACGGTGCCGGTATACGGTGCCGACGATCCCAGATCCGATTCACCCTCGGAATACAGGTGAACGTTGATGTAGCCGGGATCGTTCGTCCGTCGTGATACCGCATCCCGGGCATGGTCTGCGAGACGTTCCGAGTGGTAGTCGATGCTCAGGCAACTGTGGGGTCCGGTCGCGTTCGTGCCCACCACTCGGCTGTCCTCGACCGCATCCTCGGGCAGCAGTTGCCGGGCGGCATCCAGGGCCACATCCTCAGTCACCGCTGTAGCGAACACCAGATCAGCGCTCCACAACTCGTGCCCGGCCCGGCCACCCCCATCGGAATAGTCCTCGAGGCACAGCACGGTATCGGCGTCAAACTGGAAGGCGTATCCCTGACCGAAGGTGAACTCCCCCAGCCGAGAGGTGCATTTGGACAGCGGCACCGGTTCGAAGCGTCCCTGGTACCAAGACAGGGTCGAGGCGATACCGCGCATCCCGTTCTCGTCGACCGGCCCTGAGGACAGGGCTCGTTCGACAGGTGCGGGCTCTGCGGAGGCGCTCACCTGGGGGCAGAAGGCGGTGCGCAGATAGCTATACAGTCTCGACGCCGACGTTGGCGGCGCTCCCTGGTCGACGTCGTCGTCGATCACCTGTTCCCAGCTGCGGTATCCGCTGGCCACCTCCGCGCAGGTCTGTGCCATTACCACCGCGAAATCCTGCCGCTGGGCGAATGTGGTGGCTCGGCCGTCGAGTCCGTAGCCGGCGCCGTCGGCGCGGGCACCGAGTTCACACACCAGCGCATCGCTCACCCCCGCTGCCGCCAGTCGGGTCTCGACACTGCCGTCCGACGCCTCGACGGGCAGCCCCTCGTCATCGCCACACGGCTGTTTCTTCTGCGGCGTGGTTTCCGAGGTCATCGTCGCGCCGGCCGAGGCGGAGGTCTCAGGCAGCGACTGGGAACCGGTCTCGTCACTCGGGCCACAGGCCACGAGCACCGTCGTCAGTACGCCGCACGCGGCCAGTGAAGCCGAATTCTTCGTAATCACGGGTGTCCTCCGAGTTGTTGCGCTATCGAAAATTTCACCGGGTGAATCCTCCGGAAGACGTGACAATGACGTGTCCGGTCGCGTAGACAACACACGACGCCTTTGTGCATACGTATTTACACGTATTCATCGTGGTCTTGGGCGGACGAAAGCCGATATTTTACGAGGTGGTCACCGTTTTCCTGATGGCCGGGCGGTGACGACGGGCGGCCACTGATGTGGGAAGATCTGCCACGGGGTCAGTTGTGTCACCGTGGCAGATCTTCTCAGGGGCAGTGGAGTTTTCGGGAAGAACCCTCCGATCTTCCCGGTGGACTCCGGTCAGACCACGGTGTCGATCAGGTCTGCGCTGCCGGTCGACAGGGTCTGCAGGACGACGTTGAAGTTCTCGATGAAAGCACTCAGGATCTCGGTCATCGTTTTCTCCTCGTGTCGATTCGGACCCGGCCCGATCCGGTCCGGGTCGCCCTGGCGTTTCCTGGGCTGTTTATCTATTACCCGCCGCAACAGATGCATAACCTTCCCCCCATAGAAAATGGGTGATCTGTTTCACATCAGTTTCGTAGAGAGCCAGAATTGACCGAGTCAGCATGCCTTTCTTTCTCAACCGGCGACGAAGAGCAGGACGCAACCTTCTGCATCTCCAAGGACGCCTACCCCTGCCAGGATCGCTGCGGTTGTCCGAAGCTTTCGACAGCACGACCCCGGGTAGGGACTGCTCATGGCTTCGGCAGGTGTGTTGGAGTCTGAGCCGAGGACGGTACCGGCCTAGGTTCGGATCATGCGGAGAGGACACCGAGTGCAGCATCGACAATACGGGCACGGACCGGCAGGAGATGAACACCTGCCTCGCTGGTGGCCGGCCGGGGCGATGGTCGTTGCCGCGCTGGCCTTTCTCGCCCACGATCGGTTGCTCGGCTGGCACGATCACTACGGGTTGTTCGGCAATGCTGTCGATGCGGTGGTTTATCGCCATGGCGGGATGACGGTGCGGACCTCCGAGCCGCTGTACAACTTCGTGTTGTTCGATCTGCTGCCCTTCACCTACCCACCCTTCGCGGCACTGGTGTTCGTGCCGCTGTCGATGCTTACGGTTGCGGGCACGATGATCGCGGTGCACCTGACGAATTTCGTGCTGCTGTATCTGACGGTGTGGTTGAGCTGGCGTGCTCTCGGCTATCAGGACACCACGCGTCTGCGCATCGTCAGCGGCGCGCTGGCGGTGGCGTGTACCTGGCTCGAACCGGTCCGGATGAGCATCTGGCTCGGGCAGATCAACCTGCTGCTACTGGTACTGGTGCTGTGGGATCTGTCCCGGCCCGAGGCCAGCCGGTTGCGGGGCATCGGGGTGGGTGTCGCCGCCGGACTGAAACTGACCCCGGCCTTGTTCATCGTCTACCTGGCGGTGGTGCGGCAGTGGCGCGCTGCGGTCGTCGCGGCCGGTACCTTCGCCGCCACCATCGTGGTCGGCTTCGTGGTGATCTTCACCGATGCCTGGACCTACTTCACCGACGCGATCATCCGGTCGGACCGGATCGGGTTGATCTCGTCCCCGGCGAATCAGTCGATCCGCGGGATCCTCGCGCGCACCCTGCACACCGACGAGCCGTCGATGTGGCTGTGGCTGATATGCGCTGCGGTGGTTGCGGCCGCCGGACTGAGTGCAGCGGCCCTGGCGCAGCGCCACGGTGAACAGTTGCTGGCGCTGACCCTGTGTGGTCTGACCGCGCCGATGGTCTCCCCGTTCTCGTGGGGACATCATTGGGTGTGGACGGTGCCGCTGCTGGTGCTGTGCCTGGACCGAGCGCGGCGCCGACGCCGCTGGTGGGGTTATCTTCTCCCCATAGCTGCGGCGTTGCCGCTGGTGGCGTGGTACCGCTCCTATCCGGACGGAGTGGTGGCCATCGGCACCTTCATGACCCCCGCCGAACCGGTGCTGCGCACCGTCGCGCAGTGCGCCTATCCCCTCATCTTCGCTGTCGCGGTGACAGCCGTGCTTCTCGCCTACGGTCGGCGCACCCCACCGGCCGGCGCGGCGGTCTGCGACGCCGGCAGTACCGACAGGCCCGCCGCGCCGCGCAGCACACCCCCGATCCTCCCGTCATCCCCCGCACGCAGCAGTGGGCACCAGGACACCGACACCACCACGTCAGAAACCCGCCGCGACCGCGGGCACGACCCCGCCCCGCCCGTATCGTGACCGGCATGTCCGTCCTGCCTCGTCTGCTCGGCGCGATCGAACCTCGCACCGCCCGCTCGCTGCCTCAGGCGGCCACCTACGCGCTGTGGCCGCTGGCGGTGCTGATCGTGCTGCAACGACTCTGGTGGGCGCTGTCGGAGCCGTTCCCCTTCGGCCGGTTCCTGACCGTGTACGACGCCTCGTTCGCCTTTATCAACCCTCACCTCGCCGAGCACAGCGATCCGGCCGCACTCAGTCCCGGTGCCGCAATGCTCACCGCGCCCCTGGCGGTGATGACACCCGAGACGGCCTGGTGGTGGTGGCAGGGCTGTTCCGTCGCAGCACTGCTCACAGCCTGGTGCCTGGTGCTGCGGGTGCTGCACCTTCCGATGCGCTCGCCGGCGACGCCGGTGCTGCTGGGTGGAATGTTCCTGTGCGGTCCGGTGACTTCCACCCTGCTCACCGCCGATCTCGGCGCGTTCGTCCTGCTCGCCCTCACCCTCTGGCTGCTTCTGGCGGTGCGCCACCGCGAGGTGGTCGCGGCGATCACGCTCGGGGCTGTCGTGGCGTTGATGCCGGTCTTCGCGGCGTTGCTGATCGTGCCGCTGCTGCGGCGCCGCTGGGTCCAACCCCTCCTCGCCGCCGCGGTCGCCACCGCGATCGCCGTGCCGGTGTGGATTCGTACCGGCGAGTTCGGGTTCTCCGCCCTCGATTCCACCCCCGGCTCATCCCGGTCGGTGTTCGCCGTGGCCGACTATCTGCATCTGCCCACCGTGGTGGCGATCCTGCTCGCCGCGACGATCGTCGCCGGCGCGGTCGCGGCCCTGGTGCTGCTGTATCTGCGGCGCGAGGAGCAACCGTTGACGGTGTTGACGGCAAGTGGGATCGTCTTGCTCGCCAGTTGCCTGCTCACGCCGATCGCCACCGCGGCTTATTCCCTTACGTTGGTGCCGCTGGTCGCCAGCGTGGTACTGGCCGGTTCGGTGCTGCGTAGTTGGCCGGCTTGGCTGGCCGTCTATGCCTTCGGCACCGACGAGAACTGGTCCTCGGCCCACTTCTTCGCATTCGGCACCCACCTCGAGATGCTGCGCCCCACCCTCGGCTGGATGCTGCTGCTGGCCACCAGTCTCACCATGCTGGCCACCGGGCATCGCACTCCTGTCGGCCCGATCCCTGACCGGACGATGAAGACTTCCCCACTCGAGTGGGACTCCTCGGGAGGCGAACACGACTCCCCGACGACCGGATCCTCGTCGGCTCCGGAACCCGGCGCATATTGATCACCGTCGCAGCACCCGAGCCGAGATCGTTCAGCGCCCAACGATCCCCGCACGGGACTACGCTCCCTGGCCGTCATGGGCTACGTACAAGATCGTCTCGTTTGCGGAGCAGAGGGTGATCTGTCTACGTTCGGGGGCACTGCCGAGCAACGATCTTGGAGGCATGATGCGCAGACGGTGGCGAACGATGGCACGCGGCAAGCTGCAGCGAGCGCTGGCCGAAGTCGTCGATGCCTCTGCCCAACGCTCCTGTGAACTCCAGGACAGACACCACGACCGGGTGCTCGCCGAATTGACCACCACGACCGCCCAACTCGCGGCAGTCCTCGAGGAGCTCAAACACACACGATCCGAGGTGAGCGATCTCAAGGACCGTCTCGCCGACTTCGAACAACGCCAACGCCGCGATCTGACCTACGCCATGGACCGCACCGCCACCGACACCGCCGCCGCGTTCGCCGTCGCGAACATGCCGACCGCCACCATCTGCGATCACCCCCATCAGACGCTGCGTTTCGCTCTCGAACAGGTGCGTATACCCGGCCTGGCCCTTGAGTTCGGAGTCGCGTCGGGCACCACCTTGTCAATCATCGCCGAGGCGCTGGGAGACGACCATCCGATCTTCGGATTCGACGTGTTCACCGGACTTCCGGAGACCTGGCGCAGCGGCTTTCCCGCCGGCGAGTTCGCCCAACAGCACCTACCCGAGGTGCCCGGCACCGAACTGGTATCCGGACTGTTCGGCGACACCCTGCCCGAATTCCTCGAGACGCATCCCGGCGACGTCGCCTTCGCGCACCTCGATGCCGACCTGTACTCGTCGACGACGACGGTATTCGATCTGCTCGGCGCTCGACTCGTGCCGGGCACCGTGCTTGTGTTCGACGAGTTCTTCAACTACCCGGGATGGCCCGAACACGAATTCCGGGCGTGGACGGAATATGTCGAACGCACCGGCATCAACTTCGAGTACCTGGCCTACACGCGCAACAACGAGCAGGTCGTGGTGCGGCTGCGATAGAGCGCCCCCGCTCGTGGCGCTACTGCTCGTACAGGCGTGCCCAGTTCTGCCGGTCGGACAGCTGCGGCAAGGCGTCGCGGTATCTGCTCTGTACTTGAGCACCTTCTGCGCGCAGACGCCGCAGCACCGAGGTCATGCGCCGGGTCAGCTGCCGCGCGGCGTACATATCGCGCGTACGCACTCGCACCCCCGACTGGGAGGCATCGGTGACCACGGCATGGTCGAACAACGACACATGCCACCAATGCGCCTCACCCGCAGGAATGCTCACCACGCCGTGCTGAGTGCGGCCTAGCCACTGGTAGGCAGCCCGCTTGGCCCGCACCAGATCCAGGCGCTTCTTGTCGGGCCGAGGCCCCGCCTTGCGCACGACCACATCTGCCCGGCGAACCCCCGGAACAGCATGCGCCGGATGCTTGATCGTCTCGGGAAACCGCATCCGCTCCTCGCGGATCGACTTCAACGCCATTTGACCACCATCGGCAAGCACATCGGGTCCGGCCAAGAAGTCCTCGATACCCCGCAAGGTGGTGTGCGCCAAACCGTACTGCATGGACACGATGTACTCGGTGATCTCCCGGGTGAGCACCTTGCCCAACTCCGCAGTGTCGAAGTCGCTGTGCAGCGCCGCGACGATCAGCGAGTTACGGACGCTGAAATACTTCGCCCAGTCGTCGCGGTCCTTCCAATGAAAATCGGCATGCCATACCCCGGCATTGGGCAAGGTCACCGTGACGAACCCGGCAGCGCGCGCCCGGATCCCGTATTCGATGTCGTCCCACTGGAAGAACATCGGCAGCGGCAGTCCGATCCGGGTGATCACCTCGGCCGGAATCAGGCACGACCACCACGCGTTGTAGCCGGCGTCAACCCTTCTGTCCTGCTGCTTTTTGACCATGTCGGCGTCGTGCAGCGAATTCTGCGCCCACCGCCCGGCCTTGAGTTTGGTCAGATCCGCTTCCTCCGCACTGACATGCAGATTCCGCGGATTCATCAGATACAACATCTGAGCGCCCACGAGTGTCGGTTCCGAGGTGACATTGGCGAACGCGTTCATGCGCAGCACCGACTCGGGTTCGCAGAGGATATCGTCGTCCATCAAGATCACGTTTGCGTGTTCATTGATCGCCGACGCCTCGTACATACCCCGGGTGAAACCGCCGGCACCACCCAGATTCGGTTGCCGGATGTAGATCAGCTTTTCACCGAGCCGCTCGGCGACCTCGACGAACAATCTCTGCTCGGACACATGGTCGGTGCCTTGATCGACGACATAGACCGCATCGATACCAGCGACCATCACCGGGTCGGCTGCAATGGCGGCGAGGGGCTGCGCGCAGTCCGCAGCCCGATTGAACGTGCAGATCGTGATGGCCGCGGGCCGGATCGTCGACGGCGAATCGACCGTCCATTCAAGGTCTCGGATCGTCAGCGGACCGTCGACAGCAACGAACTCCACCCACAACGCCCCGCCGTCGAGGAAGCAGTCCAATGCCGCTGACAGCGACGTCACCGACGAACCTTCGATCTGCACACTGCTCACCGTGCGGGCATGACCCTCGGCATCGGAGGCTCGCAGCAGGACCGTTGCCTGCCCCACAGCCTCGAAACAGAAGCCGACGCGAACCTCCCGTACGGTGGTCCACTTCTGGTAATAGCTGGCAGCGAACCGACCGAAGTAGGTGTTGGTGTCGACCCGCGCACCCTTCTCCAGGTTCAACACGAACCGCTCACGGTGTGCCTTGCCACCGCGAATGCGGGCATACAGGTCGTCGTCGACCCGAGGAGTCGGCGCGGCGAATACTCCGCGTGCCACCACCAGGCGTGCCGACGCCTCGTGTTCTACGAGCACGGCCCGTTCCGGCTCAGCATTCCCGATCGGCGGTTTCCCCGCTGCGGACATGGTCATGACGCTCCTAGCCGTTCGACGATCACCCGCAAGCCCCTCCATGGGTGCGTGTCGTCAGGGAGAGTATCAACTGTGGACTCCGCGACGCCCGGTACAGCAAGTCCGCTCTACGCAGAATCTCCGGAAGCCGCAGTTCACACAGGGCTGATATACATCGGCACCAACACAGATCCAGTGCGCACTGCGCACGACGAAGGCATCCCTATAGCGCGGTGTCAGAAAGCCTACTTCCGCTAAACGTCAGCGCCGTGGCGGGTCAGCCACCGCAGCACCATGCGTTCGGGGTTTGACGGTGTCCTCGTGGCCGACGAGCATCCACAGATAGCCGCGGCGCACCCCGAAGCCGCCGTCACCGGGAACGGTCCGCAACGCAGTCTCCACCATGTCGAGTCCCTGCGGGTCGTCGAGCAGGACGCGAGCATCGTCGAGTGTCCGGATCCCCGGGACTGTCTGGATCACGCACGTGTTTACTTCGTCGGGCGAGTACCACGCCGTGAACGCCTTTACTGGCAAGACCGTTCAGCGCGCTCAACCGTTTCCGTAATCGTTCGGTACTGCGGTCAGGACTTCTCGGATCAGAGTGCATCGCGCGCAGCTGCATCGAAGTCCGACGTTATGAGGTGTCTCGCAGTCTCCGGTCGAGGGCAGAGACGACAAGACGGCGCGGTTGTTGTCACCGCTGTATGGATGGCGCGCGTAGGCAGGCACGATCCGGGAGGGTCGCGGTCAGCGCACCTGCCGAGCGGTGTCGGCGGCCTTGCGGGTTGCCTTGATCACCGTCTGTGCCATGACCAGGTTGCCGCCGGCGCCGATGGCCATGCCGATTCCGAAGGGAGCGGCGCGGCCGAGCACGAGCACACCTTGGCGGGTGCCGTACTTGGTGATGAAGTTGTAGCCGAGCACGCGGTTGATGGACCGGATCGTCGTGGTGGGAACGGAATTGGTCAGCAATTTGCCCAGATGTGCCCCGCTGCGGCCGGCGGCTTTGCCGACGAACGACGATCCACCTCCCCCACCGAGCACCGTGAGCACGATCGCCTTCTGATGCTCGAGGTCGGTGAAGTCCATGCCGAGCACCTTCAACACCGACAGCACGTGCCCGGCTGCTGCGGTCAGAAACCACGAGGTGTCCCCGGCTGTCATCGCCAGCGCTGCTGTAGTTCCTACCCCTGGCACGGCCGCGGCCGCACCGGTCGCCGCGCCGGTGGCTGTCACACTCGACCAGAACGTCGTCTCGAGCTTCTTGAGCAGCTGCTCCTCGGTGGCGTCGGGATGGCGCTCACGTAACCGCGTCACCCGCGATTCGACCAGCTCCCCGGCAGCGACCAACGCTTTGTCCAGCAGCGCTATCGATTTCGACGACTCTGGGGCCGAGTCCGCCCCGGCAGCCTCCTCGCGTACGTCGTGGGCCGTCTGGGCCTGCCGCTCGTCGAACACTGATCACCCCTCACCGGTCGCTGACGTTCCGACAAGGCATATCAGACAACCGCGACAACCAGGCCCTGCGGACCGCCGAAAAGCGTCCCGAGCACCCCAGGCGACACGTCCGGACGGGACGGACCGCATCGAGGCACCAGAACACCTGACCTGGGTTCTCGGCCAGCAGATCCCGCGCGTGGCCCGCCATCCGATTGTTCTCCCCGCACTGCCGGTCGAGTTCACCCCCGTTCGTGTGAACGAACCCTGACGAGTGCCTCGGGACCACCGCAACGTCGGGGAACGGAGTTCAGGTGACGAGCCCGGCACGAAAAGCCGCAAGCGCGGCCTCGACGCGGTTGCGGGTACCGAGTTTGGTGAACACCGCCGAAATGTGGGTCTTGACGGTGGTTTCGCTCAGGAACAACCGGCCGGCGATATCCGCGTTGGATGCGCCGGTGGCCAGCTCCTGCAGCACGGTGCGTTCGCGTTCGGACAGCACAGCCAGGTCGGTCGGCGCCGCCGCCGCGGTGGGGTTGGGGCGGTGGGCGGCGATGCGGCGCAGCGATTCCTGGCTGAACAAGGTGTTGCCTGCGGCGACGGCGCGTACCGACTGGTGGAAGGTGTGCGGGGGTTCGTCCTTGCTCAAGAAGCTGTGTGCACCGGCGGCGACGGCGTGGACGACGAGATCGTCGACGTCCATCGCGGTCATGGCGATCACCTTCGGCGGCTGCGGCAGTGTCATCAGCTGGCGGGTGGCGTCGAGTCCGCCGACCCGGCGCATCTTCAGGTCCATGAGCACCACCTGCGGGCCGACCCGGTGCACCGCCTCGAGGACCCGGTCGCCGTCGTCGGCTTCGGCGACGACGGTGATGTCGTCGGTGGCGGCGAAGATGTCGCTCACCCCGCGGCGGACGAAAGGATCGTCGTCGACGACGAGAACGGTGATCGGTGCGGCGGCAGTCATGGCGCCGACAGCCTAACCGTGGGCCCGGACACCACCCCGCACCGAGCGGGTGGGTCAGGCGAACCAGGGCAGCCAGCAGGAGACGACGAAGTCGGTGCCGGTGACACCGGCGTGGACGGTGCCGCCGATCTGCTGGGCCTGCTCGGCCAGCCCGGTCAGCCCGGCACGCGAGCCTGGCGGCACCGTCGGCGCGGCCGTGCTGAGCCGGTTGCGGACATCGATGCGGATGCCGTCGTGTTCGGCGCCGGTAACGGTGATGCGCACCGTCTGACCGGCCGCGTATTTCTGGGCGTTGGTCAGCGCTTCCTGCACCACCCGGTAGGTCACGTGCCCGGAGACCGTGCCCACATCTCCGGGACGCAGGTCGGTGAACAAGGTGGTGTGCAACCCGGCAGCGCGGGCGGACTGCACCAGATCGGCAATCGCGTCGATCCCCTGATGGCCGTTCGAGTGCCGGGCCTCGGCGGTACCGCGCAGGACCCCGACGATGTTCTTGAGTTCGTCGAGGGCCTCATGGGCGGTGCTGCGGATCATCGAGGCGGTGTTGGCGATCTTTTCCGGGTTGTCGGCGCCGCCGACCTGCAGGGCGCCGGCGAACAACGAGATCCGGCTCAGGCTCGCGGCGAGGGTGTCGTGCATGTCGCGGGCGATGCGGGTGCGTTCTTCGGTGCGGATCATCTCGTCGCGCATCGCCCGGGTCTGTTCGGTGGCCTCATCACGGCTGTGCTCGGCGGCACTGAGCTGGCTGCGGGTGCGTTTGACCAACGCCAGCGCCACGACGCTGCCGACGAACACCGCGGCCACCAGCCACGGGAGCCACCAGTCGATCTCCCACGCCGGTTTCGGTTGGCCGGGCTCGGGTTTTTGTTCCATGCTCAGCACGGAGTTGTCGCGGGTGCGGCCGGCGTCGTAGAGCAGCGAGACCACGCACGCCGCGTACACCGCGCCGGCGGCGGCGACCAGGCGGCGACTGTGCTCGATCTTCGCCACCGCATATAACGCGATCAACGCCGCCGTGGCATCGGTGGAGAACACCAACGGTCCGGCCACCGCCACCGCCAGCACCGGCCAGGGATGCTCGTGCCGCCACACCAGCGCCGCGGCCGCCACCAGGTTCAGCACCAACCCGATCGTGTAGTTCCACGCCGGGGCGGTGCCCGAATCCTCCGAGAGCACGAACGCGGCCAGGGTGCAGAACGCGCTGAGCGTCACCGCCCCGATCGTCCAGGCACGACGAATCCAGACAGCACGAGACGTTCGCGGGGCAGAAGTGGCCATCACATCCCTGCACGCTACGCAACGACCGATCGTCACCGGCATCGGCCGATCGGACCGGACATCACACCCATATCCGACCGAAAGAACGAACCGGTCCGACCCATCGGACGAGGCGCCCGCGGGGTGGCATCGGATGAGCTGAGAACACCGACGGCGCACGGCACCGACTATCGCCGCGCCGCTCCCCTACCCCACTGTTGTCGAGGAGATGTGATGACCGATCCCGGTATGTACCCCAACCCTGAGCAGCACCCCCACGGCCGGCCGGGCCGCAGCAAGCGCCGGATCTGGCCGTGGCTCGTCGTCGGGGTGCCGGTGCTGCTGTTCGGTGCCTGCTCGATCGCGGTGGTCTCCAACCTCGGTGGGGACACCGAAGCCACCGTTACCGCCGGACCGGACGCCGCCGGCGGTGACGGTGATGCCGATGCCGATCGGGGCCCGGATTTTCCCGGCAAGCTCGACCACGACACCGCCGCGCCGGCCGGGGCCACCATCACCCGCGACGACCTCGCCTACACCCTGACCCCGCTCGAGAGCGTCGAGACGATGTTCAGCAGCTCGCTGTGCAGCACGGTCACCATCGACAATGTCGGCACCGCCCAGAACGACTTCAACGGCTACACCGACTGGAGCCTGCAGGACCCCAGCGGCGCCATCCGCGACGCCACCTTCGGCACCGATCGGCCCATGCTCAACTCCGGCAAGATCGCACCCGGGGGCCGTGCCACCGGCAGCGTCTGCTTCGACAACCCCACCGGCGCTGCGCCGGGGACCTATGTGGTGCTGTTCGAAGACACCTTCTCCCTGTCCACCGACCGCCTCGCCTGGATCAACACCCTCTGATCGGGGAGTCGGATCAGAGGTAGGGATCCCGTCCCGTAGCTACAAGGACCCTTGCCTCTGCTCTGAACCACGTCGCAGTGGGATGCAGACTCCGTGCAATCGACAGGTCAAGACTCGGATCTCGGACCCTGTCGCAGCAGAACCATCAGCGGCCGCAAGTGACTCGGGACATGTCGGTGTCCTCGCCTATCTTCAATCCGACCGGTATGGATGGGGGAATTCCAGTGCCAACGCGCATGTCTTCGACCGCTACTACGCGCCTTGAATGTCGTTCTCCCATTGTCCCCGACAGGGTGGGCGAAGAAGCGGCGTTCCGTCAGAGCAGACCACGCCAAGTGGGGCCAGCCCTGGGACGCCGTATGTCAGATCCATCGCACCGCGGGCGCCCGGGACCAGCTGCGTCTCCCAAAGATCTTCTTCACATCGCGGCAGAAATTGCCCACCGCCCTCGATTAGCCGAAGTGCTGTAGTTGGGAGGACCGTGCGATGCCACTTCTAAGCACTTATGACCGCAAAGCCCGCCTGATTCCGGGGCTTCTAGGACTTGCTCCAGTCCCGATAACCATCGCTACTCTGGGCTTGCGGCAGTTTCCCGCGGTGACGGTTGCTCTGGCGTTGATCAGCATCGCTGGAGGGGGATATTTCCTCTCTGTTCTGGTCGCCAACTTCGGGCGTCGCAGTCAAACGATGCTCTGGCAAGAGTGGGGCGGGCGTCCGACAACACAACTGCTGCGCACTCGTCAGCCTGCCGATAATCCGATGCAACGCGACCTCTGGCGGAACGCGCTGAGCCGGCGAACAGGAATTCGCTTACCAGCACCGAGTGAAGAACTGGCTGATCCCAGCGCTACGGATCACGCTATCGAGACAGCGATCGAGCAGGTACTGCACTACGGTCAAGACGAGCGTTTTCCGATCTTATTATCGGAGAATTCTCAATACGGCTTGGAGCGTAACCTTTACGGATTCCGCAAAGCGGGCCGACTGATAGCAGTACTTTGCATTGCCGGACTCGGCACCGCCCTCTACTGGGCCAACTGGGCTCCTCCCAGCGCAATCAGCGCCGGCATCGTAGCCAATATCATCGTCCTCGGAATCTGGCTTTTTCTCCCATCGGCACAACGGACGAAAGAGGCCGGCTTCCGTTACGCCACCCAGTTATTGAAATCAGTCGCTAGAGCAGAACAGGAAGAAAGATCGCAACCACCTTCCAGTCAACCTTCCGTAGAAGGAGATTCTTGATGTCCATCGTCAAATCTTACGGCATCGGCAATGGCGACATGTACTACATTCGCCACAACAGTGACAATTTCACCATCATCGACTGCTCGTTACCAGACGATCGAATTGGCAGCATTCTGGCCGACCTGACCACCCAGTCCAAAGATAAAAGCATTACACGTTTTATTTCGACTCATCCTGATCAGGATCATATCTCAGGACTGGTCGAGCTCGACGATCATCTGCATATTCCCAATTTCTATTGCGTCGCCAATCAAGCGATCAAGGAATATCCTACGGATGACTTCATGCGCTACGTCGAGCTGCGCGACAGCAGCAAGGCCTATTACCTTCACAAAGGTTGTTCACGTCGATGGATGAATGAGAGCAGCGAGGAACGCGGTAGCTCCGGGATAAACATCCTCTGGCCTGATACCTCGGATCCAGATTTCCAGAGCGCTCTCGAAGATGCTGCCGCCGGAATGACGCCAAACAATATTTCCCCAGTTATCCGATACTCCGTCCAGAACGGTCCGAGCATGGTCTGGATGGGCGACTTGGAAACGGATTTCATGGAGAAGATTGCCGGCAAGGTGAACATAACCAAGACGAATATTTTATTTGCGCCGCACCATGGCCGGACCTCCGGTAAGGTACCCGACATTTGGCTCAAAGAACTAGACCCCGACTTGGTAGTTATCGGCGAAGCACCGTCCGAGTACCTGGATTACTATCGCGGCTACAACATAATCACACAGAACTCGTCCGGTGACGTGTTGTTCGAGGCGACGACCGGAAAGGCACACATCTACGTCGGCGACCACACCTACAATGTCGACTATTTGAATGATGACGGTCTCGACCACAGGGACGGCCTTTATTACATCGGCAGCCTCTACATCTGACAAGTTCACCTTATGTCAGGTAAACGACCGCCCGGCTACGGTCCGCCGAAAGACGGTCAAGGATGGGTGAGCAATCCTCGGCCCCGGCGACATCGACCACAGGTTCACCCTCGAACAGTTCGTGGTGATCACAACATGTGCCGGTGACCCGATCTGCACCCAGGTGCGCGCCCTACAGACCGAGGGCGGAGTCGATGTCGCGCCGCATCCAGAAGGGTACATCGAGCCGCACAAAGTTGCCGCGGGGACGCAGGGTGCGGGCGTACTCGGCGACGAGGCGGGCCTTCGCGGATTTGCCGGTGGACTCGTAGCGTTGCTCGATGCTCGCCAACAACGCCTGAAATTCCGGAACGGTAATCCTGATATCGTTGTGCAGGATCACCGTGCGAGGCGGCTTCAGCTTTGGCGCTTTCGGTACCGGCTGCACGATATCGGAGGTCGACGACCTTCGATCAGCGACAGGTGACTTCTGTTTCTGCGACGCGGTGGTCACAAGCCCGCCGGCGCTGAGCTGGAGATCGCCGAAATCGGTCCAGTGCGTGCGTCCGTTCGGCAGTTGGGTCCCGAGCCGGAGGAGTCGACCGTCCGCGGCGTCTTGAAGTGCCAGGTGCAGCGAGTATCCATTGCGCCGGAGCAGACTCCGCGGCGCGGTTTGTCCGGGACCGAAGAGCCAGCTCACCCACTGCGACGAGGCAAGGAGTCGCGCCTCACGTTTCTTCCAATCGGAAAGGTCGGCACCTCGAAGCGCGACAACAATCGACCCCTGTCCGTTCGGGAGTTCGACGGTCACACCCTTGCAGGTGCCGCCGGTTCGGAAGTCTCCGTCGAACCTGACACGGACCGGTCGTCGGCCCTCGCGCTCCAACATATTCCGGATTCCGACGTTGATGAACAGGTGGTCGGCACTCGCCGTGTCCGTGTGGGCACGGTTGCATGGCGGCATGGAACCATCCGCATTCGGAAAGTGCGCGAAGTGTGGGACACGTTCTTTCCCGATCCGAGTGGTCAACCGGCGACCGCATCCGCCAAGCAAATGCCCGCACCAAATACTCCGGTGTTCGAGGGCGGCGCGCAGCGCAAGTGCCTCCCACCGATCCATCGGCATGAGTACCGGCTCATCGGATCCCGGGGCCCGGAGCACTGCGGTCTGCACTCGGCGTGTATCACGCACCAACGACTCCAGAGGGAAGTGGCCCGATCGGGTCCGCATGGTCAGGGACATTCAACGAGGCCACGGCTCGCGCTTACCGCGGCAGCCGTCTCGGTAGAGAGTGCCACCACATCAGCCACACGACAGACCCGGACCACGTGGTTCCGCAGCTGCCTTCGGACGTCCTTTGTCCGTCCGGAGCTGTAGATAGCCGAAGGTAGCGGAGGGCACCTTCGTCACTGGATCTCGGAAAGGGTGTCCTCGACCAACTCCTCAGCTTCGAACGAGGCCGAGTCCTCCTCGGCGTAGCCTTCGTCGATGTCGCGCTGGACCGGCTTGCCGATCGCGGATTCAACCAACCGACAGAGCGCTTCGCGGCGCTGGCGGAAGTATCCGTCGAAGTCGTCCTCGCGGAGTCGGTCGGCAGGGACGAGGTGCGTGCCGAGGATCTGATCGAGCTTCTCTGCCTCGATCTGGGCCCGGTTCTCGATCACCGCCAGGTATGTCGACGGGGCCGATCCGCCGATGGTGCGATTGGTGCGTGCGCTGATCGTGGTCTTGTTGACGATGCTTTCCCGGTGCTCGTCATCGATTCCGTTGTCGTTGCACCACTTCTGGGGAAATATGTGATGGATATCGACCGCCAGATCGACGTACTGGACCTTGTCGAGCGCTTTGTCTTCCATCCAGTCGCGGGCGCCGCCACCGAGAATCAGCGCCGCGAGACCCTTGTAGGCCGCCGCATTGCGGGTGCGCAGGGAATGGAACCGGGATTCGGTGAACGATGCGTCCTGGACCGTTCGCGGCACCACCTCGGTGGCCCCGAGTGCCCATGCTGGCACCATCTCGATGTCGCGGGCGAAGCGGGTTTCGATCGCCGAGCCGTAGAGCTCACCCAGCACGCCGCACCAATACCATCGCGCGAGCCGTTCCCGGACCCCAATCAGATCCGCGTCCTTCCCGAGGACAACCCGGATGGCCGCCAACGGGACGAGCTGCTTGGGATAGGGAATGTCCCGAGGGGCAAAGATGTGCCGATCGGCAAGGAAGGTCGCCGCCCAGACGAACGCCTCGCGTAGCGGACCACGCCACTCCAGATAGTCCTCCAGAGTCAGCTTCAGAACGTCCTCACGCTTGGCAGAGATCGCGGGCGGGCGGTCCGACGTATCAGCGAGGTGCCGTTTGCGGGTGGTCAACATCGTGACCGCTTGGAGGAAGTCAGTGTTCTCCACCGCGGCCAGTACCGGATAGGACGACCATTTGAGCTGGGTTTCCTTCCAGTCGTCGTTGAGTCGGAAATCCGCTCCGGTCCGGTCGTAGTAGCCGGCGTCCCCGGCGAAGACTGCTGTGAGAAGTTCGAACACGTTAAGGGGGAGCCCGCCGATGTTGACTTTCTCGAAGACAGTTGCCACTGCGGCTTTGTCGGTGTTCTCGTCGAGCACGATCGCGGGGATGTCGTAGGTCGCGGCCGGCTTGATGAACTGTTTGTGGAACTCCGTCCCCAGGGTGCGGTCGTCGAGTTCCAGGATCCAGCTCATGTAGTCGCCGTACAGAAGATTGAGCGGGAAGTAGCCCTGCTGGCGCTGCTTGTCGTGGTCGGACAGATCGAGCACGACTTCCTTGTTGAAGTGCGTACGGATCACCCCATCCCCGGGGATGGAGACCACCGCCTCGTCCACACGATTCTGATCGCTGAGGGCGGTCTCCATATGCACCAGATACCGGCGGTTGAAGAGCTTGCCGCGACTGTCCTTGGTCGCGACGACACCGTCCCCACTCAACGCCTGGGTCAGCGATGTCAATCGTTGCTGACCGTCGAGCAGGAGAAACTTTGCGGCCGTCCCGGGTGCGAGATCCACGCCTTCGAGGGGACGCGGCTTGAAACGAACCTGACTGTTACCGGTCTTGAGCAACATCACTGCCCCGAGAGGATGACCGCGCAGCACGGTCACCAGAAGCTGACGGATCCGCTCGTCCTCCCATTTGTAGCCACGCTGGAAGTCGGGAAGCTGGATCTCACCGGAGCGAGTCCATTCGAGATACTCCCCCAGCTCGTACATCGGGGTCAGGAAGCCCACAGCTTCGCCTCCTCGAAAAGCGTCTCACCACGCCCGGGACTCTCCGGGGCGAATCGTATGTGACATTACAACCTGCTACTCGCCACCCGTTGAACCTCGACGAAGGAGGTGGCAGGACCTGTCGCCTGTCGGCGAGGAAGCTGGCGGCGGACGACGGTACGTCCGTTGATTGTTCGGGTCTCGCATTTCCTGAATTAGGAAGGACAGAATGACGAAGCGATCGTGGAACAAGCCGGGCAGGACCGGGGTGTGAATCACCGGCGGCGCGTTGCATGGCCTGTATGTGTCAACCATGCGAGGTCCAACACCGAACCGAATTTACTGCCCACCGCCCACGTATTGGTCGATCTGCACGGTCGGGACCCGGAGTTAGAACCAGCAGGTCACAGGTGTGGAGAGTCATTCATTTCGAGAACGTGAATCAACTCGGGTCTTGAGTTCGAGTGCCCGCCGCAGGACCGTTCTCCCCACCGAATCCGGCTCCTCGAAGTACTGAGCGAACCCGCCTGCGCTCCAGTGGTCGGCGCGGACCATTCGGGACAACGCCCGCACGCAGTCCTCTCTCGAAGCGGTTGCGGCATCATCGATCTGCCAGTCATCGGGTTGAAAATGCAGGACCAACCCGGCCCGACGGAGCAACCACCGCAGATCGGAGATCACCGGACTGTCGTCAGCATCCGGCCACTGCTTGAACCCCGTATCATCCGTGCCGCCAGTAAGTTCGGACAACGGACCGTCGTGTTCTTCGATGCGCTGGAGCAGTACCGCAAGCTGTTCCCAGTCTTCATGGGCGGCCTGGTCGAAAGCAGCACGGAACACTGCATCGTCGTGCACGTCGACCAGCTGCCAGTCCCGTTCGGGACGAGGACCGGGGACGACGGTGACATGCTTGCCGATCGGCACTGCGACGGTGGCGTGTCCGTCGGCATGGACGGTCAGGGTGTAGCCGTCGACGACGGCACGACGGTCCCGGCCGTCATCGACGGCTTCGGTCTCCACGTCCCCGTCGGTCAGGACTCGGGTGTCGAGGTACTGGACCGGACGGGCCATGCCCTTCTTCCAGGGCGTTCCCGGATTGGGAGTCCCGATCAGGTGCCACCATCGAAGGGAGGGAGTGCCGGTGAACGCAATCCGGCCGACATCTGTGCCTTCGGTGAGCCGATTCCAGCCGGTGATGTCGAAGGCCGTGACGACCTCGTTCTTGTAGATGCCCAAGACTGCGTCGGCGTAGGAGTCCAGTTTGTCGTCGGCGATGCCGGCCCAGTTGCCGAGCGTGACATCGGCGGCATCGGCTTCTCCGCGGGCGACCGCGGGCCACGAGTACGCCAGGTGGACAAGGATCATGGTACCCCCATGAATGATCAACATCGTTTGATGATCAGAGATCATGTCGGTTGCCTAACGCTCCGTCAAGATCCATCAACATAAGCAAATGATCCGGAATCATTGATCGTTGAGTCGGTCATGCCTGAATGGGGTCGCTCGGGGGGCGGGATCGCGGGACGTTCCCTATACGATCGTTTTCAGAATGTCAGCCAGCGACTCTTCGAACAAGAAGACGTTCGGCATGCCGACTGCGTCGCGGCCTCTCAGAAACGTCCTACAGGATCCAGCGGCCGCATCCGGCAGTCGGCTGGTTGCCGAGACACATCACGAAACTATAACCGAACACTTTGGCTTGAGTGAACCCACAGCTTGCATATGCCGAAACCCTCGTATGGGAACTTCTCGCAGACCACGGGGAAGTGGATCCGCCCGTATCGGCCGGTTTCCCTCCTTGAGTTGGCCTAGGTTTGACTAGTGCCGATACGACCTCCGAATGAAGCCGTCGCATTCCTGACCCAGGAACGCCCAGCCCAATGGAATGCATGGGTGGCTCAATGGCGATCGGAGAGAAGACCTGACGAGTACCTCGACCTGGCCAACATCAGGTTGAGATCGCTTGCTCTTATCGGAGTTGACCTATCACGTACCCATCTCAGCCGCGCAGACCTGACCGGCACGGACCTGACCGGCGCGGATCTGACCGACGCGTACCTGACCCGCGCGAAGCTGCCTGCCGCGGACCTGACCGAGGCAGACCTGTCCCGCACGGTCCTGACCGACGCGAACCTGACCCGCGCGGACGTTTCGCTCCGCGCGTTATCGTCCGCTTCGATTGAGCGTCTCGAGTTCCGAGCCCAACAAGAACGAGTTCTCCCTGACAATGCGGTGGCCGGAGTTTCAATCGAGGTGGCACTCGGCGCTGGCGAGGACCCCGCGACCATCTTGGATCTTATGAGGGCCGTGGAAACGCTTTGTCGATTAGCGGTGGAAGTTGGAGTAAGAACCACGCCCACAACCAGGGAGACGGGACAGATTGCTGTCGCAGTCGGCACTCCCTACGGCATCGAGATCAAAACAACGCGAATCCGTTACGGCAGCCCTTTGTGGTTTGAGCTAATCGAATTGAGCATCCAGTCAGGTGCTCTCTTCGCCGGCGTCCGGGGCGTGGCTCGCGAAGTAGATCGCGGCGAAGACAGCCGTCTCCTCAACTTGATTCTTATGCTATGCCGTAAATCGGAACGCAGAGCTCTGCTCGACAAGCGGGATGCTCGGAACAAATTAGCTCTAGCAAAGATCGAGACTGAGATCCGTGCAGTCGAGGGAGAAAGCAATGTGTCGGATCCCGTGAACGTGCAAATCGCTCCCAGTTCAGGCGCGGAGCTTAGGGGTCGTGTTGACTCATCCGAAATCGAGGATCCTATTGCGAGAGCTGAGATCGAGGCCAGACTCGGGAACGTGATCCCGATGTTCGAACGTGGTTTCACCCTAGGTGTCACAGACCCACCTCCCCCGGAAGATCTAGATGTATAAGGAGAAGGTCGAGCGAATCGAGAGACGGTCGACCCAACTGCACGCACTACGTGCATTGCATGCGTGCAGTGTCGCCATGTGACCGCCGTCGGATTCCGTTCACAGTCCCTCCAACGCGGCTAGCAAGTCGTCGCACAAGGCGTCGGCGCGCTGTTCGATTTCGTCGAAGACATCGGCGAGGTCCACGAGAGTCTCGTGGTCGCGGCGGCGGGCGGCGGTGCCCCGGTCGTAGTATCCGGGTTCGAGGTCGATCTCCGGCGCGACCCAGACATCGGCGTCGTCCGGTCGGGGAACGGGAAGCGCCCTGCGCACCGGGGCCCGACCCGACAGGTGCATCCGCACCAGCATCGACACCGACTGCGGGGTCATCGATTGCGCGTGTGGGAGATGGCCCCAGCGGTCGATCGGACACAACAACGGTTGCCATGCCTGCTCCGCATCGAGTAGATCGGTGATGATCTCGACTGGGTCGGTGAGGTGATGGCGCAACAGGTGGGTGCCCGGGTGTTGGTCGAGGAACGTCTGGATGTCTGCCCACCGCCGATAGATCGTGACGGCTGGGTTGTCCTCGGTTTCGGGATCGGGTGAAAGCCGGACGCGTTCGCCGGACCTGGCGGTGACCACCAGGGTGTCGCCCTCGAGTCGGATGTCGCGGCGGCGCAACCGGGTGATGTCGGTGAAGGTCATGCCGGTCGCTGCGAGGATGAGCAGAAGGGCGTCGCGGCGGCCGAACAGTCCACTCGGCCAGCCGGTGGTGGGCAGCTCGGCCGCCCGCTGCACGAGAAGGCACCCGAGCCGGTCGAGACGCTGAGCACGACCGGCATCGAGGTGCCGGCGCACCGTCTCGGTGCGCCCGGGGGCGGGGTAGCCGTGGCGGGTGTGGACGGCGTTGATCGCGGAGAGCCGGCGCCGCTGCGTCGTGGGCGCAGCGGGGTGTTCGTGCAGGAACAGCGCGAGCGTTTCGGGGCCGGCCGGGATGGGGCGGTGGTCGGCGGCGGTGCACCAGTCGGCGAACAGCGCCCAGTCGTGCCGGTAGCGGGCCGGGATGTGCAGGCCCGCCGTGGTTTCCGGCGGGTCGCCGAGTCGCTCGAACGAAAGACCCATCGGCTCAGAGCCCGAGGTTGGTGACGGCGTTGCCGATCAGGGGTGCGTGTTCGCGGGCGTAGGTTTCGAGCATGGCGGGGGTGGTGTGTCCGGTCTGGCGCATGATCGCGTGCGCGCTCGCGCCGTTGCGGAAGGCCTGGGTGACGAACCCGGCCCGCAGCGAATGCCCACCCAACTGTTTCACGATCTCGGGGTCGTAGCCGGCCTGTGCGGCGCGGCGGCGGATCGCCTGGTGCACGGCCGCTCCTGAGAGCGGGGTGTCGGAGAGGTTGCCGTTCTTGCGGATCGACCGCAAGAACGGCGAGGACGGGACCACGCGGGGGCGTACACCGCGGCACACGTGCGCCTCGAAGGGTTCGGCGGTGCGCAGCAGGCGGATGACGGCGGGCCGGCCCCCGGTGTCGGAGGCGGCGACGACCTGCGCCCATCGCAGCCACGCACACGGTGGGCAACTCGTGTGCGAGTGGGTGAACGGCAGCGCCCGCACCGTGCCTCGTCCTTCCTGATCGGTCTTGGTCTTGCGGAGTTTGATGTGCACCCCGTCGAGCCGGTGCAGCGAGACGTCACTGCAGGTGAGTGCGACGAGTTCGCTGCGGCGAAACGCGCCGGCGAACCCCACCAAGAAGATGGCGGAGTCGCGGCGTTCGAGGACCTCGTCCGCCCACCCCTCGCAACGTGCCCGTGCTGTGTCGACGATGGTGACGATGTCGGCGGTGAGCAGCGGCGCCCGCGGACTCCGGGGTCGCTGCCCCGCCGCGGCATAGTCCCGCCGGATCCCGGACAGGGTCGCGGTGACCAGCTCGTCCGCCCCGGGAGCGGGATGGCCGGCGCGGCGATGGTGGTAGCCGATCCCGGCGACCCACCGCGCCAACGTCGAGGGTGAGTAGGCCCGCTCCCCCACCTCTGTGACGGTCGACGCCGCGTCGTGGAGGTAGGCGGCGACGGTGAGCGGATGCGCCGGCAACGCGGCGTGATCTTCCCGGGCGCACCAGGCGGTGAACCGGCTCCAGTCCGCGGCGTAGTTACGCCGGGTCGACTCGGACCGCGACCGCACCGCCGTCCCGGCCACCTGTGCGAGGGTCTCGACCGGCAGCACCGGCACGGACGGTGCAGCAGGCTCCGCGGCGGTCGACACGGAGGCGTCAGAGGGGTCCGGATGGCGCATCAGCAGGTCGTCGGGCACGAAACGGGAGCCTACCGCCCCGTTCGGACACGTTCCCACCGGAAATCGCGCTCAGCAGGGGTTTCGACGGAGATGGTGCGCTAATGTCAATTATCAGCACCGACCCCGCACAAACCATGATTGACATAACCCCAGGTCACGAAACGTGCCCGATTTGTCTGTAGGTTCCACGAGGACGTGTCACTTTCCAGATTCCGTGTCACTCGCATGTCATTTTCCGCGTTTCGTGTCACCCAGTCCTGCTTTCCCCAGCTCAGGCCCCTCGGGTTGTCTCACGCCGCCCGGGATGTCCGAGGATTCTGACAAGATCGTGAGAATCCCTGGCTGACACGAACTTGGAACATCGCAGGTCCACGCACTGCACTACTGACAAGTTCGACGAGAACCTACACTTTTTGTTGTTGTCGAGATGCAGCGAAGATTGACAAGCCCGACCACGCAGGTTGACAACGATCATTCAGGCCGCCATCGCTTGTACCTGTACTTATGCGTAAGAAGTGCAGTCAACGTCACCTCCCTTTCCGTCGAAGTAGATTGTCAATCTGCCTCACGGTTGTGGAGGCACCGGATCGAGATGAGGTGCGGCCGCGGGGATCGTTGGCGCGGAGCCACAAGGTTGTCGGGTGGGCGTGTCAAGATCAACGGCATGAACGCACAGGCGAGCCCGATCCTGGAAACGGTGGTGGTGCTGGCGATGGATTACGGGCAGTTCTGTCTCGACGGTGGGCTCGGGGACATCGACAATGAGCTCGAGCTGCTCGAGCAGGCCCAGGCGGAGCAGCCCAGCGCCGGTGACGGCACCATGATTGTGGTGGTGTGCCCGCACCAGAACAACTACGAGATGAGCGTGGACGTGCAGGTCTTCGACCGCCGTCCCGCAGCCGATCGCTTGGCATGGCAGCAGGTCAGCGAAAACCGCCTCGAGATCGATGCGGCCGGGGGGTGAGCGTGTCGTCTCCGACCAGCGAACCGGTGACGGTCGCGGTGCCGCCGGGCCGGTATGTGGTCGAGGTATCCGGGCGCGGGTTCGTCAACTACGGCTGGCCCGGTTCGACCACGCCGGGGGATGTGTGGCGGTTGCGGCTGTGGCCCGACGACGGCAGCGTCCTCGAGCCGGCGCAATTGTGGGACATGCCGGGCTTCGGCATCCCGGAGAACATCCCGCCTGCGACGAACGGATCCGACGTCACGGAGCGATCGTGAACCCACGTCCGAGGACGGCAATCACGACTGTGCTGGTGTTCACCGGGCTCGGTGTGGTGTGCGGCATCGCCGGCGCTGCCGCGTTGTGGTGGTTCGCCTCGCAGCCGCTCGATTTCTACACCGCCGGTTATCAACCGCTCGACTTCGCGTCCGCCCGTATCGATTCGCCCTCACCGCACGGGTACATGGCCGTGTCGGTCCTCGGTGGTGGCGTGCTGGGAGCGCTGGTCGGTGCGCTCGTTCATCTCACCGGGTGGGGGTTGATGCGGCGTGCATCCTTGCAGTGAGCACCGCATGTTCATGACCAGGCACGAATAGTGACGAGCACTGTCACCACGCCCGGAATCCGTCATTCTGAAGCGGCGTGTGCTGTCAGTCTTAGCTGCATCTCGACAAGAGCGGAGATGTGCGGAGGCCGCCGGAGCGGTGATCGAGCCGTGTGCATACACGAACCCGCGGCTCGGGGTTGTTCGGCTACCGGAGGCGGGAGCGGTCGAGCAGTTCGGCGACGTCGAGCAGTTTCGGCGGGCTCATGTGCTGTTGCGGCAGGGCGTGCACGCCCGCCGCGGTGACCCACACGGTGCCGGCCCCGTCGACGGTGACGTCCGGGCGGGGGCTGCGGATCGGGGTGCTCACGATCAGCTCCCAGGTGGCCGGATCGAGCCGGGTGAACAACCAGTACTGGTGCTCGGCGGAATACGTCGCGGGCCCGGGCAGGGGCCACCACCGCCCACGGCCGGTCCCGTCCGGAGGATGACCGACCACCCAGAGCAGGTCCCCGATCTGTCCGCCGCCGAGGACGTGATCGGGCAACGAGTTCACCTGCGATGGTCAGACCGTCGAGTACCTGGTAGACGGCGGTGCCGTCGACGATCGCCGGGGGACTGCCGGTCAGAAACGGCCGATAGGCCATCATCGCGGTTTCCAGCGGTGGACCGATGGTCACGGCGGCGTGCAGATCGACTCGGACCAGGCGCGCCGCACCGAGTGCGCCCGTGGACGGGTCACGCCGCCGGAACAGCAGAACGAACTCGCGACAGGGGCCGGACATGGAGGATCCACCGGACCAGGCCTACGGCCGGATGAGCAACCCGCAGCGATTCGCCCCGCTCCTCCTGGCCGCCGACACGCTGGTGGCAGATCTCGCCGAACGGTTCGAGGTGACCGCGACCCGGGGTCCGGCAACCCTGCGGCCCGCCTCGGCTATCCAGCCGATCGAGTCGATACGGATCACTGCCCCGCACCCGGATCAGGCTCCGTTGACGATCACCACGACCTCTTTTCCGGGGCTGTACCTGGACATCGGTGCTTGGCAGCACATCGCGTTGCCTGCCTGCGGGTGCGATGCCTGCGACGAGCAGGTCGACGACGCTGTCGAGGATCTGATCAAGTACTGCACGGCGGCGGCCGAAGGGCGGCTGTCCGAACACCTCGACGATGTCCATGGGGTACTCGAGCACGCCTGGGACGGTGACGGCTGGAGCAGCCGCGGGACGCGGACCCTGTCCTTCCACCGCATGAGCGAGCTGCGCGCCGGCACGGTTCAGCCGCCGCCGGACGGGCACTGGCGTCCCTGGGCCACGCAAGGGCCCTGCCGGCGACCGGTGAGGGGCGGTGGGGACGCCGCAGCCACCCCGCAAATCGGCCGCAAGCCACACAGCTTCGGTGTCCCGCCGGGGAGGATGTCGCCGTGATGGGCCACACCCTCGACTTCGACTCGTCGCCGCCGCCCGCCGACCAGTACGAGAGATGGATCTGATCGTCGGCCCCTGCTACGCCGACGGGTACCCCGGGGACACAGCGGTTCCCCCGGCCACTATGCCATTGTCAACGCTCAGAACCGTGCCGCCTATCACCGAAGTTCACAATCGCGTCACCTGCCACATGCGCGCAACATGTCTTCGGTCGTCGGCTGACAGGCGCTTCTAGCGCATGCCCTTGACGACGACATTCAATCGAACAGGAGTCGACAGCGTTATCAGTTGGAGACTAGTCGAGGTCGCGGAGGTCGTACTCAACCTTCAGAGTTGCTCGGTCCTTGGCGACGGATTCGGCGAGGTTGCGGGCCGCTGCCTGAAGACTACGGAAGTCCGACGCTACCGCGAAGTCTCCACTTCGTTCAGCGATTTCTCCTTGATCTCGGTAGTACGTCTCAAGGCGCATCAGCTTGTTTAAGCGATCACCAAACCGGGCGTAGTATTCCGCGAGCTGGTCTTTGGAGTAACTGGGGACCTTCTTAACGGAGAAATCCGTACCTTCACCGGACGTTGTCGTCATCGTTCTAGCTCTTCGCGCCGCAGTCGTCGTTCTGGCAGCGTCCGTCCTCGGTGACCTCGCCGCCGCATTCGTTGCACTCTCTTGCCATTTGGTTTCTCGGCTCTTCGCAGTTAGCAGTGGCATTGGCGCCGGCTGGGTGCGACCCGACGTGACCGTCGAGTGCAGGCCCACCGTACCCGGCGGCGTTGGTTCTCCGGGGTACGGAACCCGAACGCGATACGGCCGACGTGCTTGACGATGCGGTTGTAGCCTTCACTGCGCGCATTCGACAGGCCGGTGGTGATCGCCAGGATCATCGGTTCCTGCCACGCCGAGACGGTCGTCGCCAGCTTGCCGATCTCCGGGACACGGCATGCCGCGCAGAACGTGTAGAACCGATACAGCCTGTCCCGGATCTCATGGCGAAGGCCACCACGATCGGTGCAGCGCAACACATCGCGCAGTAGTTCTTTGGCGATCCATGCCGCAGCGATGTCCCCGTGCGGGTCGGCGGCGGTCAGCTTCTCGAACAGGGCCGATCGTTGTTCGTCGGTCAGGCGTTCGGAGGCCCGCAACAACCGTCGTCGATTGATCCATTCGACATCGCTCTTGCGGCCGCGCCGACCCCGCTCGGCCTGGGTGACCCTGCGCCGGACGGTATCGACCATCTCGTTGGCCTTCTTGACCAGGTGGAACCGGTCCACCACCAGTTGTGCGTGCGGCAGTGCCTCGCGCACCGCCTTCGCATACACCGACGACATGTCGATCGCGACATGGGTGATCTGTGCCTTCCACGTCTCGTCGCGGGCGTCGAACCAGTCGATCACCACCGCCGAGGTGCGTCCGTTGACCTGCGCCAGCAACCCTTGATCGCCGGTCAGGTCGACCAGTCCGGTGTCCCACCGGTCCACCCATCTCCGTTCCCCGGTCTCGGGGCAAGTTTCCCATTTCGCCTTCCCGCGTCGGGTCTCATCGATCCCGAGCACCATCACCGGCTCAGGCTCGCCGGCCAGGGCGGCGTCGGCGACCACGACGAGGTGGCCGTGGACGGTGTGCCAGGCGCACCCGTAGTCGCCGGCGACCGCGGACACCGACCGGTCCCCGTCGAGGACCGCCTCGACCAGCAGCGCCTTCGCTCGTGGCGTGACCCGTGCCCGGGACGGCACCCCCGGCGTCGACTCGGTGAACACCTTACGGTCACAGGAGGTATTGGTGCACAACCATTTCCGTTTCCGCCACACCAACAGCGGACGGTCGGGTCCGACCTGCACATCCCGCGGTCTGGTGGTGACCCAACCCTTCGAGCGCGATGATTTCTGCCCGCACTGCGGGCACATCCCGACCCATTCGGGTGCCGTTGCGATCTGCACGATCCGGCTGTCGTCGACCGTGCGCTGCACCGATTCGACGATGACGCCGTCGAGATCGAGCAGCAATGAACTACCGTGGTGCATGCCCGCGTTCCTTGCTGTCCTGGATGCCTGAGAACACCCAGCTCACAAGGGCGCGGGCCCTTTTTCAATCACCGACACGGCAACGGGGTCGATCGGCACCAGCCCCTACCAAGTGCGAAGAGCCGGTTTCTCCTGTCTGGTAAGAAGTGGCTCCGGGATGCCGTAAGCCGTGGCAGAGATTATCGCCATCTATCGTCCGATGCTCGCTGAAAACGGCTTTGTCATCCGTTTGAACTACATATGAGGAACCGCGTTCTTGCCACGCCCGGGTAACTGGATTGCAGGCGGGACTCGGTAAAGGTGGCTGCATCGCACCACGGTCAGCGGCCCTACCGAGTGGGTACTCGGATCCCCCGAGCAGATGGCCGGTCGCGGTGCCGACCCTAATACGCCGATGTTCGTGAGCTTCGTACCCGTTGCGACGACACGGCGCCAGAGACAGACCGGCGGGATTCGTGCACCACCGCACCGGACTCGATTCGTACCTCCGCCCGATCCGTGCGTCCCTGCCCTCCGATCCGAGACAGCTACGTCTGCGTCTCGCTGCCGATGATCTTCACCATCTTCAGAGCTCTGGCCGAGTTCGAACGCAACCTTATCCGCGAACGCACCCACGTCGGCCTCGGCGCCGCCCGGTACGACGGAGTGAAGAGGCGTACGTGACCATGCCGGTGTGTCGCCGGCGAGGTGTCCTGAGGAGGCGGTCATGCATTCCTCGGTGTACGCCCTTCGAGCAGGTCCTTCAGTGCAAGATTGATCCCGACACCCTTTGTGTGGCGAAGCAGCCGATTTCCTGGATCCCGGTCTCCCCACACCTTTGTGCCGACATTGTGACGGCCCGAATCGCGATACCACTTCTGGAAGTCGAGCGCGACCACGTCGGATTCGCTTACTGCACGGATTGAGTGCTCTCGCTCGTGATACACGAGTTTGGCATGGCTCTCGCGGAAGTTCATGACCTCCTCCTCAGTCAGCATTGCCTTGACCAGGGACCCGTCGGGGAGTAATGCGAGAGTATAATACTCGTGGTTGGTTTCTTGAACTCGAACGTTTCCGCTTCTGGTGTTTGCTTCTTTGTGCCAATGGCGCCGGTCGATCGGCCAGTGCGGGCCGAGAGCCTGCACCTCGCGGAAAACAGGTCTGCGTTCATGAACTACGTAGCTGCGGGAGCCGAATCCGAGAAAGCCGGCGGTGGTCTTCGTCACCGGCACATCGGTGTATGTCGTTTTTCGGTACGTCAACGGAGGACTCAGAGGCATTGCAGTCTCTCGCGCAACTCGCTGCGCGTACTTCTTCAACCGGTCCCAGTCGATATGGCTGGCGTCGTACTTGGTTCGATCCATAGGGCGCCTCTCGTCGATCTATCTGACTTGCGGGCAAGGACATGTGTAGGCGTCAAACAGGTGTGAGTGGGGGACAGGGAATCTGGATGTCCTGTCCACGACTCGCAGGTGCTGGCGTATCGCTCAGACGATATTGCCGTGGGCAAGCACTCGACACACTGACGGATCCGCTTGATACATCGGACCATCGAGTATTCCGTACTCGAAGCCGCCTTTGGAACTGCCAAGCTTGAGTTCATCGAGAAACCGCGCCATGAGCTGTGCTCCGGTCACTTCGGTGAAATGCGTGACGAAGAAGATCAGACAACTGCCCAGGCTGTCCTGGCAAGCGGTCCAATGAAACCGTAAGCCACCCAGGTCTAACATGAACATTCCGTTCGACTGTTCCTCCGAGCGGCCCACCGTCGGCACGTTCGACACAACGTGACCGATGAGATCGACCGGATTCATGTCGGCGTAGATCGTGGGGTTCAAGCCGCCGGCAGATCGGATCAACCGGTCCAGGTTCTGGATCGCAGGAGAAGGGTTGCCGGAGAGGTTAAGAGAATCCATGTGAGTCCTTGGCTTGGGGTTGGGACGACCGGGTACACAATCGGCTACTTCAGTGGAGGCTCCTGGCCGGATCCTTCGCACAGTCTGCATGTGCCGGTGCCTTTGCAGGCTGAGCACTTGTTTTGATTGACGGTGCCCTCGGCTCTCCACCCGGAGCCGTTGCACGTCTCGCACGCGGTGGTTCCTTTACAGGCCGAACAACGCATGATCGTTCTCCTTCTCTCAATTAGTAGGGGTGGATCGACCGGAGGATGCGTTCTGCCTCAGGATCGACACGTTTGGGACGGGCGTTACTGTTCAAGCCTCCGAGGCTGCCCATGGTTCGCAAAATCGTGTCGGCGAGTATCGCGCTGCTGTGCCACATATTTCGATCGAACTCCTCGGCGTCCTCAGGGGGACTGTCTTGGTCGTCTCGCTGCTCCCACGGAAAATCGAATGGAAGAATCAGGCGATGAGATCGGGGGAGCTGCTCTACCGCGTCACGGAGTTCATCGCGCCATGCGGTCCACTCTTCCACAGAGAAACGCGGTTTCCCGTTGTCCGACCGCAGAGCTTTGAAGCTCTGACGGGCGATCACCCTGTCGGATTCGGTCAGGAGAACCACGAACGGTAAGCGGTCACGGTACTCGACGTCGTCGATCATGCGGACTAGGGTGTGCGGTTCGGGGTATTCCCCGACGACCGCTCGACCTACGTGGTGGATGAACGTGTCCTGCGGTGGATCGAACAGAAGACGCGCGAGACCGTCGTTGCGCAACTTGTTCATCTCCTCGATATGGTCGTCACGGTCGCGCTCACGGGGCGGTGTTGCCGTTCGCTCGATCGAGGAGCTGTTGGTCAACCCCCAGCCGAGTGCTCTCGCGGCGATCGCAGCGACATGGTGGCGCCAGGATGACTGGGTGAGGGCGACGACCAGGACGGTTCTCGAGTTCAGCTTCGGAAACAAGATGGGCGCCTTCGAGGGAACTCTGTCGCGGGTGAAGGCGGGGATGGACAGGTAGACGACGTCATTGGGCGCCGCCTCGAGCGGCGGGGTGGGGCGTGGTCGAACATGGTCGGCCAGGAAAACGGCCCGATCGCGGATCACTGCCCCGAACTCCTCGATCAATGCGGCACGCACGCTTTGGCCAGGGGCAAGAAGTCCCGGACGTGCAGGTGTCACTGCAATTCTGGTACCCGACAGGACTTCTGCTTCGGGCGAGGGGCCGGAGCGGTGAGGCAGAATCCCCACAGCCCATCGTCCGGTAGCGGTAATGTCTTCGACGAGATCGAGCTGTACCCCTCCTGCCTGGCGGCGGCGGGCGAGTTCGTCTTCGAGTTCTTGGGCACGCATCTGCCATTTCTTGCCGTGAAGGATATGAGAACGTTCGTCTTCGAGTGCTGGAAGCAACGCGCGCAACAGTCGGTCCGGAGCGATCCCGAGTGCCTCAACGAACGTCGGAACCTCGTCGAGTCTCGGTCCGGAATTATTCGATGAGCCCCTCATCAAACGGCGCTTGAGGGTTGCTTCAGATTCGAAGTTCACCGCCCTTCTCAACTTGTCCCATGTCAGTCCGCGCTCTTGTCTCGCAGCTTCATAAAGGCTGGCGAGTCTCTCGGATGCCGAGAACGGTGAAGGATCGGACGTAGCGTTGTTCACGATTGTGGGCTCTTCGCACTTGGTAGGGGCTGGTGCCGATCGACCCCGTTGCCGTGTCGGTGATTGAAAAAGGGCCCGCGCCCTTGTGAGCTGGGTGTTCTCAGGCATCCAGGACAGCAAGGAACGCGGGCATGCACCACGGTAGTTCATTGCTGCTCGATCTCGACGGCGTCATCGTCGAATCGGTGCAGCGCACGGTCGACGACAGCCGGATCGTGCAGATCGCAACGGCACCCGAATGGGTCGGGATGTGCCCGCAGTGCGGGCAGAAATCATCGCGCTCGAAGGGTTGGGTCACCACCAGACCGCGGGATGTGCAGGTCGGACCCGACCGTCCGCTGTTGGTGTGGCGGAAACGGAAATGGTTGTGCACCAATACCTCCTGTGACCGTAAGGTGTTCACCGAGTCGACGCCGGGGGTGCCGTCCCGGGCACGGGTCACGCCACGAGCGAAGGCGCTGCTGGTCGAGGCGGTCCTCGACGGGGACCGGTCGGTGTCCGCGGTCGCCGGCGACTACGGGTGCGCCTGGCACACCGTCCACGGCCACCTCGTCGTGGTCGCCGACGCCGCCCTGGCCGGCGAGCCTGAGCCGGTGATGGTGCTCGGGATCGATGAGACCCGACGCGGGAAGGCGAAATGGGAAACTTGCCCCGAGACCGGGGAACGGAGATGGGTGGACCGGTGGGACACCGGACTGGTCGACCTGACCGGCGATCAAGGGTTGCTGGCGCAGGTCAACGGACGCACCTCGGCGGTGGTGATCGACTGGTTCGACGCCCGCGACGAGACGTGGAAGGCACAGATCACCCATGTCGCGATCGACATGTCGTCGGTGTATGCGAAGGCGGTGCGCGAGGCACTGCCGCACGCACAACTGGTGGTGGACCGGTTCCACCTGGTCAAGAAGGCCAACGAGATGGTCGATACCGTCCGGCGCAGGGTCACCCAGGCCGAGCGGGGTCGGCGCGGCCGCAAGAGCGATGTCGAATGGATCAATCGACGACGGTTGTTGCGGGCCTCCGAACGCCTGACCGACGAACAACGATCGGCCCTGTTCGAGAAGCTGACCGCCGCCGACCCGCACGGGGACATCGCTGCGGCATGGATCGCCAAAGAACTACTGCGCGATGTGTTGCGCTGCACCGATCGTGGTGGCCTTCGCCATGAGATCCGGGACAGGCTGTATCGGTTCTACACGTTCTGCGCGGCATGCCGTGTCCCGGAGATCGGCAAGCTGGCGACGACCGTCTCGGCGTGGCAGGAACCGATGATCCTGGCGATCACCACCGGCCTGTCGAATGCGCGCAGTGAAGGCTACAACCGCATCGTCAAGCACGTCGGCCGTATCGCGTTCGGGTTCCGTACCCCGGAGAACCAACGCCGCCGGGTACGGTGGGCCTGCACTCGACGGTCACGTCGGGTCGCACCCAGCCGGCGCCAATGCCACTGCTAACTGCGAAGAGCCCGATTGTGGAGGTCCTCTCATGTCTGAAACACCATCTTCAGATGCGGTAGCACTAGATTCAAGATCAGGAATTGGCCGAAGTGGAACAGTTTCTGTTGACCTGTTTTGGGCAGAATCTGACCCTGTTCAGCCTCGTTCTGGTTCGTCATCGTTGAGAACGAGACGCCGTCCGGCAGCTCGACAACAGATCAGGAGGCTGATATGGGAATCGTGGACAAGGCCAAGGCTGCTGCTACAGCTGGAAGCATCATGTGGAACGTGGCCTCGGCACCGATCGAGAACACTGGTAACACTGCCGACACGAAGGCAGAAGGCAGCGCCCTGCTGCGCGACCGCGCGAACAACGAGGCGGCCCGCATGCGCAGTGAGACCAGCGCGAAGGGCACCCGCAACGGCGGCAACAGCCGCAACAAGTAGACCGCACTTCGGGGGTGGCCGGGACTTGCCGGCCACCCCCGGCTGTGCTTGACCAACCCGTCTCTGTGCTTGAGCGCGCGGTCGCATGAAACCACGTTCATGACACTGGACTCCGTTTACAAGCTCGGATAGGATTCCGACGTCTATTTGCCGAATGATTTTTCTGTTAATCGAAAGAAATGGCGATTATGGGTTTCCTTGATTGGCTGGGATTGACCTCGCAGAAGGAAGAGAGCGTCGCGCGGACCGCCCCTACAGCCCGGCCGCATAGTCGGCGTCGATCGCCTGATCAGCACCGGCTTGCGTCCTTTGATACATGGACAGATCCAGCAGCAAGTACCGGTTCTACCACGTGGGAGAAGCGGCTGGATTCGTATGCACTTAAATGCGCTGAGCAACTCCGAAATTCTGGTGTAAAGACATGGCGTTGCGCTGCACCACGTGACGGGAAAGGAACCTATCGGGATGCTTTCTGGCTGATCTCCGTCGATGTTGATCAGGCCGAACGTGGGTATCACCGGACCGCGCTGGCCGGTAGAGCCGATGTACGAGAAGGAGACTTCACCGGGCGAATCGCTGGAGACGCATTGCTTCTGTCCACAACCGGAAGACTATGTACGGCGAAGGCAGAGATGTTCTTTCCCAAGAACGGGCACTGCTCCGACACCGAGATGGACTCGATCTTTCACCATATCGGAAGAGACTTGTTTCTTCTGGGATCATCAGGGTGGGCCTGGAGTAACCGTGGCCGCTGGCGGCAGACATCACCATTAAAAGCGTACGGGTTGGTCATGGTGGAGCGCATCGAGTTCCGCAGTAAGTACCCTCCGTATAGTTTCGAAGGAAAAGATCCAGGTAAAGGCTCGAGCGCTGCACTCAACAGTTTCGTGAAGTCTGGCGGAAAAGTTCAATGGCCCAGGAATTTCGCCGGATTCGACTACTGAGAGGTGACCGTGGGATGCTCCAGGATCGGACTCGGGACGGCTGCATGAGGCGCCTCGGAATCACGGAGGCGGTAGGGCTGGACCTCGATCTGGCCGGGACGCGATGATGCCCGGATCTGCTTCGAAATCTCCCACCGCCTGTAGGTGGATTATAAGGATTATCCATCAATTGAGTCGCCGGATGACCGGCCCCGGACGGGTGACGCATTGCCACATCGTGGTCGGGGACCGTCGAGCGAGGCGCCGGTTACTCGCGTCGGCCCTCATCCGGAGGGGATGGAATCCGCTTTTTGTTGTCCCGGTCCACGAAATACAGCGTCCAGAAGATCGCAGCACCAACGATCGCACCTGCGAGGAAGCCGGCGTTGCCCATACGGGTTTCGCCCATCGCTTCATCCGGATTCACGACGGCTCCCATCCAGCCGGGTACTGCGAGCGTGAAGAATACCGCCCCGAGGATGCGCCAGTGCACCTTGAGGAACGGCCATATCACGCGTGCCCACACCCCGGGCTTGCTCACCCCTGATCTGGTCGAGGCAGGCGGTACGGACATCGACGACAATGCCCACCAGTTCCGCCACTGTTTTCCGAAGGCACTCTGGACGGTGCCGGTGCGGGCGGCGGTGACGGCCGCGTGCCGGTTTTTGGGGATGAGGGTTCCGTCCGGCTCGTAGATGAACAGCGCGATGGACATCACCTCGGCGTACTCGACGGCGTGTTGGGAGTAGTCGGAAGCGGCGAAGAAGAACAGCCTTTTCGACAACTCGTGCCCGCGTGCACTGACCAGGTTCTGCAGCTCGGGGCGACCGACTATACCGCCGCGCCACTTCACCTGGGCCAGGGCGCCGGACGAGCGTACGTCGGAGCCGCCAGAGGTCACGGCAGCATCGACAAAGCCCATCTCACGGTTAGGTCGGGTCGGGGGTCCGACGTCGACAATCCGTACTTCAGGTTGGTCCCGGTCGACGCATTCCTGCGCGTGACGATCGATGAACTCACACGCTGTGCAACCGGCGGGCGGCTGCTGCGTACTTGTTGCTCAGGTCGGTGTGGACCTCGGCGATGTACTCGAGCGACCTCTGGGTTGGATTGACCGCTCGTTCGCTCGTGTGAAATGTCGGGTACGACGAGATGCCTGCCGCACACGCCGGGTCGATCTCCTCGAGGACACGCCAAATACGCTTGGCAACAGCGCCGTTGAGGATCACAATCTCAAGGTTCGGGATCAGCAGGAGGAATCCGCGCAGCGCCTCGGCTGCCTCACGGTCCGATCGGTCGGTCTGGGGGTGCGGCTTCGGCCACGGGTAGGCATTCCACGACACGATCTCCGAAATGCGGATGCCGGCTTCATCCAAGAAGAACTTCTGCCGAGCGGCCGTGAGGTCGACGTTCTCCAGGCAGATCATGCCGGATCCGTCGGCACTGGTCAGGCCGGTCTTCGGGCCCGGGTCCTGCATGAGCGTGAGCAACCGCGCGTCGACGCCACCGTAGGTCGGCGCCACATACGGAATGGACACGCGACGCCCGGCCCGCAACTTGTCGACGTACTCGTTGATCGGCCGGACGCTCGGGTCGTACCGCCTCCTGTACAGATCGTTGCGATAGGCCTTATCGCGACACCGCTGCCCGGCAAGTGCTTCCTCGGATGTTGCGGCGGTCGGCACTATCCGCTTCTCCTTGGGAGGAGCGGGCGAATCGGCTTCCGGATTGATCTCAGCGCGAGAACCGGGGTGCCTGCGGAAACCGGGGATGATGCTGTCGATCACCAGCGGAGCTCCCGCGGGAAGTGCGACTTTGTCGCCTACCCTTCGCTTCCGGACGGCCTGGCCCATCGGTGACGAGTACGAGACGGTCTCGTACTCGCTGTCGGTGTGACGCTCGGTGAGCACGAACGTGTCTCGGTGACCGTCCAGGTATCGGACGGTCACGATAGACCCGGCTACCACCCAGTCCTCGGTCGGTCCCCACGCGGCGAGCCGGTCCCGGTCGGCGATGTACCGGGCATGAGCGACCGTCAGATCCCGTTGCCTCGCCTGCACCTGCCGGAGCTGACTGTCGTATCGCTGGTAGTCCACCAGCAGGTCACCGCCATCGCGGCACTCGTCCATCTTCACGCGGAGTTCCCGTTCCTGCTCCGCGAGTTCATCGCCGGCCATCCGATACTGATCGAGTTCGCGGTCGAACGACTCAGGACCGGTCGGCTCGGTGATCGGCCCCCTGAGGTTCCCTCGTCGACCGGTAAGTCAGTGTCGGGCAGGGGATCTGGCTCATTGGACGTCGTTTCGCTGCCAGTCGCGACCGTCATAGGTTGAGCATCTGATGTCACCGTGCCCTTTGGGGATGCCATGTCAGTTGGATCGTCGGCAGGTTCCTCTGGAACCCGCTTCAACGATAAGGACGGCAAGAGGCGCTTCGCTCGGCGGCGTAACTCCTGCAATCGAACACGGCGACCATTCACGCGCCACATCGTAGCGACGCATCGACTTGATCAGGGCGTACCTATCCACCACCCACTCGTCCCTCGCACGCTGTGCTGGGTCGGAAGTTGCTCTCGTAACGTGCTTTCAACACAACAATTCGGAATGAACTTATGAGACGTTGCGAGCTGGGGCGATCGGTCCTGCTTCCGTCGGCGACAGACCACCCCTCTACCAAGGTTTCAAGACGCGCAATCCAACCCGCACCTGTCGGCATGGCCGAGGACGCGACCGAGACCAGGATGATCCTGTGCGAGAGCATGTCCGCGGCTACGTGAACTGGCCACAGCCGAGGTCCGTGTGCACAGTGACTTGCGGACCGCTCGAGATGCGTGACACGACCGAGGCGCTGGGGTGGGTTCGGCCAACGGAGCGGCGACGACCAGCGACGTGGGGGCTGAACGGTCCGCTGGTGGTGGGTCTCTGCGCGGCGGCAATCCCTCTGGCGACGAGACGGGTGGCCGACTCAGACCGTCGAACATATGAGATCGTCTCGTCGAACACTCGCGACTCACAGGCCGAGGCGCGGACACTGAAGGAGTTGCTCGATGACGTCCGATGACCGACCGTCGATGACCAGCGGATACCCGCCCCACTGCCCGACCATCCGCCGCGGCGATCAGGCAATCGGGTTCAGTCCATCGCCCAACGGCTGCTTCATCCGCGCATGGTGGGCACACAATGGCCACCCGATCGGCGCCTATCCCACCGTCGAACTGGCCGTCGACGCCGCGCTCGCAGCCCTCAGGAGCGGCGACCTCACCCCGGATCACGGTGACGACCCCACCAAAGTCGCTCGGGAAATCACTCGCATCGAGACAACACTGCGCGAAATCGACTGACCACGCTGCAGTTTCGCAACGGAAACCAGAAGCTCGATACGCTCACGCCCCGAAAGGCGTCGGCGGCGTTCAGGTGGATTTTGTCCGGAGTCCGCACCTTTCCCTTGCATCCTGGCCCCCTCGCGTGCCGGGGCCACAGCACTACCCGCAACCGACTCACCCTGGTACGCCCACGGATGGGTCAACTGGAATCCGTACAGGTGCACAGGCTTGTGTCCGACGAGGGAGTCGATCAACGGGTCCGAGATCTTCTGGCCCGGAAGAAGGAACTGTTCGAGAGTTTCGCTCGCGAGAGCGACACTGCAGCGAGCGCGCCGGAAGCCTACGACATCACCGAGGCGGAACTGGCGCGCGACATCATCGCCGCGGAACGCGAGCGGCTCTTCGGGTACGGCGTGCCGGCGGCTCCGGCACAGCAACCGGCAGCCACACCCGCGCACGTTCCTGGCGCGTCGAGTCCCACGCGGGACTCGACCGCGCCGGAATCGGCGGCGACGGCGCCCATCACGCCCGCAACTCCGAACGCCGCCGGTGAGATGCTCGAGCCGCTACTCGACGAAGCGACTGTTCAACCGGTGGACGATCCAGCCGCCGATCGACCGTGCGGCGTGCCTGCTCGCGGCAAGGCAAGCACCGCACCGCGCACGCCAGCAGCGGAGTCGACTGTCCTGATGCCGTATCCCGTCTTTCGTCAAGCGCTGCCGTCGATCTCGAAGACACCCCCCGACACAATCGTCGACAACGTCGTATCGATTGTGTCCGTGGAAGGCCCGATGACGGGATGGCGAATCCACCAGGTGTACACCGAATGCGCATCAGGCCGCGACCTGAACGGTGAGGTCCCGCGCCTGCTCAACCGCGCGATCTCGGCTGCCGAGCGCAGCGGATTGATCGTTTCCGAGAATCCGTTGGGGCGATCCGGGAACAAACCGCTCACGTTCCGGCTCCCCACACAATCGACTGCGATCGCCCGCGAGCTCGGCCCCCGGACAATCGACGTCGTTCCGCCGAACGAGGTTGTGCAGTACGGCCGGATTGCGGCAGCGGGGAAGATGTCGGTCTCCGAGGAAGCGCTGATCGGCCGTGTGGGCAGGTTGTTCCAGAACCCGCCGCAGTCCGCAGATCTGCGGCGTGCTGTTCGAGTAGCGAAGCGAATCCACTCCCCCTGACGGCATGAACACGGGACCAGACGATCAGCATGGGAATCCCGACGTGGAGATCGCCACCCAGTTCTCCGTCTCTCTGCCGCGAGCAATGGCGGGTCCGTCGCGCATGCAACGCATTCACGGGCGCCCGTCGAAATCCTGATCGAGGGGACATCGCGGTGTGGTCTGCGAGATCGAGTCGTCGAGGCCCTATGGGGTGAGCGACGTGGCTGCTCATGGGACAGCCTGGGTCCTGCAAGGCACCGAGATGGTAGGGAGCAATCCCGGGGCGCAGCCAGACTGCCGAGCTGCCGCCGGCGGCGGTCGTGGACCTACGCCGAGCGGCCGGAGGCGCCGCCTCGCAGCATCCCCTGTGTCAGGGGCGAGGAAGTCGCCCGTCGCCGCATCCTTGCGGTCAGGTGACGGTGTACTTGTGGGCGCCCGGAACCGGGATAGGGGTGCCTTCGCGGAATCGGTGCGGTGAGCACTGGGCAAGGGCAATCAACCGTTCCCGTAAGGCGGTCGCCGGGTCCCATCCGGTTCCTCCTTTCAGAAGGAGGCGGCGGGCCCCCATCGCCGTTGCGTCACGTTTGGGGTAGGAGAAGATTTCCTTCCAGGAATGGTCGACGGCGTCGTGTCGCACGTAGAACGTGGCCTGACCAGCGAGGGGGCTGATAGCGATCGCGTCGTCTCCGACATGACGGCCGTTGCGGTCAATATGTCGGATGACCAACACCAGGTAGGAACCGTTGATGTTGCTGTCGAACGGCCCGGCAAGGTTGTTCCGGGAGGGGATTCCGCGTAGTCGCTGGCATCGGTCGGGTCCGAAGTGCTGTTCGAGATCCTTCAGTACCTGGAGTTTTTCCGGTGCAAGGCGGGGTCCCGAGTTCGGTGCGGTGCGGCGATGTTCTCTACGCGCATGCTCCTCCAGGTCGGTGCCTGGGGGCAGGACTTCGAAGTCGATCCGCTCTTCCTCTAGTTCGAACTTCCTGCGCGTGAGACTGTCCTCGTATCGGCGCAGGAACTCGTACCGGCCTTCACGCAGATCGCGGAACTGGTCCCGGATCTTCTGCACTGCCCGGCCAGGATCGTGCGCCCGATCGTCCAGCAGCGTCTGTAGCAGCGCGTTCGTGATGAAGGCACGTGTCGTCGATACACCGGCCTCGTCGAGGCGCTTGAAGATCTCCGTCATGAAGTAGTCGTGGACCTCGGAAGCATCCGGGATGTCGCTGACCAGGAGGAGAGCGATCATGTTCTCGAGGTGGCTAAGAGTCTCGCTTTGCGCTGTGATCGTGTCGACGCCGTGCTTCCATCGTTCCCAGGACTCTACCTTGGCCAAGAGTTCGGTTGCTTCGTCGACATACGCTTTATCCGGTTGCCCGTCACCGAATCCGGGTTCATCGAACGAACCATACTTTTTGGTCAGGTGCTGCCGGAGCGTCCTGCCGTCGTCGACGGTCATCGCGATGAACCGAAGCACGTCCACCGTAGGCAGCGAGCCACGCTGACCGTCGAAGAGGACCCGGAGACGGTACCGGTAGCCGAGATAGCTTTGTGGCATTTCGACAGAGAAGGCCTCGAAATGCCCCAGCGTCGTCCAGGTTTCGTCCGTGTAGGCACGATGGGGTTGGTCCTCGGCGATGAGGTCGGCGACCTGGTCGAGCAGATCGGTGGACGCGGTATGCGGGAGATTCTGCACCTTCACTCCTCGGGGTGTCTTCCGTCGAGCTGCGTTCATCGAAGCAGGTAGTGGCGCTAAAGTTCGTGTTCTTCCCGGTCGATACATCGTTGACCGGGAAGAACACGCAGGCGACCGGTGAACGGGTGCCGACGGATCGGGGTTGGGGCGGTGGGGAGCCGATGGTCCGATGCGGTGCGTTCCCGGTCGTTCAGCGGTGGCCAATACTGATTGTGAAAGCTGCATCGACCGAAACCGCTGCGGTGTGGACGAGTCCTGCGGTCAGCCGTAGTTGCGACTGCGCCAGCCGGGTGTTGTCGAAATCCGTAGCTGGGTTGTGCAACTCCGCTGTCGCGTTGGGGTCCAGTTGCAGCGCACCCGGGATGTGCACCTGCGCGAGCCGGACGCCTTCTGTGATCGCGGCGACGAGGTCACGCGCATGCATGGGCGCTCGATGCCGGCCGGCGTCGAGGCTGACGTCCTCGTCTTCGGTGACGTCATTGCCCAACGCGGCATCGAAGGGGTGCACCGCCACCGGGGCACCGAGTCCACACCTGTTGTAGGTCTGAGCGAAGGCGTACCAGGCGTGAGAGGAGCGTCGAGCCTCGTCCCGCGGCTGGTCGAACACCATCGTTTCGGTCAGCATCCACAGGCGGGTGAGGGTCTCGGCGCCTTGGCCGAGCACCGCCCATCCCGCGCGGTGGTGGCCGCTGCGGTGCAAGGAGGTGACCGCCTCGCAACTGTCGAGCAGCTGAGCGAACCGCACCACGATCGTGGCCAGATAGAACCCCTCGGTGTCCGGCCACTGATGACCTGACCTCGGCTCGCGCCGAGGATCTGTGGTCTCTTCTGCGACCAGGCGGCGTGCGGGCTCAAAAACGGTGCTGCGGGCTGCCTCGATGACGATCTCCGCCGCTTCCACGGTGCCCGCCACCGCGGCCCACGGCCCGTCCGGCGCCATCCGGTCGGACAGGACGTCGAGGAACTCGGTGCTGGTCGCGACGGTTCCGGTGTGCTGCTCGATCATGCGATGCCCCAGGTGGGGCACGGCACCGAGCACCGGGCGAGATCGGTTTCGTCGAGATAGAAGCACCACAGTTTCTCGCCCGGTAGCCACAGTCGGCTGGGTTGGCCGGCCCATCGTGCCAGCTGCACGGTCGCGCCCGGTGCCCGGTAGGCCTGTTCGAGTGCCGGCTCGAAGTCGGCGTCGGCGCTGAACAGCACGACCCCGTCGAAGCGGCCGGACCCTTGAGAGGTGCACAGATCCAACGTGATCGCGGTATCGACGCCCTTCTCGGTGTAGGTGCCGGTGACGGGATCGAACGCACTGGGGCGACTGCGGACACTCACGCGGGGATCGCGTTGCCACCGGCGAACCATCACCTGCTCGGTGGCGTATCGCTGGGGGTGGCGGTGGGGGTCGCATACCCCCATGTGGACGGTGATCTCGTCGAAGCGGATCGGCCGGTTCGATTTGGCGGCGATGACGTCGGCCATCCGGCCCATGTTCAGGTCGACGGTGTTGCTGGGCCGACCCCAGGGAAGTACGCTGACCATGCCGTCCAGCACGTTGAACAAGTCGACGACGAGCTTGAAAGACGCAGGGGTATCACTCACGAGTGTTCTCCTTACAACCGAATCCGAACGCTCGCCCTCCTGGCTACCAACCGATTCTCGGCGGGGCATTTGTATATTTACAGCCGTCGCCGAATTCCGCAAGCCCGATCTGGGGTGAATTTTCTGTGCAGTCCTCCAGTGGTGCTGCGATAGGCTCGCTAGCGTGAGAGTCCACCGCCCGTGCGGGCCGATATTGGACCGACGAAAGCTCCTCTACCTGCGGGTTTGTGTTAATTTTGAGACTTTCCATTTGAAGCACCTCAAAACAGGGATGATTAAATACCCCTTCGGATATGGGATCAACAGAAATAGATCTGAGAGCTTCAGATTTTTCAGATTCGGATGATGTCCTAATGAACGAGTGAGATAAGGACGGACCTTCATTGCCGTTTTCTGGTTTGAATCAGTGTCTTATCTTCAAACGCAAATTTCGTACTTCGATTTGTCTTCTCATCAGAAAGATCGGGTTGGAAGGGCAGGGCGGTGTCGACCCGGCGCTTCGTCACTGTGACGCCGGACGTTCGGCCCGACGGTGCACGCCGATGGGAGACATCGGACGGGAGGTGTGTCGAGTCGAGTTGAAGCTATCGCGGGAGTTGCCGTGCCAAGGCCCTATCGACACCACGGCCGGTTTGAGGCGGTCGTGTCGGTCGGGCGTGTCTGAGCCGAGATGACGACTGCGGTGGGCGAGGGGGTGCGTTCGCAGACGTCAATTCTTGGTGGTGCCGTGGCCAGGAGTCACGAGTGCACCGGTACAGCCATGTGCGACCGCGGTGCAATGGTCGACGTTGTGGGTCGAGGCGCAACAGGAGATCTGCGTGTAGGACCGAAAGAGCGCTGCCGGTCGAGTAGGGACCGAGGCTGGATGCGGACAGGTCAGGTTTGACCCGCACGGCGATCGGGATCCTGTATTACACGAACCGGGTCGTCGCTGATGCGTGCGTGTAGGCAGGGTGGCGCAAACGGCATGCGCGGCGGAGATTCTTGTGGACAACGAACGCCCTGGTCACGTCTCCAGGCTGCGGCTGGGCGGGGCCTGCACGAGAAGACATGAGGGTACGGACCGGCGATGTGTGCACCATCTCCGTCGGGCGGAGTGGCTAGCAACCACCTCCGCCCCTGTGGGCTCCCACGGCGCAGGCGAGACCATCATCAGCGGGGACTGCATCGACGGCGATTCCGAAGGCTTCGACTATCACGCGCTTGCGTGGGGTTGACGCGGTCAGCAGGCGCGGGCGGGGAACACCAGAAGCGTTCCGTCGCTGTGCTTTTCGATCTCGATGACCATATCAGAGCTCGGGGAGGTTGTGCTGTGCGTGGGGGCGAGCGCACGCAGCCGGTACGACGTGTCGAGCAGATTGTCGACCTGCTTTCGGGTCATCACCTTGTCGATGAGTCGCTTGGGCGAGCGTAGTTCGAGCGCCGATAGCCGCCGAAGGATGTTCTCCACCCGGCTTTCCAGGTCGGCGATGCGCTGTTGGTCGTCTCGAAGGCTGCGGACGAAGTTCTCGAAGGGATTGGCTTCATCATCGCTCTGGCCGGCTTCGACGCCCTGCACGATGATGACCCGGCGCTTTAGTGCGATCGCGAGTGCGGCCAACTTGAGATGGGCACGGAACTCGCCACCGTCGGTAGTGAGGCCGGGGAAGGCCGCTTCGAGGTCGGCGACGTCGACGTGGCTACCGCCGAGCGCGTCGAGCGTCGCCGATGGGTGCACTGCATGCAATGCGTGCACGCATCGGTCCCGTCCGCAATCCCTGGGACCCGACGCGGGTCCCAGGGGGTTCGAGTGGAGGCTCCGGCGTGGCGGTCGCTGCAGGTCTGGTGGATGCCTCATTGGGCACCGACACCGGCGGATCGGTCCGTCTGCCTGCATCGGCATGCGGCATCACAGGACTGCGACCGACCTGGGGCTCGATCAGCAATGCCGGAGTCTTCCCGGTCAGCGACGCCTTCGACACCGTCGGTCCGATGGCACGGTCGGTGACCGAGGTTGCCCGCCTCTTCGATGTACTGCGTGTCGCCCCGGCCCCGTCGCCTGCCCCCACTCGACGGATAGGGTTGCCGTCGGTGTTCATCACCGACGACGTCGACGCTGCCATCAGCGACGCAGTCCGAGCGGCGGCACGACAACTCGGAGAACTGGGCTACGAGACAATACCGGTCACCGTCCCCGGTGCTGCTCGCGCACAGGACATCGTGTACACGTTGTTGTATTCGGATCTTGCTGCGCTGCACCGCAACCGAGTGCATTCCTCACCCGAACTGTTCCATCCCGACACCCTCGCACGCGTGTCCTTGGGTCTGTCCATCTCGGACTCCGAGAGAACAGCAGCGATAACCGGCGCAGCGGAGTTCCGTCGCGGACTCCGTGCACTGTTCACGACCGTCGACGCCGTACTGACCCCGACCATGCCGGTCGATGTGCCTCGCATCGCCGGTGGCGACGATGTCGTCGCACGCTCACGCCGCCTCGGACAGTTCAGTTATCCCTGGTCCCTCCACGACGGACCCACGCTCGCACTCCCGGTCGGATTCCATCCTCGTTCGGGGATGCCGATCGGCGCTCAACTGACGGCGGCCGCCCACCACGAATTGCTGCTCTTCGAGATCGGTGAAGACTTTCAGAGCACAACGGACTGGCATACCCGGAGACCGCCGCTACACATCACGCGGTGAGCCGCCATCGGAGGGGCAGAGACCCGTCGAGGCAGAGTGGTGCGCCCCGGTTCCCGATCAGCCGCGCACGGTCACCATCAGGGCCTCCAGGGAATCTGCGGTGTGCAGCCCCAGTGCAGCTCGGACCACCGCTGCTGCACGCTCCGGCGACAGCCTGTTCTCGACGTTGAGATCGAACTTCATCGTGAGTTCCTCGTCGGAAAGCGGATTCACCGGACCACCACGATTGTGGTCGACCCGAGCCTCGTGCCAGACACCATCGCGAGTGCGTACCCGCAGCACTGCCGGGAACTGATAGGGGTAGATCTCGTCGCACCGGTCGTCGCTGCGGCTGGTGACCAGACCCGCGAGTTCGAGCGTGCGTGGATCCTTCGCGGCCTCGTCGGTGAAATCGGCATGTCCCACTCCGAGTCCCGATCCACCGAGCAGCGCTCGTGCGACGGTGAACGGACCCGAGAACGCTGCATGATATCCGGATTCGGGGGCCGCTTTCGAGGCGGGAGGTTCGGCGATGGTGCGCAGGACCGGTTTCGGAACACCGAGTTCGATCTCCGCGATGTGGGCGGGGTCGAGCCCCTGGCGGACGAGCGTGCGTGCAGCGTCGATCCCGGCGTGGGTGAAGTGGTTGCACGGATACGGCTTGAAGAAGATACCCGGCAGTTCCCAGCGTTTGCCCAGTCCATCCAGGACCTTCGCGGTGTCGGCCCGATCGCCGCAGAAGGCGTGCAGGAAACCGAAACGTCCTTCGATCACGGTGGGCGGTCCGGTGAGGCCGGCGCGAGCAAATTCTGCCGAGGTGACACCGGAATGTGCCGCCCATCCGCAGTGCGCGCGCTTGACCGTGCCGCCGGTGCGGTTGGCTTCGAGCAATCCGGCGCCGAAACTCGCGGCGATGCCCATGGCGTCTGCGATACCTTCGCCCGGTCGAGCCGTGTCGAGGGTCGGTGTGGCAGTCGGATCTTTGCCTCGTTGGTCTCGGGGTCGGTAAACGTATGCTCCCGCGGCCGGCGGACGGTGCCCTCGCCCTGGCCAGGAGGGTGCCCCGGCTCGTCTGCGGTGAGCATCGGCTCTACCGATCCCCGGGGGCTCCGCCCCGGACCCCTGTCCCTCCCTCCCAAGGTTCCCGCTGCTCCGCGTGCACCGCGCCCGGTCGCCACACACGGCCCTACCGGACCCGCCGACCACCGGGCAAGGGAAAACCCGCCCTTGCCCGGCAGTCACCGCGCCCGGTTCACCAGGGCAGCACCGACCGACCGAGGTACCCGCTCCACCACCGCCACCGGACCACCCCGATACACCCGCAAAACCGCAGGTCAAAGCCTAAAAACGTGTGACCAGCATCACCAGAAAAGCACCGACAAAGCACCAATAAAACATCGAAAAATCATCAAAAAAAGATGTAAACTAGAGGCATGAACAACAACGAGAACGGCCCGTTACCCGCCTCAACACGCCCAGTTCATCGAAGGCATCCCCGCCTTCCTCGGCATGGTCCCGAACGAATCCCTCGTCATTGCCCTGTTCGATCCTCAGGGAACGACCGGCC
>NZ_CP016822.1:0-107688 GCF_000763325.2 Rhodococcus sp. p52
GGCCTATGCCAGTCGAGCACGGGCGATGAACCCGGCTGGCTCGGTGAGCTGGTCTCGGACTGCCCGGATCTGTACGTGCTCGGATGCAGGGCACCACGAGACCTCGCCCGATGCGCCGGTGAAGGTCGATACCGGAATGCTCTCGAACATCATGGGTCTGCTCGATCAGGCCCGTGAGCTGGGCGCGAGCGTGGACCGGGCGTATGTGCCGTATCCCGGTTCGTTCGGTGGCCTAACGCCAGGGGCACGAGTCGTATGTCGAGTCGGTGACCGCGGGGGAGGAGAACCTGTCCCTGGCGGCACAGAAGGTGCTCTCGCAGTGCCCCTCGGCCAAACTCGCCGTGGTCGGCTTCTCCAGGGCGCCCATGCCGCGTCGAACTTCCTGCGGTCGGTCGGTAGGGCACCGGGGCCGTTCCGGCCGCTCGATCGCGCCGGCGCTTTCGGCGCGCCGACCCGCAGCCCCGGATCGGGATTGTTCCCCGGCACCTCGCAGACGCCCCGTCGGTTCCCGGTACCAGGGGAGAGGCGATCAAGGCGCTGTCATCGGTGTCGTTCACCGCCCCAAGGGGGGTATCGGGCCGGTGGCCGATCTGACCAGCAGCTACGGCAGCCTGTCGGGACGGGTGTCGTCCTGGTGCCAGGGCGGGGATCTGGCCTGTGATGCGCCGGCGAACGCCCCGGTCGTGCGGGCGGTGGTCAACGTCGCCGGTCAGGTCGAGGTCGGCGGGGATCCGTTCGTCGCGATCTCCACGGTCGGGCGGGCACTGGCATCGACGCGTTCAAGACCGCAGTCGATGTGGTCAACGAGGACATTCAGGCGCCGAAGAATGCGCTGTCGGCGATCTCGGTCCAGCCGAAGAAGACCATCTCGCAGCGTCTGGCCGAGGCGTCCGATCCTCGGGCGACGCCGCCGACGGGGCAGGAAGTCACGGCAGCGTTGATGAAGGTCGGGTTGATCGGCATCAATGCGGCGGTCACGGTCGTCAAGAAGGTGCTGACCCCGGAGACGATCGCGCGGTCGCGGCGGCCGGTTGGCCAATCCGGCCGCGGCCTTCGCTGTGCTCGCGGCCAAGACGGTCAGTGTGCTGCCCGAGCTGGTCCGCCGGCGACCTCGCAGCGGCTGGTGCGGCAGACCTTCCAGATCGTGCAGAACGAGGTCAAGGCCAACCGGGATGCGTTCGACCTGGTGGCGATGACGACGGTGCGCAATGTCGCCGCCGAACCCGGCTCCTACGGGTCGGTCCCGGCCACGGCCAGCGGGCAGGCTCCGACCCGGTTCGCTGCGTCCTGGCTCGCGGCCGCCGCAGCCGATATCCGGGCTGCGGCAGACCCCGCCGTCTCCACGTCCACCTCGGTGACCTCGACGTCCATCTCCACGCCACGTCGGTCACCCGTGACCTGCGACGTCACCATCGTCGTCGACGCGACGCCACCACCTCGGAACCGGCGGTGAGCACCACGACTGTGGTCGACGCGGGACCGACGGTGCTCGATCAGGGCGGCATCTCGGCCGCCGAACTCAATTGATTCACGCCTCGACACAGAAGAAAGAGAAGCGAGTATGAGCAAGCATCGCAGGGCATCGCGCATCGCCAAGGCGAGTGTCGTGCCCGCCACCGCCGCCGCGATCGTGGCAGCGGGCACCGGCCTGGCCGGCCGATCCGGTGGAACTTCCCTCGCAGGGTGGGGTCACCACCCCGGCACCGTCCACTCAGGGCGGTACTACCAGCGCCCGAGCCTCCGGCCAAGCAGATCTACTGGACCCGCCGCCGACGCAGCAACGCGAGTATGCGCCGCTGCCGGACTACAACTACGACACGAACCGCTACGAGCGGCAGTCCACTCCGCGCCGATCACCCGCTGGAGCTGCGTGCCCGCAGCGGTCGAGCCGGAACCGATCTACATCGCTCCGCCCGAGAAGATCATGGTCGGGGACATCCACTTCAACCAGCCGAACTGGGTCACCGACGATGACCGGGAGCGCACCAACAACACCGCCGGTCTGATCCGGTCGGATGTGGCGACGTTCTACAAGTCGGTCGGTATCGAAGCCAGCCGCGCCGATCGGGTAGCAACCGCTCAGATCACGGCAACCGCCGTCGGCGCGACTGCGGTCGGCACGGCGTGCGCGTCGGTGGTGGCGCACTCGGCGGAACGATTGGTGGCCTTGCCGGTGCCGGGATGGCCGGCATGGTTCCGTTGCCGCCTCCGCTGCCCAGATCACCACCGGTGTCGCCGGTACCGCCCTCGGTACCGCTGTCGGCGCGACGCTGGCCGGTGTGCCCTGCGCCGTCGGGTGGGCTGGTGGGTTTGGCTGCCGGGACCGCTTTCGGTGCCGGTGACGACGAAGGTCAGCCATCGAGGTGGAACTGCCGGACGTAGGGGAGGACGTGCTCACCGAGCAGGCCGACTCCACAGTCGAGCAGTGGCAGTCCTCCGGCCCGGTCGGACAGGCCGCCGCCGACGCCGTCCGCAATGTCGTGCAGACCGCCCCGCAGGTCGATTCCCAGGTCCGTGAGTGGTCAAGGTCCAGCCGGTGGTGAAGGCGTGATCGCCGGTGTGGACAACGCACTGGATACCTTCTTCGGCGGTTCGGCCGGCACTGCCGCCGAGATGATCTCCACCGCGATCGGCGACGGCATCGTGCCGGCCTGACCTGCTCGACCAGCTTTCGGTGGGGGCGGGCACGCCCCGCCCCACCACCCGACGACGGAGGACACTTTGTCGACCGACAATCGAGGAACACTCTTCCCGGATGTAACCGAGCACTACGGGCCGCAACCGACTCCCGAAGACACCGACACCGGATCAGTGCACTTCCCGATCCCGGACGAGACGATCGCCGACGCGGCGCTCGCCTCCTCGGACCTCGAACCGGTCGCTGCCGAGACCACCTGGGAATCCGACGACGATGCGGTCATCCAGACCGACTTGGAGCCGATCGGCACTGCTGAGACCCCCGTCGCCGACACTGCACCGGCCCCGCACCCTGACCACGACACCGGCGACGACCCGTATGCCACCGCCCCGGACTGGGTGCGCGCCCACATTCCGCGAGGACCGCTGGTGATCTCGCAGCGCAGCCGTGGGGGACTCAAGTCCGCGATCGGCCGAGCCCGTCCTCCCCGGCCGACTCCGGCCCCGAGTCGGCCGAGGCCCCCGCCGTGCCGGTCACCGACACCGCTGCCGCTGCTCCGCGAAGCGGGACGGCGATCGGTCCCGCACCTGGATGCTCGTCGGCGGCGGTGTCGCTGTGCTGGCAGTGGTCTCCGCTGCGGTGGTGACCACGATGACCGGCAGCACCGACGAACCACAGGCGCCGCCGCTGCCGTCCTCTTCGGTGGTGGCCTCGCCCTCGACCACCCCCACCACGACCGAGGCGGTGGCAGCCCCGGCGTGGTGCGCCCCGGTCACCGAGCCGGATCGGATCGTCGGCAACGGCCCCGGCGGACGCGAATCCGGTCCGGCGGTGATCCAGGCGTTCGAGCACGCCTACTACGTCCAGCGCGACGGCAAGGCAGTCGCAGAACTGATGGTCCTGCCGGCAACGATATTCAGAGCTTCATCGACGCTGTTCCGGCCGGGACTGAGCACTGCGTGACCGTGCTGCCGACCGAGGACCCCAACCGCTGGTCGGTCGATGTGCTGCTGAAGTTCCGCCCGTGGGAGACGAAGGCATCCACAAGCAGTGGATCACCACCATGCCCGCCGACGGCGGCGTGAAGATCGCGAACGTGGAGAACCGATGAACAACGTTGTTGCATTTCGTCGTAGCCGAAAATCGATCAGCCCGAACACCTCTCGGCCATCGTGGTGGCCGGATCCGGGGGAGCGGCCGCGACCACGACCTGCTTCGGCCTGGCCACTGCCCTGCGCGGTGCCGATGTGCAGGTCGCGGCGATCGACGGCACCACCGACGGCGGGAACCTGCTCGCCCGTGTCGGGGTCGAACCGATCGATTCTGCGCGGGCGGTCCGCCAGCTCGGCTCGCGGATGGCTGTCAGTAGTGCCGGGGCGGTGGTAGTCGGTCACGGCGAAGCCACCGACTCGGCCCTGGTGGACAGCCTGCTCGCCGACCAGCCTCGCCCGCATCCACGATGTCGGAACGGCGTTGCGCGCACGCCGTGTGGCTCCGTTGATCGAGGCCGGGGCTGCGATCGTCGTCGCGGTGCCGCCCCGTGCCGAACCGCTGGCCCGGATGCGCGGCGCCCTCGACTGGCTGGTGCGCACCTACGGACGCGACGTGCTCTCCCACACGGTGGTGGCGATCTCACACCAGCTCCCGCAGAGCGTGGTCGATCTGACCCCGATCCGCGATGCACTGTCCCCGCTGGTCGCCGGGTTCGTCGAAGTGCCCTTCGATGCGAGCCTGGCGCCCCGGCACCGTCGACCATCGCCGCCTGTCGGTCGAGTCGATGCTGGACCGATGTGCTCGACGCTTTCGGCCGCATCGAGGCCGGCCACCAGGACAACGACACCGCTGATCGGGTCGGGACGGGGGAGCTGGCATGACCGCCAGAGAACGCACCAGTGTCGACGCTCGTATCGAGCCGTACACGGTGCCGACTCCCGGACCGGCGCTCTGGCTGCTCGGCGCACACGGCGGATCCGGGGTCTCCACCCTGGCCCAGTACTGGGACTTCGCCGACGACGCGCAGCGTCAATGGCCGTGCGGAATGCCCGAGAGATCGAATCGCCCTATGCCGTGGTCGTCTGCCGCGAAACCATCCAGGGCCTGTCCAGCGCCCACGATCTGATCCTCGAACACCGCAACCGCGATCTGGCCTGCGAACTGCTCGGCCTGGTCACCGTGGCCAACGCGGCCGGTCCGCTGCCGAAGGACGTGCGCCAACTGCGTTCGATCGTCACCGGCGCGGTCCAGGCGCACTGGTCGATCGGCTGGCACCGCTTCCTGGCCTCGGCCGCCCGATCGAGCCTTCCCACCTGGCGCGCCCTCGACGGCGTGCCCATCCAGACCAAGGGAGCGGTCATCGACGTTCCCGAGGACGTGATCGCTGCCGGTCGGCATCGTCACAGCAATCCAATCGAGTCTCCCGACCTTGTGGTCGGGCCAGTAGCACGGAGGACAATTCATGATCCAGACGGTTGTAGATACCGCGTATCTCGCGCAGGGTGCCGTCAATTTCGACATCAACCCGGAAGTGCCTCCGGGCGCGAACGGCCTGCTCAAGCTGCTGAACTGGCTGCTGTGGGGCGTCACGCTCGCCTGCGTTGCGGCCCTGATCTTCTCGGGCGGCAAGTTCGCCTGGGAGAAGTGGCAGCACGGCTCGGGGACTCGCCGAAGATGCTCGTCGGCTCGCTCGTCGGCGCGATCGTGGCGATCTCGGCGAACCATCCTCGGCGCCGTCACTTCTGCGGCATAAGGGCGGGGGTCAAGCGATGCAGTATCCGCCCAAGGGGTCGTGCCTTCCCGGCGAGGTCGTCGATGGTTTCCAAACGCTGCTCGGTTACGCGGCCGGGATCGTCTTCATCCTGTGCGTGGCCAAAGTGATCTTCGTCGGCGGACGCCTGGCCTGGGACCACAAGCACGGTGCCGGCATCGAATCCCCCACCGCCGCAGAGTTCGTCGCAGCGAACATCGGGGCGATCCTCGCCGGGGGCGTGGCTGCGACCATCGCCACGATCCTGCTGGCCACGGCCCAGGGGCCCCAAGCCCCAGCAGATCGGAAGCGTCATTCCCCGACGGTCATCGACCAGCTCGAACAGAGACAACAGCAACAGCAATCCGGCAACGAGGAGAACGAACGATGATGCGTCGGTGGGCGCGAGCAACGGTGGTCGCGGTGGCGCTGGTTGCCACCAGCTGCGCAGGAACGCACACCCCCGGGTCCGAGCTGTCGATCACCGATCCGCCGCAGATCAGCCGGTGGATCACGCTCGGCGGGATCGAGGTGCCGATCGGCACCACCGACGGCCCCAGCAATGGTGAATGGGAACCCTTCGCCGGATTCAGCCACACCCCACAGGGAGCGGCGCTGGCGGCGATCACCCAGTCGGTGCAGCTGTCCACCGCCTCCGATCGCACCTGGCCTCAGGTCCTGGCCGGTGTCGCCGCACCCGGCGACGGCCGCGACCTGTACGCCGCCCACCGGGGCTGGTGGAGATTTCGGGAACCGACCCCGAGATGGTGCCGACCATCGTCGGCTACACCATCGACGTCTACAGCGACAAGCTGCCCACCGTCGGTGTCGTGCAGCGCTTCTCCGATGACTCGCTCGCATCCTCGATCACCCAGGTGGTGTGGATCGACGACGACTGGCGACTGAACCTGCCAGCGAGACCGCCGCTGCCCCATCACCGCTCTCGACGAAGTGCCGTCGGAGCTGGTCAACCTCGAGGAGACCCGCAAGTGACCGAACCCGACACAACCAGCCCTACGGAGAGACGACCACTTCCTCCCGCGCCGATACCGAGAACGCACGAGCATCCGGCCACGAAACTGACCATCGGCTGGCCGGTGGCCGTCATCATCGTCGTGGGTCTCGTGATCAGCATGTCATGGCCTTCCGAAGCGACGACGAACCGTTGGTCTCCCTCGATCCGAGCACTGATACCGGCGCCACCGCCAGCTCGACGACCTCAAGTTCATGCCGGAACCCGTCTTCGACGCATTCAACCGCGTCATCTATCTGCCGCTTGACCCCAGGGGTGATCCTGTCCGACACTGTCGCCAGCGGCAACCGTCCGGCAGAGCAGGCCCCGAGTGGGGTGATGCTCCAGCGCATCCACGGGAACATGGACCTGCCGTTCTCGACGTCCGACGGCCCACCGGATTCACCGACAACGGTGTGGCCCGGCTTCGCCCGCACCAGGGAGCAGCGCTGGCTGCCGCCCACTACATCGGATACGTCGCTGCCGGTGACAACCGGGTCGAGATGGTGACGCAGGCGGGACGCGTGTCGGACCCGACCGGACAGTTGTCGGGAGTCCGGCTTGCGACAACACACGACTGCGGCGATGTCGATGGTCAACGTCAACTTCCATCCCGATCTGACTCTGGTCAAGTTCGGTGCCACTGTCGAACGGCCGACGGGGCCACTGAGATCAGGGTCTCGAAGATCCCGGTGGTGTGGCGGAGGGCACCGGATGGGTGCTCCAGCTGGACTCGACCGCTTTTGGCACCGAGTTCGAGCCTGTCGTCCGAGGGGTGGCAGCAGTGGTGGTAACCCGCAGCGTGCGCTCAGGCGTTGCCTGCTCGCCGTGCTCTGCACCGTCGCGGTTGTCGGCATCGGCGCGGCAGGTGTGGCTCCAGGACACGACGGCAGCACCGAGGTCGAGGAACAGACCGAGGACGCGGGATTCGACTGGCTCGAAACCGGCGTTGGGGCTTGAGCTGCGCCAACACGCAGGGAACGTCGTCGGCGCTTTGGGCGAGATGATCCTCGACGTAGATATCCCCGACTGCCTGGGTGCAGCGGGCAACGTCGTCGACGCCGGCACAGGGGCGCTCACGGACAGCATCAATGATGCGGCGGCGGGTGCGGTCGAGAAGACGGCGCTGTGGATCGGCAACGCGGGTGTCGCGGTGCTGAAGTTCGCGCTCGGATGGTGGATCACCGGTACCGAGATGGACGGGGACACCTTCCAGGCCACGGTAGCGACGGTCAACGACTACACCTTCTACATCCAGGTCGCGGCCCTGTCGTTGTCGCTGATCCTGCTCGGGGCCGACTGGCACTGGCCCGATCCGGCGCGATCCGCGACACCTCGGAAGAGGGCCTCAAGCAGATGGCCCGTGCGGCGGTGCTCGCCGGGGGCGCCTCGACGCTGATCGTGCTCGGCACCGAACTGTCGGACCGGATTTCGGCCTGGTTCATGGACAGTGCGGTCGGCTCCGATCCGTCGCGCCTGGCCGAAGCGATGGTGACGATCCAGTTGTATGCGGGTCCGGCCGGTGTGGGCCTGCTGTTCCTGATCGGCATCATCGGCATGCTCGGCGGGTTGATGATGGCGTTCTTGATGCTGCTGCGCACCGGCATCCTCGTACTCATGGCAGCGGCGCTGCCGATCGCCGGCGCAGCCGGAGGCACCAAGGTCGGCAGCCAGGCATACGAGAAAATGCTGGCCTGGACGATCGCATTCCTGCTGGTCAAACCGGTCGGGGCGTTCGTGATCGGGGTCTCGGCGATCCTGTTCCTCGAAGCCACCCCGACCATTACCGACCCCGAGAACGGCGACGGGTTCATGGCCCTGTCCGGGGTCATCACCTTGTGTGCCGCGGCGCTGGTGCTGCCCGCCCTGATGCGCCTGATCGTCCCGAACATCGGCGCACTCGGAGGCGGCGGCAGCGGCCTCGCTGCTGCCGCAGGTTTGGTCGGTCTGCTCGGTGGGGCGCGAAAGCCGCCGGGATGGTCGCCACCGGAGGTGCCAGCGGCGCGGCATCCGGAGCGGGATTCGCTGCGTCGAAGACGAAGGGTGACGACGAGCCACCCGGCGGCGGTGCGGGCGCACAGCCCACCGGCGCACCCGCTGGGTGGGGTACGGCAGGTGGCAACCCCGAAGGCAATCAGCAAGGAACTCCGCAGGGCAGCGGCATGGCTCCCCAAGGCAACGGCGCGGGCACTCCCGGCAGCACTGCTTCGAGTGGTTCCGGCGGTTCCGGCGCGGGCGGGTCCGCTAACACCGGCTCCGATGCGCCTGTGGCGACGGGGGCCGGCCACCAGTTCAACCGAGGGGGCTTCGAACAGTGAGCAACGAGCCGACATTCAACACCTACGGCAACTGGCGCCGACCCCGCAGCACCGGCCTGCTCGGAGCCACCTTCGGCACCTCGATCGCAGGGATCGCCGCCGCCGCCGTCGTCATCATCGCGGGCCTGTTCCTCGGCATGACGGTCGCATTGCTGCTGGCCATCCCGGTGATCGTCTGCTTCATTCCCCTTGGTCATCTCCCGTGACGGCCGCTCCGGCTACGAAAGGGCACTGATGCGATTCCAGTTCTGGCGCGGCCGCCGCCGCGGTGAGCACGCCTACGCCTCGGGCACGTTCTCCCGCGTTCCCGGGCGGGCCTACCGGCTACCCGGCGTGCTCGGCGAGACCGAGCTCTACGAAGGCATCGACTCCGACGGGCGCACCTTCGGTATGATCCACATGCCCAGCAAGAGCGCCTACACCGTCGTTTTCGACGCCTATCCCCAAGGCGCCGAGGCCGTCGACCAGGACGTGATCGACCACTATGTCGGCAACTGGGCACAGTTCCTGTCCGGGGCGGGGGAGACCTCGGACATCCTCGCGGTGGTCACCACCGTCGAGACGCTGCCCGAGACCGGCATCGAGCTGTACGAGACGGTGCACCAGAACACCCGCGCCGACGCCCCGCAGCTGGCCCGCGATGCGGCCTACCAGCTCGCCACCGGCTTGACCTCCGGCGGTATCCGCCTCGCAGCAAGGATCGCGATCACCTTCGAAGCCAAGACCACCGAACGCAAACAGGATCCCTCCGAGCAGGCTGTCGAACTCGGCCGGCGTCTGCCCGCCCTCACGGCGGCCGCGGCCCGCTCCGGTGTGCCCTGCTCACCGATGGATGCCGACGACATCATGGCGTTCGTGCGCCGCTCCTACGACCCGGCCTCGCTCGTCGATGTCGAAGCCGGCGTGTACTCCGGCGAGGGCACCGGGTTGACCTGGGAGGACTGCGGTCCCCGCAGCGCCCTGGAAAGCGCCGATGGCGGCAAATACGTCCACGACGGTGCGGTGTCGGTGACCTGGGAGATGCGTGAAGCCCCCAAAGGCGCGGTGACCGAACGGGTGCTGCAGCGCCTGTTGGCCCCGAACGAGGCGGTGCCGCTCAAGCGGGTCTCGGTGATCTACCGCCCGCATTCGGCCGGGGAAGCCACCGACATCGCTGATAGCGACTACCGCAACGCGATGGCCGAAGCGCACGGTGGGTCGCTCAAGAACGGATCGATCGGTTCGGCGAAGTCGCAGATCGAGCTGGCGGCCACGGCCCAGGCCCGCATGGAACAGGCCCGTGGCGCCGGGATGGTGCGCTTCGGCGTGCTGGTGACCGTGACCGAACCGGCCGGCAGCTCCGATGTGCCGAAGATCGACGCCCTGGTCGAGGACCTCTCGCGCCAGAGCCGGCTGACGATCCGCCGCTCGTGGTGCTGGCAGGCCGCAGCGTTCGCGGCCTCCCTCGGCGTGGGAGTCATCGCGCCCGACCACACCACTATCCCGTCGTTCCTGAGCAACTAGGAGGAGGACGCTGTCATGGGTAAAGCCACGACCTCGACCCGGATCGCGCAAGCCGAGAAGATCGCCAAGACCCTGCTGTCGGACGACGAGTTGTCCGCTCTCGAGGAGCAAGCGGCCTCGGCGACCGGCATCACGAAGGCATGGAAGAAAAGCCTGGTCACCCGCCAGTACAGCCGCCGGGCGACGGTCGAGCGGTTGACCCGGATCAATTCCGACGGCTTCGACCGCCCGCTCGCCGATCTCGACGATCGCGGATTCGACGGGGTCGGTGGGGGCCGGATGTCCACGGTGATGCCGCCGGTCGAATACCGGGGCACCTCGGTCCAGGTCGCCGGGATCTACCCGTGGATCGTCGGCGCGAAGGCCCCGCTGCTGGGCACCCCGCTGGGGCGGCATCTGACCACCGGCGCGGCCGTCGGCTTCGATCCGCTCTACGCCTGGAAGATGAAGGCGATCACCGCCCCGTCCTGCTTCATCTGCGCCCTCAACGGATTCGGCAAGTCGACGCTGCTGCGCCGGATCGCCCTCGGCGACATCGCCCGCGGCACATTGGTGCTCGTGCCCGGTGACGTCAAGCCGGACCTGCGGGTGCTCACCGAGCAGGTCGGCGGGCAGGTCAGCGAGGTCGGCTACGGCACCGGCGCGATCAACCCCCTCGATCGCGGCCCGATCGGCGATGCGATCGAGCAGTTGCCCGCAGGTTCGCTCGAACGGGAAAAGGCCGAGTTCGCGCTGCACGCTCGCCAGCTCAACATGATCTGTGCCCTGCTCGAGATCGTCCGCCGTGGCCCGCTGAAGGACTTCGAGGAAACCCTGCTCGCCTCGGCGATCCGGTTGCTCTACGCCCCGGGCTCACGGTTCGACAACGACCATGCAGCCCGCCTCGAGGACCTGCTGACGCTGATCTCGACCGGTCCCGAGGAACTGATGGACGACGCGGTGGCCGACACCGACGACGAATACCGCGGTCAGATCAAGCCGCTGCTGCGCTCGCTGCGCGCGCTGGTCAAAGGCCGGTTCGGGGAGACCTTCAACCGGCACAGCACCGTTCGGATCGACATCACCAAACCGATGGTGGACCTGGACATGTCCTCGGTGCCGCCCGGCGATGAGTTGATGCGCGCTGCGGTGCTGCTGGCCGGGTGGAACGAAGCGTTCGCGGCGGTGGAGGCGGCGCACATCCTGGCCGACAACAAGGTGCCCGGTGCCAAGGCTCTGGCGGCGCACATCATCTTGGACGAGGTCTGGCAGGTGATCCAGACCGGCAGCTCGGCGGTGGCCCGGTTGGATGCGGTGCAGCGGTTGCAGCGGTCGATGGGCGTGGCGATGACGATGGTCACGCACTCGCTCGCCGACTTCGAGAAGGTCGGGGCGCTGGGCATGATCGAACGCTCCCGCGCCCGGATCGTCGGCCCGGTCCCCGAGGCCGAACTCGACCGGCTCGGCCGGTTCATGAAGTTCTCCCGCGCTGAGCGGGCGATGGTGACCGGCTGGGCCAACGACAGCACCTCCTCGGTGGAGGAGAAGAAGGCACTGCGCCAAGCACGCCGCAAGGTCACCGGAGACGGCGATGGCACCGTCTCGGCGGGCAGTAAGCGCACCGCCGCCGGTGTCGGACATTTCCTGCTCAAGCTCGGTGAAGGCGCAACACCGGGCACCCCGTTCAAGGTGTGGGTGCCCCAGGCAGAAAAGGATTCCGGGATTCACGACACCGATGCCCGTCTGCGGGCCGCCGACGAGGACCGAGCCACGGGGCGTGCAGCGTGAGCCGGCGGGAGCGTCGCGGCCGCCGCCGGTACACCCTGGTCGATGACCTCACTCGTGAGGCCGCGATCGAGACGGTCCTGGGGCGCATGAAGGCCGGGGTCAGCTTCACCGCCGCTACGCGAGCCGCCGCTACGCAGCTGGATGTGGCCGAGACGACGGTGCGGGGCTGGGTCAACCGCTCCGGCCGGCGCCCTCGCCGCACCCCGCAGGAAGTCGCCGCGTTGGAAGCGGAACTGGCACTGGCACAGGAGCTGAACCGGGCGCTGGCACGCAAGCACGGCATCGCAGCCGAGGATCTGAGCCTGCGGTGAACGGCAAGGGGGGTACCGGCCTGATCGCGCTGATCCTGGCGCTCACACTGATTCCGTTCTTCCTGCTCCTCGTCCTGGTGATGGGAATTGCGGACGAGGAAGATCGCGAGAACGGCACGAGCTGCCTCGGACCCGGCACCGGTCTCGGATCGGGGGATCGGCTCGCACCGACGGGTTCGTTCATCAAGCCGGTCGATCCCTCCACCGTCACCTTCACCTCCGGATTCGGCCCGCGTTGGGGCACCGAGCATCAGGGCATCGACCTGGCCGGGGCCATCGGCACCCCGATCTACGCCTCGGCCGACGGGGTGGTGCGGGGTGCCGGCCCCGCCAGCGGGTTCGGGCAGTGGGTGGTGCTCGACCATGTGATCGACGGTCAGCTCGTGTCCACCGTGTACGGGCACATCGACACCTACACCGTCGCCGTCGGCGAGCAGGTCCGCGCCGGTCAGCAGATCGCCACCGTGGGCAATCGCGGGGAATCGACAGGCCCGCATCTGCACTGGGAAGTCTGGCCCGGCGGCTGGGGCACCGCAGCGGTGGACCCGTTGCCCTACTACGACTCCGCTCCCGCACCGGGACAGACCCCGGCCGGGCCACCCACCGCGGTGCCGTCCGCCCCGCCGGAGGGGAACTTGGCGCAACCGTTGCCGCCGTCGGCCGGTTCCGAGCAGGGCCTGCAGGTCGATGCGAAGAAACTCGCTCGCGCTGCCCACCTGAAGTTCGGGGACCGGATCGCGAGCATCGGGGGGTGGCGCGCCGACGGCGGCTACGCCAGCGATCACACCGAAGGTCGGGCTGTGGATCTGATGATCGCGAACTATCGCTCCGGTGACGGGGTGGCTCTCGGGGACGAGATCACCGATTACGTGCTGGCCAATGCGGAGTTCTTCAATGTCGAGTACGTGATCTGGCGGCAGACCTACTACCCCGTCGGCGGTGCCCCGAGTCTGATGGAAGACCGCGGCAGCGAGACCGAGAACCACTACGACCACGTGCACGTGTCCGTCCGGGGACAGGGCACCGACGAGACGTTGGTGTCGTGGGGAACGCTGCCCGGTGGCAGCGGCAACGCCACCGCCGCGGCCGCCGACTGCCTCATCTCCGGTGAGGGTATCGGCGACCGGCTCGCCGACGGCACCGTGCCACCGGAGTTCGTTCCGTGGATCGAGCGGGCCGGGTCGATCTGCCCGCAGATCACACCCTCGCTGCTCGCCGCTCAGCTCGCCGCCGAGAACGGCTTCCGCCACGGGGACACCGCTCCGGTGTCGGTGACCGGGGCGATGGGACCGGCCCAGTTCATGCCCGGCACCTGGGCCAGCTACGGCCGCGACTATGACGGGGACGGGCGGGTCGATGTGAACAGCATCGGCGATGCCGTCATGGCCCAAGGTCACTACATGTGCACTATCGCCGACACCATCGACGGCTGGATCGACGATGGCACGGTCTCCGCACCGAATGGGCGTACCGAGCTGTATCTGGCCGGCTACAACGCCGGCGAAGGCGCCGTCCTGAACTCCGGCGGGTTCCCCACCGGGCACACCGACTACGTGGTCCAGACCCGCCCCTATGCCGACAAGATCATCGCCGCCGAACCGCAGTACCGGGCGATGAGCAACTCATGAAAGGACCTGCGGTGAGGATTGCGCGAGGAACTATTGCGGCGGTGTGCACCGCGGCCGCCGTCGCCGTGGCGGGCTGCGGCAGCAGCGACCCCGCAGGTGAGCAGCACGTCCATGAGGGCAGCGACGACCATCAGGTGATCGAGCCGCTCTCCCCCAGCAGATCGACGCCGACGACACTGCGATCACCGCGATGCAGATGATCCTGTCCTGGCAGCCCGCGATCGACGAGAGCAAGACCGACGCCCTGATCCGGGCCACGCCGTATCTCGGCGGGGACCTGCTCGCCGTCGCCGAATCCGGCAGCCGTGCCGACGTCCGTCCGGATGCCGATTGGCAGCAGTGGGCGGCGGCGAAAGACGCCGTGACGGCGGTCTGCGCCCATTCGGATACCACCCCGGAGGCCCCGGCCGGGATGCGCACCGTGGTCATCGACGTGATCTGCACCCAGTCGGTGCTGCACGCCAGCGGGCGCAGCACCCGCCTGACCCCGCAGCTGTGGCGCACCACCATCGTCCGCACCGACGGCGGCTGGCGACTGACCGACTACCGATTCCAGCAGTAGAAGGGGACACACAAACGATGGCACAAACGAGACGCGAGCGACCGCGCAGCTCCTCGGCCGCCGACGAAGTGTTCCTCAAGGCGTTCCCGGCCCTGCTGGTGGCGGCGTATCTGCCGACGATCGCCTACAACACCGGTGGGGGAGCAGACCCCACCTGGAATCCGATCGGCTTGTTCTTCGCTCTGGGGTTCGGCTCGACGAGCTGGCCGGCGGGCGCGACGCTCGTCCTCGGCGTCGAGCTGGTCCTGCTCGCTGCTCTCGCCGGGGCCGGGTGGTGGGCGCTGCGCCGGTTCGGGGTGCTCGAGACCGTCAAGGGCAAGCAGTTCGAACAGCGCATCGACCGCCTCGCCCGCACGATGGTCGATCCGCGAGAAGTCGACGAGGCCGACCCGAAGTACCTCGCCGCCTCCACCGACCGGCTCGCCCCCGCCATCTCGCAGACTCATCCCGGCTACCTCGGCATCCCCCTCGGACACACCGTGGTCGGGGATCGTACCCTGCGCATGACCTGGGAATTCGTGGCGATCGCCTTCGCCGGCGCCCGCATGGGTAAATCCGCCTCGTTCGCTATCCCGGCGATCTGTCACGCTCCCGGGGCGGCGCTGGTGGCCTCGAACCGCGGCGATGTGTACTCGCACACCGTCGGCATCCGCCGCGAAACAGGACGGGTATGGGTATTCGACCTGCAAGGCGTGTCTACCGGCAACCGACAAGAACGTGCGAGCTTCTGGTTCAACCCGCTGCGCACCGTCACCGACCTGCCTTCTGCTGCGGCGGTATGCGGCTACTTCATCTCCGCTGCTACCGATGCCGGTGCCCGGGTCGATGCCTACTTCGACGGCAACGCCCGCGATCTGTTCGCCTCCTACCTGCTCGCCGCTGCCCTGGCCGGCGGGGACATCCGGCATGTGGTCGAGTGGCTGACCAACACCCAGTCACAGATCCCCCGGCCGTGCTCGAGCAGTACGGCTACCCGGAGCTGGCCCGCACGATGCGCGGTAAGCAGTCTGTCAACGCCAAGCAGCGTGACGGCTTCTACGACATGGCCCGGCGCTTCTTGTCCCCGTTGGACGAGCCTCGCTACGCCGAAGCAGTCCTGCCGAACCGCCGGGTCGTCATCGGCACCGACCAGTCCGGCCGGGTCACCATCACAGACGGAGAGCACGTCCACGACCTACCGGAGTTCATCTCCGCCGAGTTCGCCCGCCGCACCGACACGATGTATGCGCTGTCCAAGGACGGCCCCGGCTCGTCCTCGGCGATCTCGAGTGCCCTGGTCGGGCAAATCCTCACCTGCGCCGAGGAATACTCCGAGCAGCAGGAATCGGAACGGATGCCGATCCCGCTCACTGCGGTGCTCGACGAAGTTGCCAATATCTGCAAGATCGAGGACCTGCCGCGCTGGTACTCGCACTTCGGTGGCCGCGGCATCATCCTCATCACCTTCTTCCAGTCCCCCTCTCAGGGTGAGAAGGTCTGGGGCCGCGAAGCCTTCAAGTCCATGGTCGATGCGTGCAGTGTCGTCTGGTACGGCGGCAACGTCGAAGACGACGCCTTCCTGTCCGGTCTGGTCGATGCCGTGGGCACCCACTACGTCGACACCGAATCTCGCAGCCGCCCCACCGGCTTCTTCTCCAGCGGTCAGGCGAGTGTGTCGAACAACTGGCAGAAGGAAACCATCTTTGAAAAGCGGGACTTGCGGGCGCTGCCGAAAACCCGGGCGCTGGTGACGATCGGTGGCTCCACCCCGATCCTGGTCCGCAAGGCGTTCTGGGGGAACTCGCTGTTCGCCGAGGCGATCCGTCAGTCGACGAAGGACAGCAAGCAGCTCGGCCCTGCCCAACAGAAAGCGCTGCCGGTGGGGGAGTCCGATCGCCTAGGCAGTGAGGGTCCGCAGCAACCACGCGTCGTGGACGCGCCTGTCGTGGAGTCCTCCCGCACCACTGCCCTGTTTACGTCCGAGTTCATGTCGAAGGAATGAGCATGGTGAATCTGCCCCGCACGACCGACGATCGCTGGGACACCGGCAACGAGTCCGGAGACGGCACCGCCGACGAGTGGACCCCGGAACAGGCCGCAGCAGTCGGCTCCACTCCGGAACCGCAGGAGAAGAAAGAGCCGAAGTACGCGAATGTCATCGCCTGGGTGAACGGTTTCTTCCTGCCGGTGATCCGCCGGCGGATCAGCGACAACGACGGCGGCCTGTCCTGGGATGCGAGGTGGTGGGCGTACCCGGAGGTCGTGGCCCGACTGACCGCGCTACACCAGGCATGGGAGGAAGCCCGCGCCTCGGATTCGATGTCCGCGATGTCCGCCTGGTGGATTCAGCACCTCGAACCGCATCTGAAGGTCATCCTCGACGGCGACACCGGACCGATGGCCAACGCCAAAGCCGACCGCAGCTTCATGGGCTGGCCTGCCCTGCCTGCCGACCTGGTTCCGTCCAACGTTCTTGACAAAATCCTCGACCAATACAACTAGGAGACAGCGATTGATCCTCCAAAGCGTCGCGCCCGCCCTCGTGTCCATCGACCCTGTCCTCCCGCCGCCCGGACCATCGGCGCACCCCGTCATCGGTTTCATGCTCGGGGCAGTCCTGCTGCTCGCACCGACCGTCCTGCTGGTGAAGCTCGGGGTCGTCGCCCTGCACGTAGTCCGGTGTCAGGAAACCGTCGGCGAACACTACATACGTGATCGACACCTCGCCCCGACGACTCTTTCGATCGTGTGCGGGCTGATCGGACTGGGAGGCGTGTCCATGATTCCGGACCTAAGTCAGACCCTGATATTCCGCACCGTCCCCCGACGGTGTTCGTCAGCGTAATCGTTGCTCCGCTGGTGGCGACCCTGGTGCTCGACGCGATCGCGTCGATGGTTCGTAGACGAACAGGCCGGTTCGTGGATGGTTCGAGCTCCCGAGCCGAACAACGGGAGACGCAGATCGTCAGCGAGCACAGCTAAGAGACAGCAGTGATCCGAGCGACGACACGACGACCCTGGGCCGGGACGGTCCGGGACGAGACATGGGAAGAAATGGCATGAAACTGACTTTGCCCAAGCCGGATCTGACACCGGCCGGTGACCAGTGGCGTCAGATGATCCGTGACGAACAGCAGCGATGGCTCGACGAGTGGGAAGTGTCGTTGAGCGACGATCAACGGGAGCTGGCGTTCTATCAGGCTGCGGCCGCGGTCGAGGAACTACGCGAGCGTGATCCTCGAGTGTCCGCCCTTCACGTGCAGGGCAGAGCATTCGATGCACTGTCCCGCTACGCACCTCGCAGCCGGTGGTGGTGGGTCCGGTACGCGGCCCCGACCCTGGTGTTCATCGTGGTGGCCGGCTGGTTCTATCTCGACCGGGACCTGGTGGTCCTGTGGGATTACGTCCCGGCCGGCGACACCACCGACCTGGTGGCGCAAGCCGTGGGATACGGGCGGTGGGCCACCGTGGTAGCGGTGGGCGCGGTACTGGTGTCCGTCTTCGGCCTTGCTGGGGTGATGTGGTTCAGCGGCTTCAAGGAAAAAGCCGCCCAATACTGGCTGACGGCCCTCGCAATGGCGCTGTGTGCTCTGGGCACCGGCGTGTTCGTCCTCGCTGCCACGATCTGCGTGCTGTACACCTACTCCAGCTGATCGAAAGACACCTGTGGGGGCCACCGTCCGGTGGTCCCCACAGTGCTGTCTTCGGTCAGTACCCGAGCGTTGCTTCGTGACTGTGTTCGACGCCGGTATCAGGGACGAACGCGGCCTCGTTGGTGTGGTCGGGCGTGCGTTCGATGTTGAGCATCTCGGTCACCGACCGGGGATGACTGCTCATCGCAGCACCGACCGCATCGAGTAGTTCCTGACTGAGCTGGTTCAGGTTGACGGGTGACAGGGGAGGAGCGACCTCGTCGTCACCGTTGACCGGGCCGACTGCGGCGGCCAGACCCCGGCCGGCGGACTCGAGGGCAGCTCCGATCTTGCCCAGGTCACCACTGCTCGTCGGTGCCGTCTCTGCGATCCGTTCGAGCTGGTCGGACACATCCGCTTCGTTATCTTCTTCGACTGCGTCGGCCGGGTCGGGCTGCGGGGCACGGTCGCTGGACGCGTCCGGGTTGGTCTCGGACTTGTCGACGTTCATCTCTACGGTGTCGGAGTCGGCGGTGTGTTCGTCGGTGGTGGGGGCGAGGGGTTCGGTCACCGCTGCCGGGACTTTCTCGGTGGGTTCGGCCACTGCAAGGTGCTGTTCGGACAGTTCGGCGAGCTTGTCGAACGACGGCACACTTCGGGCGGCGACGTAGGTCAATGCGACGGCGGCGGCGGCGTCGAAGACGCGGTTGTCGGCGTCCCGGTCGGTGGCCTGCCGCTCGGCGAGGCGGCGGGCGATCTCGTCCGGGGGCATCTGCACCTGCACATATCGCTGCTGCTCTTGCCGGTACTGCTGTGCTCGCAGTGCGTTCAGTCGTGCCGCATTCTCCTGCGCGAGCTGCTCCCATTTGCGGGTGATCTGCGCCTGCGCGCCCACATGCCGGGCTGTTGCTGCTGCTGCCAGAATCTGGACCGTGGTCTGCTCGGCGGGCTGTCCCCGGAATGCGCCGAGAACCTCGGTTCGGTTCTTCGGTGCCGGGGCCGGATGCCCCTGAGCGCGGCGGCCGTCGACTTGGCGAAGAAAGCCGACGAGGTCGGTCACGTCCTGGCTGGCTTGCGCCCTGGCCGGTCGGGGTTGCGGTCTCGCCTGGGCACCGGCCGAGGGCCCGTCGGGCGAGTTCGGTGCACTCGCCGCCTCGGTGGGGTGAGCTGCTCGTCCCCGATTGCGCAGGAACCGCCGCTTCTGGTCGTTGTCCGCCATAGTCCTTCTCCTTGTGCCATCGGGGGCGGGGGTCGCCGCGTCCGGGCCTACAGGTCCCGTTCCGGTCCGGTGTCGTGGTCGAGGGGGTCGAGACCGAACTGGACGTTCGCCCCCGAATCGGTGCGTGTCCGTCGCGTCGACATGCCGGTGGTGAAGTCGGGTCCGCCGGCCTTGCGTCGGGCGAGTTCGGCGTCGATCTGGCCGAGGATGGTGCGTTCGGCGGTGATCGATTCTTCGAGTCGGGTGATGCGGTCGGTGATCCGCCCGATGGTCTGATCGTCGGTGGCGCGGGCGCGGGCCTTGGCGGCTTCGGCGGCGCGGTAGTGCTGTGCACCGCGTTCGATCACCGCCCAGCGTCGCTCGGGCGGCGCTGCCTGTTCGGCGGCGGTCACAGCGGCGCGGGCAGCGGCGATCTGGTGTTCGGTCACGTGCGGGGACCGGGTCAGGGCATCGAGTCGGGTGCGGGCAGCACGCACCACCGCGATGTTGCGTTCGTCGATTTCGACCTGTGCGAGGGACCGCTCCACGCCCGAGAGGGCGGACATCTCCCCTCGTGCCCGCTCGAGTTCGTCGCGGGCCAGCGACAGCAGCATCGCATCTTCGGTGAGCCGTCCCCGGCTGACACCTTGCGCGGACGCCAGCTCGGCGTCGCTGTAGCGGGCGTAGGGTCCGGCCACCTCGCCGCGGGTGTTCTCGGGTCGGCGCAACCGCTCGATGTTCGTCTCGACCGCACCCTGGCGTGCCTGCCGGATGTGCGCCATCGGATCGGTCTCGTCGGCGGGGGCGTCGGCGAGCACCCGCGAGACCGCGATTTCCCGCACCGTGGCCTCCCACAGCCGCACTCGCCGGGGGTCGGTTCCCCGCTGGCCGATGGTGGTGATCCACGGCGCGTTCTGTTCGAGGGCGGTGGTGGTGTAGGAGTCGATGAACGCGTGCATCTGCTGCTCGCACGAGCGGGCGTAGGCGGCGAGGATGGGATCGGTTGCGGCCGCGGCGTCGGTCAGTGCTGGCACGCGGTAGGCGGCTACCGCGTCGGTGCGGCGGCGTGGCAGTTGCGCTCCGTCGGAGTTGTCGATGCGGTTCTTCAGGGCGCGGGCGATGACCTGGCCGGGGGAGTTGGTCTCGGTGTCGATCCGGCCGGCTCTGCCTTCGGAGCTCATCACGGCGGCGGCCTCGCGCAGCAGAGTCTCGGTGTCCCAGCCGAAGGTTTCCGATTGGGCGACGTAGGTGACGATCTGATCCCACCCGCCGAGGCTGTGCACCCAGCCGAACTGCTCGTCGGTGAGAATCCGGCCCAGGAGCTGTTCGGTGTAGTCCTCGTACAGCTCCCCGACGGCCAGCATGTAGATATCGACGATCGTCGACCAGGATGCGGCCTTGCGTTGTTCGTCCTCGATCATCTGGTGCACGGTGCGCTGGGAACCGTCGCGGGCGATGATCTTCGCGAGCAGACCGATCGCGCCGGGATGCTCGTCGGGGCGATGTTCGAAGTCCCAGTCGGGCAGCTCGTCGTTGGCAGCGTAGACGATATTGTCGTGCTTGCCGCGGGTGAGCGCGACGTACAGCGACTGGCGATCCATGTTTGCCCCGGCGAGCACATGGCAGCTTCCCACCGTCATGCCCTGCGAGCGGTGCACGGTGGTCGCATATCCGAGTTGCACGTTGTCGGTGATGTAGTCGGCGGCGACGGTGACCTGGCCGCCGCTGATGTTGTTGCGCAGCCGCAGCGATCCGTCGTCGCCGATGGCAGCCACGGTCCACAGATCGCCGTTCTTCACCCGGCCCGAGGTGTTGCCGTCGGAGTCCTCGACGACGTACTTCGAATTGTTCTTCCGGGTGACCACCACGTCCCCCACGGCTGCTTCGAGACCGTCGGCCAGGACGATGCCGGGTCCGGTGACGGTGCCGCCTGTGCGGTAGTAGGCGGCGGCCTTCTCGTTGAGCTCGCGCACCAGATCGTTGGTCGGAGCGACCATCAACGCGACCTGACCGGCCTCGACGTCGGCGACATAGGCGTCGAACACTGCATCGGCCAGCTCGTGCGCCATGCCCTGCCGGATGCGATCGTTCTGCTCGTACCACTCGAGCACCGTCACATCGCCCGTGCGCAAGCGCAGGCTCGCCTCGGCCTCACCGACGGTGGCGAAACGGTGGACCTTGCGCAGGAACGGGGCGTTGGTGCGATCGGCCAGATCACGCAAAACGCCACCGGCTTCGACGGAAGCGAGCTGCTGCGGATCACCCAACAACCGCACCACCGCACCGGACTCGGTGGCGATGCGGGTCAGGTCGGCCAGATCGCGGGCCGATGCCATGCCCGCCTCGTCCACCAGCAACAGATCACCCTTGCCGATGCCGGTTGCGATGCCGACGCGGTGGCGGGTGAGCACGTCGGCAATGGTGCGTCCCTGCACCGAAATTTCCTCACCGAGCACTTCGGCGGCACGGGCCGACGGCCCCAGAGCGATGACGTTTCCGTTGACCGCTTCCCAGGCGCGGGCGATCACCGTCGCGGCGGTGGTCTTGCCGGCACCGGCCGCACCTACCGCCACCGCGACCCGTTTTCCGACGGTGAGGAAGTGGGTGATCATCGCGAGCTGATCGGCACCGAGCTCGTGGCCGTTCGCCTCCTCGACGGCGCGGATCTTGCGGCGAATGATCCGGTCGTCCACGATGTGCTCGTCGTCCATCTCGGCCTGTTGACGCATGAAGTCCTCGGCGTCGAGAACCGCTTGCGCGGTGTAGCGCATCTGCGCGCGATCGACCAGCAGACTACGTCGACGTCCCCGTTCGACGCGGTCGCTGATCCGCTCGGGCAGGTGGTATTCCTCGATGTCGATGGGCAGGCAGTAGTCGCGCAGTGCGAGTTCGAGTGCATCATCGTGGAGCGCGCGTAGCTGCTCGTCGTCGGCGAAACTGAACTCTCGCAGGCGCCTTTCGATCTCGGCGGTCACCGAGAACACCGTCCACGAACCGACCTTGTGCGAGAGCGTGTCGACGACCTCGTCGACGAGCGCCGGCACCTGCCCGGGAGTCAACTCCGGTCGGCGGTCCCGTTCCCCGCGGACGGATTCGACCAGCTCGGCGGGATTGTTCCCGGCGAGAATCGCCTCGGCGCGCTCGCGCCATTCGGCCCGCAATTCGGCCAGGGAGCGTGGGGGATTCTTCGCGTTGCGGGTGTCCAAGGTGGCCTGTTGCGCCTGGGCGTACTGCACCTTCTTCGGCGGGTTCTTGCCGTAGCGGGTCTTGTAGTCGCGGGCCAGCTCTTCCTGGCGTGCCTCGATCGCGGCGCGGCGGGAGAACTCCTCGATGAGCGACAACGGGATGCCTTCGACCTCGTAGACCGGTTGCTTGCCGACCGGCGTATCCGGCCTCGGAGCGAAGGTGACACCGAGCTTGCGGGCCACGAGATCGGCCACCCGAGTGTTGTACTTCTCCGACGCCGACACGTTCGCCTTGTAGAGAATGGACCCGTCGATGGTGGTCCATCGGCCTTCGGCATAGACACGATTGAGCACGGCGCTGTGGGTGTGCAGGTTCGGGTCCGCAGCGCGATTGTCGAAGTGATCGAACCGGGCGATCAACAGCCCTTCGGCCTTGACCTTGCGCTCCCCGCCTTTGCCGCGGCGGGTGTAGATCACGTGATCTTCGATCCACTCCAATGCTTCGTCCACGGCCTGCTTGTGTGCTTCTTCGACCGCGGTCTTGACCTGATCGTCGCCCAGGCCCCACAGCAACGAGATGGACTTCATCGGGGTGAACACCAGGTCATAGCCGGCCACCGGCTGACGTGCCTTGTTGTACTGCTCGGTGATGAACTTCCACACACTCTCGTCGCTGAGCAGCCCGGCCTGCTCACCGCTTTCGCGGCTCAGGTGCTTGCGGGCGGTGGCGAACTGAATTTCCTTCTTCGCCTCGGTGGTCGGGTAATCGCCGTGCTTGGCCTTGTAGGCAGTGCACAGTTCCTCGACGTCGTGGACGTATTCCTGACTGTTCTGAAACCACGAAAACGCCCGTCCGAGGGCGGTGCTCTGTGACCAGTTCAGATGGTCCTTGGCTGAGGCTCCGGGTCCGGGCTTGGTATCCAAAGCAGTCGGAGTACGAGCCGCACCGAACACCGACCGCATCGCCGATTCGGTGACTTCGGTGCCGACCTCGACACCGACCTTCTCCACCAGTTTCCCGCACCACACCCCCGGCGGGGTTCCCTTGGCGACGTAGTAGTCGACCGCACCGGACTTGCGGGACTCGGTGGCGTCGCCCTTGGCAACATGCTTGGTGAGATAGACATAGCCGTCCCCAGCATTGAGCTTATGGACGGTCATCACGGCGCCGATTATGCCACGTCGCACCTTTAGTGCATGAGGTGTGTGAAGATTGTTCGAGCGAACGGAGTTCGGTCGAAGGCCGGACAGGACCTCGATGGTCCTGTCCGAGCAGCGGAGCTGCGTGTGTTGGGAGCGTGAGCGTCACGGTTTGTCGGTGTGGTGACCGGATCAGGACGACAGCGGAGTGCCTTCGGTTCTGGTCGTCGGCCTCCCCGCGACCGGCGCGAGCCGCTACACTTCCGGCCTATGGCTTCGACTTCCCAACCGGCATCTCGCCGCTCACTTCGTCCGCACACGACGCCGAACGTTCGGGAAAACGCCCGCCGTCAACGGGAGCGACTGCTCGCTCGTCAGGCGGAACTCGAAGCGTTGGCCGGCCCCATCCATGAAGCGACGGACAAGCTGTCCAAGCTCGAAGTAACGGTCGCCTCGCGGGCACAGGCTCCGCTGAAGAAGATCGAACGGCTCGAGCAGACCCGGGATCGTCGCATCAAGAAGATCCAAGAGGAGTACGCGGCGAAGATCGCCGAGATCCAGCGGGAGATGGAAGCCGGCACGGAGACGTTGACTCCGCAGGAGCGCGAGCAGGAATCGTCGCTGCTGCGCGAGTACGCGGAAGCGATCGTGACGTTCAGTCGCAGCGCCTCGGCGTCGGAGCTGGCACCGTTGCTCGGCGTGAGCACCCGCGAAGCGAAGAAGCTCATCATGCAAGCCAAGGCAGATCTCGGTGCCGCCGATGTCGCCGAGTCGGATGCACCGTCGTCCGACGATCAGCAGACGGTGCCTGCGGCGTCGTGATGCTGCGGTCATGACTGACGATGTGGAACCCGCGCTCGACATCGGGTTCCCGGATCTCGACGTCGAGTTCGTTGCTGAGGAGTCGGAGGAACGGCCGCGGCGGGTCCGGGTGGTGGACAATTCGCTGCGACCGTCGAAGGCGAACATCGCGGCGTTCTGGTCGAAGGTCGTCAAGTCCCCGACGTGTTGGTACTGGGTCGGTGCGATCAGTGCGCCCGACGGGTACGGGCGGTTCAACTTCCAGCGTGAGAACCGGCAACGCACGATGCTTGCGCATCGTTTCTCGGTGGAGCTGGTGCACGGGCCTCTGACACCGGATGTGGTGTGCGAGCACAAGTGCAACGAGCCGTTGTGCGTGCGTGTCGGGTTGGGGCATTTGGTGGAGTCCACGCACAGTGAGAACGTGCGTTACGCGATCGCCCAGGGAAGACTTTCTGGTCATGCGTTGCTCGACGGTCAAGGGCGCTCACGCTACGAGCGATCTGTCGCTATCCGTGAAGCACTGCGCAACGGCTACGACGAAGCTGCGTTGTTCCATGCCAAGACCAATCCGGGTGATTGTCAAGGCACCTTGTTCTGAGGCGATCAGCAGTGCTGCATGGGTGCGACCTCGTCTTTTCCGCAGCACTACTACGATTTCGTGGTGGACATACCCGCTATCGCTTCTGTCATCAGTGCACTGGGCATTGGCTCGTTTATCGGCCAGTACCTCATCGGCGCACAGCAACGTCGCCAGCTGAGAAGCGAGGTGCTGAAGCACTTGGCGCAGACCGAGACCGTGCGGTGGGCGAGTACGACCACAATCGGTCCAGGGTTCCGCGAGAGCATCCGTGAACTGGAAGCTGCCGCCTTGGTCTCCCAAATTCCGCAGCGGGTTGTCGAGCAATACACGATTTTCGCCTACACCGCTTGGTGGGAGAGCAACGAAAACTGGGAGGCAGGCGGCGGGGACGAGGAGGATGCAGGGATCGATCGTCGGTTGGCCGATCTTGTCCAGGAGGCGGCAATCGAACTGAGCGCAGCAGCCTGGTCGCCTTGGACCTCCAAGTTTCGTCGAGGTAGCCGACTAAAGAAGAGAATCAGTCGCGCGGAGAACATCGACGATCCGCGCGTGACAGGAAGCTTGGCTCGTGCGCAGAACGCGCGAGCAGCCTGTAGAACACAGATACGGGTCGGAACCAGTGACCCGACCTCCGCATCCCGACGCGCAGGAGCAGACTCCAGGCCGGCAGGAGGGTCAATATGGTGGAACGGTCACACGTAGAAAAGCAGTTGTACGACGCGATCAAGCACGACATCCGTCCGAGTGAGAGCGAGCTCAAAGCGATCGTGAGCGGTGAGAGTGTGTCCCGGTCGCAACCGTCGGCGGTCGATTTCGTGTTCCCCGACGATGCGGAGCGCGACGGTCTCTGACGGCGTGCGCGTGGTTATGCTGTGCGCTGTAGGACGTGCGCTAGCGTCGGTCAGGCTCGATGCCTGACCGACGCTCCAGCGCAACGGGCGAGGCCCCCGGAACTAGGGATTCCGGGGGCCTCGCCCGTGTTGTGCTGTCAGATCCAGTCGCCGCTGGGCGCGGGGAGCTCGACGCGGAACTTCTCGCGGGCGATACGGACTCCGGTGCCTGCGAGCTTGCGAATCATTGTCGGGTGCAGCCCTGCGGTGAGGGCTTGCTCGAGCAGTCCGAGCATCCGGGTGTCGCACAGCGGGTGCTGGGTCGCTTCCTCTCGGGCGGCGGTGAACGCGCTTCCGGCGGCCGGTCCCTGGAAGTTCACGTAGGCGAAGAACCCGGCGACGGTCAACGCTGCCACACGCTCGCGGGTGCGCAGCTTGCTGGCGATCGCTTCCATCGTTTCGGAGGCGACGTTCGGGTCGATCACCGCCAGTCCCAAGATGGCGTCACGGGCGTGGATGTCGGTGGTGAGCAGCAGTCCGACTCGTGCGGCGAGAGCGGAGTCGGGGGTGGTGCGGGTGCTTACCAGCTCGGCCAGCTCGCGGATGATGCTGCTCGCGAACTCCTCTCCCATCGTCTCTTTCGCGGCGCGGGCGCGTCGGCGATCGGTGACGGTCACTGAGTCCTTGCGGCGGTAGCGGGCGGTGAGCTCGGAGCGGTCGCGGGCGATGGTGCGGCCGTTGAGTACGGTCGCGGCGCCCACCTCGGTGGTGGCGGGGTCGGGGACCGTGCCGGTCTCGAACAGCCCACGCATGTCGGTCCAGGTCTCGCTGCCGCGGATGCTCGGGGTGTAGAAGCTGCCCCACACATCGGCTCCGGCACCGAGCAGCATGGCGATCACCCGCTCGGACTCGTCGAGCACCTCGTGGAAGGTGCGGCTTTCGGCGACCACGATGACGTACACGCCCTCGGTGTCATTGGAGCGGTTGATCGCAGCGGTGACGAGCGGATGGTCCATCTCGCCGAAGTCCATCCGAGCGATGTGGGATAGCCGGTTTCCCGCGAGGAAGACCAGCACGACCGACTGCGACGGCACGAAGCCCAGCATGGCCGGGATGGCAGCGATCATCTCGCCGGTGTTGTCAATCTTGATGGGCTCGGTCATGAGCCGCCTCCTCAGTGTCGGGGCGGAGCTACTCGGCCCGCCTGTTCTTGGTGCCCTTCTGGCAAGGAGATGACGACCTGCACAGGGCCGCGGGAGTGCAACCCCCGGACGGAAAAATCTTTCGAGGAGCGAAGCGGGGGAAAGAATTTTCCGGGCCACCAGGCCGCGCAGCGCCGGGGGTTGTGCGAAGCGGACCGCAGGTCAAAATCGGATGGCCAGAAGGGCGCCTTCTCGGAGTTGTTGTGCAGGGCGGCGCGGCAGCGACGCTCGTTTCGGTGGACACCGAAGGTGGCCCGTGTCCGGCATCGAGGTGCTGGACACGGCCACAGGATGGGGGAGTGATGGGGGTGTACAGAAGATGCTGCTCGGTCGTGCGGGATTCGGTACCTGTCTGCTCTTGGCGGTGCTCGACGCATTGTTGGCGGCGGGGTTTCTTGCGGCCGGCTCACCCGGTCCAGGTCTCGGTTTGCGGCGATCGCATCACTGTTCGTCCTGGCCGCGGTTCTGCGGCGTCCGCGAGCGGCACGCACGTCCTCGTTCGCGGACTCGGATCGGCCGGCCTCTGAATCTGGTGCTGCCGCGCCACCGCTGCGCGCCGGCTTGCCTTCGAATGACCGGGTCGGGGATGGGATCGGAGCCCGCTCGGTGGCCCGTAGAGGCAGCGCGGCGGAGGTGGCCCAACAACACCGAAGTCCACCCTTCGTGATCATGGTCGGTGGTGTCTGGTGGATGCGCTACAGTCCCGTCCAGCGAGTCCGGGGGGCCGCTACTGCCCAACTCTCGGTCCGAAGATCCCTTGCGGGGCCTCGGCCCGAACTCGGTGACCTGGGGGATCACCGGGTTCGAGCAGTCGCGGCCCCTTCGACGCCGTGACTCTAGCTGCGGACGGCGTAGGTGTGGGCGTCGGCGACGGTGTAGCCCTTGTCGGTGTAGATCCGGTCGTCGCGGGCTCCGAGGCGTTTGAGGGCCGTGCGTTGGGCTCGCAGATCTTGGCCCGCGGTGCTGCATCGGGCATATCCGATCAGGATTCCAACCCTGAGGCGACCACCGCACTGTTTGGGTCAGCGATACGAGATCCAGATGCAGGACGGTTAAACAGGACGGTCCGGCGACTCGATTCGGCAGGATGCGATCGAGTGCCAGGCCGTTTCGGAGTGTGCTGTTTGGGGATCGTCAAACATCACAGGTGTCGAGGGTCAGCCGAAGAGCCATCGTGACTTTTAGTGTCACCTAATGTTTGTCGACCGTACCGCACATCGACATGCGTGGACCGCAGCGCACGGCGGGCATCAGCCGGCGGACGTCGCGGCGAAGACGAGGAAGACGACAAACAAGGCGGCCACGCCGAGCCCGCCGCCGAGCAGGGCCTCGCGTGGGTTCGACGCGAGGCCCTTGTCGACGCGGTTCAGGCCGATCCATCCGCATACCACGGCGATCACCCCGGCGGGGACGGTGACGAGGTCCCCGACGAACGGCACGAAAGCGAACACCGCCGCCGCGATACCGGCGATCAAGGCGGTGCTGCCAACGCCGTTGCGGTAAGGAGCTCCGGTCATATCGTCGGTCATTGTGCCTCCGGTGCAGATCGTAAGTCCCTCAGGGACCAGTCCATCGTGCCCCCTTGTTGTAGGAGCAGGACACCTGCACCGAAGTGCGTGCCGCTACCGGAGTTCTCGCGCAACCGGTATCAGTTCGACTCCACGCGCAGATACAGCAGCCTGTCGTCGGCGGCGACGACGACGAGCTCGGGAGAATCCACCCGGATCAACTGTCCGTCACGGACGACACCGAGCACGATCTCGGGCAACTGGCGTGGCGGGAGGCCGACTTCGTCGGGTGCGACCTCGCGTTCGGAGACCGCGAAACCGTCCTCCGGGGTCAGCAGGTCTTCGATCATCTCCACCACCGTGGGCGTCGTGGGAGCAAGCCCCAGCAACCGGCCCGCCGTCTCGGCCGAGACCACCACGGTGTCGGCACCGGACTGGCGCAACACATGGGTGTTCTCCGACTCGCGGACCGCGGCGGCAATGCGTGCCTGGGGGGCGAGCTGGCGGGCGGTCAGGGTCACCAGCACCGCAGTGTCGTCACGATTGACGGCCACGACGATCGAGGCGGCATGCCGCGCCCCGGCCAGTTGCAGCACATCCGACTTGGTGGCCGAACCCTGCACGGTGACCAGGCCCTGGCGCGACGCGATGTCCAGACTGATCGGATCGGTGTCGACCACCACGATCTCCGACGGAGGGAGTCCATCGGCGAGCAGGGCATCGACAGCGCTGCGGCCCTTGGTGCCGTACCCGACGACCACGCTGTGACTGCGGGTGCGCCGACGCCACCGCTGAATCTTGAACGCCTGCCGTGAACTTTCGGTCAACGCCGACAAGGTGGTACCGACCAGCACGATCAGGAAGAACACCCGCAGCGGTGTGATGACCAGGACGTTGGTCAGCCGGGCCTGCGGTGTCAGGGGTGCGATGTCGCCGTAGCCGGTGGTCGACAGTGACACGGTGGCGTAGTAGATGCAGTCGAGCAGCGACAACGGATTGTCCTGTACATCGCGGTAGCCGTCCCGACCCAGATACACCACGACCACTGCCACCATCAGCGCGGCCAGGGCGTACCCGATTCGGCGGACGATCGCCCGGCCCGGACTGGTGAGCTCCTGCGGTACGCGCAGCACACCCACGAGCGCGAAGTCGGGACGGTCGGTGAGGGTGTCCGAACGCCGCAGCGGCACCCGCAACTTACCGGGCATGATCGAACGCACCCATCCGTCGGCCGCTCACAGGACTGTCCCAGTCATGCCCGTCAGCTTAGAGACCTCGGAGACCGGACTGGCCGCTCCTCGGTGAACCGGTCGGTGCACGACCCGACTGTGTCTTCGTTCGGGTTCGGCATTCTGGTACCGCCGAACGATCCGGCCGCTGCTGATCCTGATCGGTTCGCTGTGACTCATCCCCCCAATCCGAGGAGGAGTCGGGGCTCAGGTCAGCTCGGCGAAACGTTCGGTGTCACGGACCTGACCGGAGACGATGATGGTGTCGCCCGGAGCGACGATGGTGTCGGCGGTGGCATAGGTGAACCCTTCGCCGGGTCGTTTGATCGCCACTACCGTGACCTTGTACCGGCTACGGATGGTGGTCTGCGCCAAGGGTTGGCCGACCATGAACGCCGGCGGGCTGGTCTTGACCATGGCGAAACCGTCATCGAACTCGATGTAGTCCATCATCCGGCCCCGCACCAGATGCGCGACGCGTTTGCCCATGTCGTGCTCGGGCCGCACGACATGATGCACTCCGATCTGGGTGAGGATCTTTGCGTGCGCATTGCTGATCGCCTTGGCCCACACGTTCGGCACCGCCATGTTGATCAGCGCCGACGCCGTCAGCAGGCTCGCTTCGAGATCGGAGCCGATCCCCACGACCGCCCGGCCGTATTCCTGTACCGCCAGCTGGCGCAGGGACTCCTCGTCGGTGGTGTCGGCGACCGCGGCATGGGTGAGCCGATTCGAGACCTTGTCGATCACCGCTTCGCTGGAGTCGATGCCGAGCACCTCGGTGCCTTGCGCCATCAACTCGAGCGCCAGCGACTTGCCGAACCGGCCCAGACCGAGGACCACGACGACGTCAGCGGCGGGGTTTCTAGCCAATGAAGGGCCTTTCTACGGGACGTTCGAAACGGCGATTGTTCTCCCGGGCGGCCAGCGCGCTGACCAGCGTGATCGGACCGATCCGGCCCAGATACATCAATACGACAAGGATCAGCTGTCCCCAGGCCGGTAGTTGCGCGGTGATGCCGGTGGACAGTCCCACCGTGGCGAACGCGGAGATCACCTCGAACAGCAGCGCGTTGAGATCGAATCCGGTGCCGGCGAGCAGGGCCAGGGTCGGGATCACCACCAGCGCGACCCCGATCAAGGCCACCGACAGGGCTTGGCGTTGCACCCGGGGGTCGATGCGCCGGTCGAAGATCGTCACCGATTTCTCCCCGCGCACCTCGGCGGCGATGACGAACAGCAGCACCGCGAAGGTGGTGACCTTGATGCCGCCGGCGGTGCCGCCGCTGCCGCCACCGATGAACATCAGCACATCGGTCACCAGCAGCGTCGCCTCGTCCATCTGGGCGTAGTCGACACTGTTGAACCCGGCCGTGCGCGGCATGACCCCTTGGAAGGTGGCGATCAGCAGTTTCGCCCCGAGCGGGTGGCCGCTGAGGGTGTGGCGCCACTCGAGAAGCAGGACCAGCAGCGGGCCGAGCACCAGCAACACCGCGGTCACCGTCACCGTCAACCGGGTGTGCAGCGACCACCGGCGGCTGCGGCCGCGTAGATGCCGGCCGATCTCGAACAACACCGGAAAACCGATCCCGCCGAGGACCACCGCGACCAGCAGCGGCACGCAGATCCACGGGTCGTCGGCGAAGCCGATGATGTTGTCGCTGTAGAGCGCGAACCCGGCATTGTTGAACGCCGAGACCGCGTGGAAGACCCCGAGCCACACCGCCCGCGGCACGGATTCGTCGTAGCCGATCACGAACCGGGCCGCCAACGCCGTCGCCACGACCGCTTCGATGAGCACACTGGTACGCACCACCCCGACGATCACGGACCGGACATCCCCCAGTCCGGAGGTGCGGACCTCTGCGGCGGCGTTGAGCCGGGCCCGCAGCCCGATGCGGTTGGCCAGCACCAAGCCGATCAGCGAGGCCATCGTCATGATGCCGAATCCCCCGACCTGGATCAGCGCCACGATCACCGCGTGCCCGTATCCGGACCAGTAGGTCGCGGTGTCGACGACGATCAGCCCGGTCAGACACACCGCGGACGTCGCGGTGAACAATGCCGGCAACACTCCCGCACCGACCCCGGACTGCGTCGCGGCCGGCACCAACAACAAGGCGGTCCCCACCAGCAGGGCGAGAGCGAAACTCGATGCCACCACCCGGGCCGGGCTGCGCATCACCTGCGCGCCGACCCGCCGCAGCGGAGCAGGCCACGCGCTCGTGCGTGTATTCACGTCGTCGCACACTAGACCCGGCGCCGTGCCGGGTCTTCCTGAACCCACCGCTGACCAGGGAAAATCGTACCTTTCGGGCACGGACTCGGCGTGCTGCGGCCGCAATTCCGAGACAATCGGTTCCGCAACCTGCTCTCTCCGAACCTCGGCCAGCACCAAAGCGGCCCGCCCTCGATGGCGGCGGCCGCCAGTGTGGCTTTCGCGCCTTCCCGCAGAGTCGGCCGGCCTCTGTGGTAGGCATCGTCCCGTAGGGACTGGTCGGTGGAGCGGAGGGAATCCTCCTCCGTGTCCAGCGTCAGTTGATAGGCGCCCTTTTGAACCTCGGAGTACCTCAGGTGGGAGGGCTCGAGCGACCCGATGCCGACAGATCCCTCGCCGAAAAAGACCTGGACCCGCTCCCAATCCGTGAGCGACGGACCGTCGCCGCCTCGCGTCAGGAGCGTGCCGGCTCCCTCGCGTGGCATGGCGTGCAGCTTCTGGATCACCTCGAAGCGGTCGCGGGGGATCTGGTATTTCCCGCCGCTGGCGACGAAGTCGGGATACCTGTGGAGGTGCTCGGTGATCGCGCCGAGGCCGAAGCGGCCACCGGCCGCGACGAATTTCTGCTGGATCTTCACGCCGCTACGCATCAGGTCCACAGGGCCGTTGTCATTTATCCACTGGTAGACAGCGTCCCCACCACGGATGTAGCGGCAAGCATTGCCGACGCCGACCTCTGCGACTTCGGCGATGAAGCCGTCCATGCCGTTCATTCCGCCACGGTTGGCGGCGACCACCTCGAGGTCGAGTCGATCTTCCGGATCGCCGCGTCGACGCTGGCGAGCGCGTCCTCGAGATCACTGGCCTGAAACAGGGTCGGCAGCACCTCGATCGGATCGCCTACGTCCTCGGCGCCGAGCAAGAGCGGCCGCGGCACAGCGAAGCTCTCGACCAGCTTCGGTGCCAGCCCCACCCGTCGGCAGCGCGGGTGCCGATAGCCCGACAACCACCGCAGGTTTGCTGCCCGCACCCGATCCATCTCACCGAAACGGCGGTATTGCCAACCGAGCAACTCACACACCGCCGCGGTCGTGTCGAACACCGCCTGATCCTCGGCGTCGATCCGAGTATCGGCCCGCACGTCCACCACCACTGCTCCGCCGTCACGCAGCCGCAGGAAGTAATCGGGGGTGTGCCGTTTGGTCTTTTTTGCTCGCCACGACAACCGAAACGGCTGAGAACCGATCCCCGTCACCTCAGGACTTGAGTCGAAGGCGATCAGCCAGTCCCGCTCCAGCCAGGACTCGTACCCGACATGCGAACCCGTCGTAGCCGACCACCACAGGCCTGGAAAGCTCCGTTGCCCCCGATACGACGGGAATCCGCGCACCGGCGAGGCGTCTTCGAACCGCACGGTCGCACACGACGACAACGGGACCTCACACCGTTGTCCATCCGGGCCTATGAACTCGACCTGGTAATCCTCCCCAGCCCCTACGGCAGCGACACCAGCCAAGGCACCAGCCTCCTGAACGCGCAGGTGGGGAACGGTCTGCCTCAACTTAGTGGCAAAAACCTTGTACTTGCCTCAGACACACCGACGATGCCTCAGATCAAATGGCAAAGGACAGTGGAACCTACAAACTGTCGAGATGCAGTGAAGATTGACAGGACACGCCGCTACAGATTGACAGAGGCTCGGTGAGACGAGCGCGCCAGTCAAGGTTTCATTCCGGGAAACCGCAGCTCAGAAGCCTTATAAAGCTGCGGACGGCCCAGTTAATCTGCCCCGTCCATCTCGCTAATCTTCGCCGCATCTCGACACAAACAACTGGATAAACCGGGCGGATTTTCGCCCTGGTGCTATGTCAGTCATGGTTTGTGCGGGGTCAGTGCCGATAATTGCCATTAGCGCACCATCAAGTTCGAAACCGCAGATGAGCGCGTTTTCCTGCTCGAGAGCGTCGGTGCCGGGGGGTAGGCTCCGTGTTCGTGCCCGACCACCTGCTCACGAGCCACTCCGACGACGTGTCCGTGCCTGTCCCGACCTTCGGAGACCCCGCCATGCCGGTGTTGCCGGATGAAACCCTCACCAAAATGGCGGGGACCGTCTCGCGGTCGCGGTCCGAGTCGACCCGGCGAAACTACGCCGCCGACTGGCAACGCTTCACCGCCTGGTGCCAGCGCGAAGGTCACGCGGCGTTGCCGGCGCATCCGCTCACCGTTGCCGCCTACCTGCTGGGCGCCGCCTCGACGGTGACGGAGGCGGGGGAGCGGGCCTACTCGCCGGCCACCCTCGCGCGGTGGGTCGCCGGGATCGGCTACCACCACCGCCGCGCCGGCCATCCCGCCCCCGGGGCGGACGAGCTGGTCGCCGCGACCTTGTCCGGGATCCGCCGCGACTACGCGACGGCGGGGGAGCGGCCCCGCACTCCCCGGGCGCCGCTGCTCACCGCCGACATCATCACCATCGTCGACAAGATGCGCGCCGACAGCAGCAGCTGGGCCGCGGAGGTCCTCGAACGCCGCGACGGTGCGATTCTGCTGCTCGGCTTCGCCGGCGCATTCCGGCGCAGCGAACTTGTTGCCCTCGCCTGCAGTGACGTGTCCTTGCACCGGCTCGACGGCCTGCACATCCGCCTGCGCAAGACCAAGACGGATCAGGAAGGGCGGGGGAGTGTCCGGGCGCTGCCGTTCACCCACAACCACACCAGTTGCCCGCCCTGTGCGTGGATGCGGTGGGCACAGGTCGTCGCCGCCTTCGACACCGGGGGCCGCCCCGCCGTCATCCGGCTGCTCCGGGGCGCGGAACCCTTCGAAGCGCATGTGTGCCGCGGTGTGCGGCCGCGCATGGTGCCGTCCTCGCCGTTCTTGCGATCGATCCGCAAGAACGGCAACCTCTCCGAGACCGCGTTGTCGGGGGCGGCGGTGCACCAGGTGATCCGGCGCCGCGCCGCTCAGGCCGGCTACGACGCCGACATCGTGCAACAGTTGGGTGGGCATTCGCTGCGGGCCGGGTTCGTCACCCAGGCCTTCCGCAACGGTGCCAGTGCGCACGCGATTATGCGCCAGACCGGGCACAGTCCCCCCGCCATGCTCGAAACCTACGCCCGCGAACATGCCCCGCTCATCGGCAACGCCGTGACCAATCTCGGATTGTGACCGCGATGGCCAGAATCGACCGAGAAGCGTTCCACCACAACGATGTTCGCGATGCCAACCTCGGCCTGCGGATCCCCGCCCGCTACCGGCACGATTGGATGCTGTTCGCCGACTGGTGTGCCGCTGCGGACCACCAACCCACCCCTGTTGCGCCTCAGACCCTGGCGTTGTTCCTACACGAACACCCCGCTACGGCCGCAACGCAGCGGCGCCGGATGTCGGCGATCAACGCCGTCCACACCGGGCACGGCTACCCGCCGCCGGGGCGCACCGAGACGGTGCGCCGGCACCTCGATGCCGCCCGCGCCCAGCGCCTCGACCGGATCGAGCGCCTGCTGAGGCAGCGGGCGGTCGAGCTACCCACCGAGGGTTGGTCGAGTGGACTGTTCGGCCGTCGCGACGCGCTGCTGCTGGTCCTTGCCGCCACCGGCATGAACTTCACCGACCTCACCCGGCTACGCCGCCGCGACCTCCGCCTCGACGGCGACACACTTATGGTCACGACCCGGTCCGGCGAACAATTCCGGCTCGTACCCGATCCCGAGACCGGATGCGATCCAGCTGCGATCTATCGACGGTGGGCAAACATCCAGACGTTCCTCGACCAGTACCCGGGCACCCATCTGCTGCGCCATCACCTCACCGCCCCCACCGAAATCATCGCCGACCCGCTCGATGCCGAACAGGCGCGCCAGCCGTTGCTGTGCCCGATCGACCGCTGGGGACACCTCCCACACGCGCAACCGATGACCCCGCACTCGGTATCGACCCTGGTGCGAGCGCATCTGTCCGGCCATGCTCCGGTCCGGAAGGTGCTGCCGGTGTGTCCTCCGGACGACGCCGAGGTCTGGGTCGAACCCCAGATCGACCTCGACCCCGACTACTACGAACACGGCACTGCATCCCGACGCCGCGACCACGAGAACCTTGAGGATCTCGCCGAGGTCTTCGATGAGATCGAAGACCGCACCGACGCCCTGCTCAAGGACCTGATGGCAGTGCTGGAGGGATGTTGAACCGGTACTCACCTCGGCCGAGGTGGTGCACGCCGGCCCGCAGGCTGGGAGGGCCGAGATGGGACGGGCGCCGGTGGAGAGGCGTTCTGGAGGCAACTCCCGTCCCCGAGGGGTTTGTCGGGGTGGCACGATTCAATGCAGGTTCGAACGGTATCGATTCGGCGGCACCCGTCGACGAACGATCCGCAGGCACGACAGGAAGGCGACCGTGGCGCTCAAGAAGTCCGATCTGTACTCGTCGTTGTGGGCAAGCTGCGACCAGCTCCGCGGCGGGATGGACGCCAGCCAGTACAAGGACTACATCCTGACGCTGCTGTTCGTGAAGTACGTGTCCGACAAGGCCAAGACCGATCCGAACAGCCTGATCGACGTGCCGGAGGGCGGATCGTTCGACGACATGCTCGCCGCCAAAGGCGACAAGGAGATCGGCGACCGCTTCAACAAGATCATCGCCGCGCTGGCCGAGGCCAACGGTCTGCGCAACGTCATCGACCAGGCCGACTTCAACGACGAGGAAAAACTCGGCAAGGGCAAGGAGATGCAGGACCGGCTCTCCAAGCTGGTCACCATCTTCAACGACCTGGACTTCCGGGGTTCGCGTGCCGAGGGCGACGACCTGCTCGGCGACGCCTACGAGTACCTGATGCGCCACTTCGCCACCGACTCCGGCAAGTCCAAGGGCCAGTTCTATACCCCCGCCGAGGTCTCTCGCATCCTCGCCAAGGTTGTCGGTATCGGACCGCACCCCCGCCAGGACCACACCGTCTACGACCCGGCCTGCGGGTCCGGCTCGCTGCTGCTCAAAGCCGCCGCCGAGGCCCCGCGTGGCATGACGATCTACGGCCAGGAAAAAGACAACGCCACCTGGGCGCTGTCGAAGATGAACATGATCCTGCACGGCAACGAGATCGCCGAGATCGAAAAGGGCGACACCCTCACCAACCCGCAGTTTACCCGCAACGACCAACTGCGGACCTTCGACTTCGTCGTCATGAACCCGCCGTTCTCGGTCAAATCCTGGAGCAACGGCCTCGAGCACGACTACGGCCGCTTCGAATACGGCCGCCCCCCGGAGAAGAACGGCGACTACGCCTTCCTGCTGCACGCGCTTAAGTCCCTCAACAGCACCGGCAAGGCCGCGATCATCCTGCCCCACGGGGTGCTGTTCCGCGGCCACGCCGAGGCGACGATCCGCCGCAACCTGCTCCAACACGGCTTCGTCAAAGGTGTCATCGGGCTGCCGGCGAACCTGTTCTACGGCACCGGCATCCCGGCCTGCATCGTCGTCCTCGACAAGGAGAACGCCCCGGCCCGCACCGGGGTGTTCATGATCGACGCCTCCAAAGGTTTTATGAAGGACGGCAACAAGAACCGTCTGCGCAGCCAGGACCTTCACAAGATCGTCGACACCTTCACCAAGCAGATCGAGATCGACCGCTACTCCCGCATGGTGCCGCTTCGCGAGATCGCCGATCCGAAAAACGACTACAACCTCAACATCCCCCGCTACATTGACTCCTCCGAACCCGAAGACCTCCAAGATCTGCACGCCCACCTCCACGGCGGCATCCCCGACCGCGACCTCGACGCCCTCAGCAACTACTGGGACGCCTTCCCCCAGCTACGCGGTCATCTCTTCACCCCAAACCGCCTCGGCTACAGCGACCTGGCCATCGACGTGAGCCAGGTCCAGCAGGCCATCCTCGACTCCACCGAGTTCCAGCAGTTCACCGACGAAGCCCGGACACTGACCACCGACTGGTTCGCCGCGCACCGCGACACACTCGCCGCTATCGACGAAGACACCACACCGAACGACCTGATCGCCGCCCTCGGCGACGACCTGCTGGCCCGCTTCAAACCCATCCCACTACTCGACGAATACGACATCTACGAACAGCTCATGACCTACTGGCACGAGGTCATGCACGACGACGTCTACCTGCTCCTGGCCGACGGCTGGCACGCTGCCGCCCGACCCCGCCAGACCATCGAGGACAAGGACCGCAAACTCTCCGAAACCCCCGACCTGGTCGTCGGCTCCGGGCGCGGCGCCACCAAATACAAGACGGACCTCATCCCGCCGGCGCTGATCGTCGCCCGTTACTTCGCCGACGCACAGGCCAGAATCGACGAGCTCACCGCCGCCGCCGACGAGGCCACCCGCGCCGTCGAGGAATACCTCGAAGAACACGCCGTCGAGGACGGACTGCTCGCCGACGCCATGGGCGACGACAAGATCTCCAAAGCCCTCGTCGCCGGACGATTGAAGGCGATCAAGAAGGGTGGTGATCCCGAGGAGATCGAGGCACTGCAGCAGGCGATCGAGCTGTACAACGCCGAAGCCACCGCCAAGAAAGCCGTCAAGGAAGCCCAGAACGAACTCGACCTCGCCACGCTCAAAAAATACGGCGACCTCACCGAAAACGACATCAAAACACTCGTGCTCGACGACAAATGGCAGGCAACCATCGTGCACCGCGTGGTAGGTGAAGTCGAAGCGCTCACCCTCGACCTGGTCGCGCGCATCCAACAACTCGGCGAACGCTATGCGGCAACCGTCCCAGATCTCGATGCCGAGCTCGATCAACTTGAAGCCAAGGTTGCCGAACACCTAGCTGCAATGGGGGTTTCGACTTAATGACGGTTGTGGCTGAATGGAAAGAGACGACGATCGGTTCGGTGGCGTCCGTGTCCCGTGGCGCTTCTCCTCGTCCGATTGCATCGGCGAGGTGGTTCGACAGCGGAAGCGATGTTCGTTGGGTCCGAATTGCTGACGTAAACCGATCTGATGGACGGACACTCCTCCAAACTACGCAGGCATTATCGTCTGATGGGATAGCTCGAAGTCGGTACCTTGCGCGTGGCACACTGATCATGAGTATCGCCGCTACAGTTGGCGTCCCGGTGATAACCGGAATTCCAACATGCATCCATGACGGTTTTGTAGCCTTGGAGAACCTGAAGGTAGATCAAAAATTCTTGCTCTATCTACTAAAAGCATCCGAAGGTAAACTGCGCGAGGCAGGCCAGTCTGGCTCTCAGATGAACGTGAATACGGACATTGTAAAGGGTCTGAATATCAGGATCCCCATCAATCAAGGGGAGCAGAAACGCATCGCTGCCGCACTGTGGGACATTGACGACCTGATCGCCACCCTTGAGCGGCTCATCGTCAAGAAGCAGGCGATCAAGCAGGGCATGATGCAGCAGCTCCTCACCGGACGTACACGCCTGCCTGGGTTCGTCGGGGCATGGAAGCTGCGACAAGTTTCAGATCTAGTAGACGGCTTGGCTGCCGGTGTCAGCGTTCGCTCGACTACTGCGACTACCGGTAGAGGCTCGATTTTGAAGACATCGTGTGTAGAGAACGGTAAATTCATACCGAGCGAATCGAAACCAATTTTGCCCGCCGATATTCCTCGTGCTCGCTGTAACCCCCTTGGGGGAAGCCTCGTCATCAGCCGAATGAATACCCCTGCGCTTGTTGGTCAAGTTGGGTACGTTCGGGAGACGCGTCTCGAACTTTTTCTGCCGGACCGCCTTTGGATGGCTAGAGCAAAACGCGGAACCGTTACTGACATGCGTTGGCTCACATACCACTTTGCCTCAGACTCTGGTGCAAGTTGTCTTCGAGGGATGGCGACTGGCACCAGCGGGAGCATGAAGAATATCCCTAAAGATCGCTTTCTATCTTTAGAGATCGAGGTCCCTAGTGAGCGCGAGCAAGTAGCAATTGCAAATGCCCTCCAGGATGCCGACGACGAAATTGACTTGCTGGAGGCACGGCTTGCAAAGGCTCGTGCTGTAAAGACAGGCATGATGCAACAGCTACTTACTGGACGCACTCGATTGCTGGCGGAGCCTGCGGCATGAACATTGAGTGGGCAATTGAAGAACTCGACAAGTTCATCGAACAGACGGTCATGCGCAACGGAAGCGGTTCACATGGCGGTATAGCCGTCTTCACCTCCCAAAACTACACAGCTGCATCCGATGCTGACGTCGCGAGACAGGCCCAGGTCATCGAGAAGATTCTCGACCGTGTCATTCCCGATTGGCTTACCGCCATCGAGAATTCGAAGAGCAACCGCTGGACACGGCATCGTGAGGCTGCAATCCGGGCCCGTGAAGAGCTGGTCCGTGATGAGGAGATAAGGCAGAACCTCGGTGATAATGCCCCGGAACTTTCTGCTGCCCGGCTGCATACCTGGGTGTGGGATGGGGCCAGATCCCTTTGGCAATCGGGTCACTATCGCGAGGCTGTCGGTGGTGCGATTCGAAAGCTCAATGCCGAGACACAGAATAAGGTAGGTCGCCGCGATATCAGCGAGACCGACCTGTTCAAACAGACGTTCTCTCTTGAGGATCCGAAGCCGGCCAAGGCGCGCCTACGTCGAATGGAGAACGATGGAAGCGACACCTACAAGTCAGTACAGCGAGGCGCGATGAGTCTGGCTGAAGGCATATTCGCTGGCATCCGCAATCCACTCAGCCATGAAGTTGACCAGGAACTGAGCGAGCAGGAAGCGCTCGAATACCTCGCAGCCCTGAGTGTGCTGGCCCGATGGGTCGACGAGGCGGAGGTAGAGGCGGGTTCATGAGTGATGTCGGGCAAGTCGAGCGGAAGACACAGGACCGGGTGGTGGTGCTGTTCCGTGATCAGCTCGACTACGAGTATCTCGGGAACTGGGCCACGCGTGCCGGTAACGCGAACATCGAAACCGCGTTGCTGACCGCCAGCTTGAAGGCCCGCGGGTACGACGCCCCGCTCATCAACCGGGCCCTCGATCAGCTCGGCAAGGCCGCAGCGGTCGGTGCCGGGCACGGCCTGTACGAGGCGAACCGGGAGGTGTACGGGCTGCTGCGCTACGGGGTGAAGGTGCGCCCCGGGTTCGGCGAGCAGACCGAGACGGTGTGGCTGATCGACTGGAAGAACCCGCACGCAAACCATTTCGCGATCGCCGAGGAAGTCACCGTCGCCGGCCAGCACACCAAACGCCCCGACCTCGTGCTGTACGTCAACGGGCTGGCACTGGCCACCCTGGAACTCAAACGCTCGAAGGTAGCGGTGTCGGAGGGAATTCGGCAGAGCATCGGCAATCAGCGCCCGGAGTTCATCGGCTCGTTCTTCTCCACAGTGCAGTTCGTGTTCGCCGGCAACGACGTCGAAGGTCTGCGCTACGGGGTGCTCGACACCCCGGAAAAGTACTGGCTGGAGTGGAAAGAACCCTCCGAGATCCCCGATCCTCTCGACCGCGGGCTGGTGCAGCTGTGCGGCAAGGAGCGGCTGCTCGAGCTGATCCACGACTTCATCGTCTTCGACACCGGGGTGAAGAAGGCACCCCGGCACAATCAGTTCTTCGGGGTCAAGGCCGCTCAGGCACGGATCGCCCAGCGTGAGGGCGGCGTCATCTGGCACACCCAGGGCTCGGGCAAGTCCTTGACGATGGTGTGGCTGGCGAAGTGGATCCGGGAGAACCAGCTGGACCCGCGGGTGCTGCTGATCACCGACCGCACCGAACTCGACGAACAGATCGAACGAGTCTTCCAGGGCGTCAACGAGCAGGTCTATCGCACCACCAGTGGCGCGGATCTGATCGGCACCCTCAATACCAGCGAGCACTGGCTGATCTGCTCGCTGATCCACAAGTTCCGCGGCACCGACACCGGCAAGGACGCCGACGAGGAGGCCACGGCGAAGTTCATCCAAGAACTGCGCGCCACCGTCCCGAACGATTTCAAGGCCAAGGGCAACATCTTCGTGTTCGTCGACGAGGCACACCGCACCCAATCGGGGGCGATGCACGAGGCGATGAAACAGCTGTTGCCGGGTGCGATGTTCATCGGGTTCACCGGCACCCCGCTGCTCAAGGCGGACAAGGCCACCAGCATCGAAACGTTCGGTACGTTCATCCACACCTACAAGTTCGACGAGGCCGTCACCGACGGGGTGGTGCTGGATCTGCGATACGAGGCCCGCCACATCGACCAACAGCTCACCGCCCCAGCCCAGGTCGACGCGTGGTTCGACGCGAAAACCAAGGGCATGACCGACCTGTCGAAGGCGGAGCTGAAGAAACGGTGGGGCACCCTGCAGAAGGTCCTCACCAGCAAGTCGAGGGCCGAGAAGATCGTCTCCGACATCCTGCTCGACATGGAAACCAAACCCCGCCTGATGGACGGTCGCGGCAACGCCATGCTGGTGGGCTCGAGCATCTACCAGGCCTGCAAGTTCTACGCCATGTTCGTCGCCGCGGGCTTCAAAGGCAAATGCGCCATCGTCACCAGCTACACCCCCAACGCGAGCGATGTGGCGAAGGAAGACGCCGGGGTAGGGGACACTGAAAAACGCTTCCAGTACGACACCTACCGGCGGATGCTCGCCGACTTCTTCGGCGAACCCGTCGACACGGTGGCCACCCCGGCCAAGGTCGAGGCGTTCGAGCAGGCCGTCAAGCGCCAGTTCCGCGAAAATCCCGGGCAGATGCGGCTGCTGATCGTCGTCGACAAACTCTTGACCGGCTTCGATGCCCCGTCGGCGACCTATCTGTACATCGACAAGAAGATGCGCGACCACGGCCTGTTCCAGGCGATCTGCCGCGTCAACCGGCTCGACGGGGACGACAAGGACTACGGCTACGTCGTCGACTACCAGGACCTGTTCAACTCCCTCGAATCTGCAATCACCGACTACACCTCCGGCGCCCTGGACGGCTACGAGAAAACCGACATCGACGGGCTGCTGTCGGACCGCATCGACAAAGCCCGCGAGAAACTCGACGACGCCCTCGAACGCGTCCGGGCACTCGTCGAACCCGTCGCCCCACCAAAGAACACGCTGCAGTATCAGCAGTACTTCTGTGCGCTCGAGCCCGGAAACACCGACCAGCTCAAGGCGAATGAACCCAAACGCGTCGAGCTGTACAAGTCGATCGCCGCCGCGGTGCGGGCGTACGGCAACCTCGCCAACGAGATGACCGAGGCCGGCTACACCCCAGCCGAAGCCGACACGATCCGCCAAGAGGTCGCCCACTACGTCGATGTGCGGGCCGAGGTGAAACTCGGTGCCGGCGAGAACATCGACTTCAAGCAGTACGAGGCCGGGATGCGGTACCTGCTCGACACCTACATCCAAGCCGGCGCCTCCCAGATCGTGGCGAACTTCGCCGACACCGGGCTGATCGAGCTCATCGTCCAGCACGGCACCGGGGCCATCGACACCCTCCCACCGGGGATCAAGAAAGACCCCGAGGCGGTGGCGGAGACGATCGTCAACAACATCCGGCAGGTGATCGTCGACGAACACGCCCTGAACCCGAAGTACTACGACTCCATGAGCACCCTGCTCGACGCGATCCTCGACGAACGCCGCCGCCAAGCCCTCGACTACCAGCAGTACCTGACCCAGCTGATCGACACCGCCAAGAAGATCGGCACCCAGGACTCCGGCACCACCTACCCCGAGTGGGCCGACAACGGCCCCCGCCGCGCCCTGATCGACTTCGGATTCGACGATCCGGCCACACCGATCCAGATCGACACCGCGATCCTGACCAGCAAACCCCACGACTGGGTCGGCCACCCCATGAAAGAAAAAGTCGTCAAACGCGCCCTCCATAAGGTTCTGCCCCCGGACTTCGACCGGATGGACGAGCTATTCGACCTGATCAAGGCCCGCGATGAGTACCACTAACGCCTACCTGAGCGTGCGCGGCATCGACATCGATGTGATCTACAAGGACATCAAACACCTCCACATCGGCGTCTACCCACCGTTAGGTCGGGTGCGGGTCGCCGCCCCCATGAGGCTCGACGACGACCAGGTCCGCCTGGCGGTGATCCAACGCCTGACGTGGATCAAACGCCAACGCGACAAACTCCGCTCCGCGCAGCGGCAATCCGAACGCGAGATGGTCACTGGCGAATCCCACTACATCTGGGGGATACGGCGCCGCCTCACCGTCATCGAACGCCCCGGACGAGCGCACGTCGAGATCGACGGCGCCCGCCTGCTGCTCTACACACCCCCCGGCACCTCGGCCGACAAGCGGCGCGAGTATCTGGACCACTGGTACCGCGAACAGCTACGCCAGGTGATCCCCGACCTGATCTCCAAGTGGGAGCGTGAGCTCGGGGTGAGTGTGCCGCAGTGGACGATTCGGCGGATGAAAACGAAATGGGGCTCGTGCAATCGCGAGACCCGGCACCTGTGGTTCAACGTCGAACTCGCCAAAAAACACCCCGATTGTCTCGAATACATCGTCGTGCACGAAATGATGCACTACTTCGAACGCAATCATGGTGAACACTTCACCACGTTGATGAACCAGCACCTACCCGACTGGCGGCAACGCCGTGACCAACTCAACGGGGCACCACTTGGGCACGAACAGTGGCCATAACGTGCCCCATCCAATGAGGTGGGGCACGGTGAGTTGACGAAGGCTACTGGCTGGACGAGGAGCCCTCCATGCACCTATCGGACCAATGATATCGGCCCGGATTCGTAGGATATGAGCTGAGTTGCTCGGCCTAACAGGGTTCGACCAAAAGATTCGAACAGGAGTGCATGTGTCTCGATCCTCTTTTGTTAGCTTCCACTACCAGCGAGACCATTGGCGAGTCCAGCAAGTCTTGAGGATGGGAGCACTGGATGAACAGGTCGAGCTGCCAGCGCAAGATTGGGAACAGGTCAAGCGCAGAGGAGACAAGGCCGTCGAGGAGTGGATCGACAAGCAGATGAACTACAAGCAGGCGGTCATCGTGATGATCGGAGCGGAGACCGCCTCGCGGAAGTTCGTTCGCTACGAGATCCAACGCGCCTGGGCGATCAAAAAGCCGCTACTCGGTGTGTGCATCCATGGCCTCAAGAATTCCGCAGGAATCACGGATCAGCCTGGAGCGAATCCGTTTGCGCAGTTCGGTTTTTCCGACAGCAGTAGGACATATGCCGACTATGTTCCCGTCTACGACCCAGCCGATTACACTGGTCGCTTCGCTCCTACGAGCAATGACATTTACGCCGCGATTCAAAAAAACATCGCAACGTGGGCCACTCAGGGCTATCGACGACCATGAACAAGAGTGAGAATCCCGAACACCTATGTCCGTTCTGTGCTATCGCTGCACGCCGAGGACCTGCACGAGAAATTATGCGCACCGCGGACGTCATTGCCTTCCTTCCGGACGTGCCTGCGGTCCCAGGGCACACCCTCGTCGTGCCACAGGCTCACGTGCGCAACATCTGGGAGATTGATGAGCACACCGGACATGTGCTGGCCGATGCTACGCGTCGCGTTGCAACAGCGGTTGCCCGCGCAACTCAAGCCGAGGGCATGAACATCATCCAGTCGAATGGAGTGGCTGCTGGCCAGTCAGTCTTTCATCTCCACATTCATGTGGTGCCGCGCCACATGGGCGACCGCATTCCTGAGCTTTGGCCGCCCGATGCAGACTGGTCGGATGCGGAGCTCGATTCCATCGCCTCGACCATACGAGCATCGATTGATGAGCTCGGTTGACATTCCGAAAGACACGGTCGCGTTGAGACCCTACCCCTCCCCCCCTACGACGGTGGCGGGGAAAAGGTCTCGCTGGGTTGGGGGGCGGGCATGGGTACCTGTGGGAGCGGCGTTGCACTGTCATTGAGGGTGGGTTCCGGGTTATCAGGTACGCCGGTCTGCAAACCTCCCTCGGTTGTCACGCGGATTTCGTAGGGGGACGGATTAGTTTCGGCTGGAGATAGAAGTGCGAGAGTGAGAGTCACAAGGAAGATCAGAACAATCATTGCACCATAAAAAAGACTCAAACTTACCGAAAATGCCACGGCCCACCATGAGTGTCTAGGCACGTAGCGTCGCGGATTAATTTTGAAGTCTTTGACGGTGCCCGCTGCGACTGCATCATATATGTTTCGGAATGCGCGCTCCTGCCTCAGGTAGTAGGTGTCCAGTATCCAAAAAACGAGTGCGGGAAGAACAGCAGCGGCGGCGAGTAAAATATGGTCATGCGCTACCGCAAATCCCATGAGAGCCGAAACCAGAGTAAGCGACCATCCTTTCAGCAAGAAAGAATTGTTCGCCAACCTGGTTATTATCGACTGGACGAACTCCATATGCTTATGATGGTCGTTCTGATTTACTTGCGAGGAACTCATCGACGCTCCAGGTCCTCGTATCGTCCCTCAGTACGAGCAAAAGACTTGATCGGCTCCCCGCGCAGACCCGAAGGGAGCACAGCGTATGGCTCTGTCGTCCCGTAGGGCAATACTTCAACCTTCTCGATGACCTTATACAGCCCCAAGTACTCCTGCCCCACGAAGTCGTCGTACTTGACTGAGCTCTCGATGGGGAGAATCGAAATACGCTCAGCATTCCGTAGACCGTCGAAGTATCCGAGCTCCCACGGCATCCACCGCGATTCGCAGGCCGCCCTTGAAGTTGCATAGATCATCGTTCTCGACACGCGCATCTGGTCCCGAAGGCGGGCTGCCGTGGCAGATGATACTTGAGTGCGATCCAGCTGAGGATCCTCTATCCAGTCGACGTATACGCTCAACCCTTGCTTCCGCAGCAAATTTCGCAATCCTAAAATAAGGCGAGCGTCCCGAACGCTATGACTGAGGAATACATCGAATCCTCCTAGCGCAGACTTTTCTAACCTACTTAAAGCATCAGCTGCCGAGCTTGCTGTACGCCCCTCGGCGTACGTCAACAAGTCTTGTTCGGTGTAGTACAGAGCCATCTGTTCTCCCTTCGAAATCCCATTTAACCAGTGACGACTGACACCTTTAGGGATTGCTGCGTGATCCGGTAACAGACTGACCTGGTCCTACGAGGTGCCGAATCATCCGGGCCTGCAGCATTCTCCTCTCCGGAGCACCAGGCGCGTGCTGCGAGCGATTCTCCCAGCGAAAATTGGGTGTTTGCACAGTCTGAAAATTTCTGGCATCGTGAACGGTGCCCAGGGCACTAGCTCTGGTGAAGTGAGCCCGGCAGCCTTCCGGACGGTTGGTGAGCCGGGTTTCGCGTTTCTACCGCACCGTCATGGTCTTGGTGATCAATGGGCGGACCCGATCGGGCCACTCACCGCCTTTGGCCAGGCACCACGCGACCGCATCAGGGATCCACAGCATCGGTTCCTGCTTGGCCCGAAGGTGGTGATAGGTCAGCTGCTCGCGGATCCCGTGCTTGCCGGCCGCTTCGAACAGGACCCGTCGGTCGGACTTGACGGTCGAATCGTCCTGCTCGAGGACCAGCCGAGAGATCGGCAGCTCGGCGAGGTCTTCCACCAAGGTTTCCAGGCAGCGCGGACGTCCGAGCTTGGGTGTGAGCCCGGCAGCGTGATAGACGCGTACCTGCACATCCAAGGTCACCAACGCCGAGCAGATCGCACGTCGCCGCGAATCCCGTTCGGACTTGAAGTGAATCCGCTCCTGACCTTTCATCCGCAACCCCGCCAAGGTGCGGCGGGCGTGCTCGAGCGCCGACGGGTCCGCGACCGCAGCGACGACCATGATGCCGCGGACGGTGTTCTCGTCGATGAAGGCCTGCACGGGTATCGAGCCTAGAGAGGACGCAACCGTGCCCGGACAGAAGGTCGGCCCCGCCGTCGACTCGGGTTCATTGGTCCAGGAATGCCCGAGCGCTGCCTGCTCTCTACCCGCACCCCACCGAATGAGGCATGACGAGATTCGGAGCACCGAGGAAACCCGTGCACGCGTCGGGATGTGCCCACGGGCCTAATCTGCCAACGTCGACCGAGCCCAAATGCGCCTGCAGGCACCGTTGCCCACCGGGGTCGTTGCTGTGGGCAGGAGCCAGCGAGCGTTGTGCGGTGGTCAGCGAGCCTCACAGTCACGACAGCGGACTACTGCCGGGCGCTCCAGGACTGCCCCGGCGTTGGTGCCGAGCTGTTCACCATTGCCGAGCCGTTCCCACGCCCGGGGCACGTCCCGGATCTCACCCCACTCGGACAGATCACTCTCGTCGTTGTGCGGACAGCCGGGTAGATGCGCGGTTCGGCTGGGACTGACCAGAATCCGCGAAGGATCGACTGCGGTCTTTATGCCTGCGAGCACGCGGGTGTGTTCGCACTGGCCGACCATCAGGTCACATCGGGGGCATCGTTGATCACTCACATCCGGGACATCGAACCGAGCGATGGAGACGTTTCGGTGTCGGCCGTGTCCGGTGGCACCTGTTCGCGATCGCATGCGCGCAGATGGTGAACACCCAGCTTCTTGAGCTTCTCATGTGGGCGTGTGGCGCCGACCTCACCGGAACCACCCCGGTCCTGTAACGGGCCGGTGCGACGGGACCGACAGAGCAGACAGAAAACTCCCCAGAGAACGGATCACCGATGACCCAGCTCTCCTATGCTCGCCGGCTCGCTGTGGTGGTGATCCTGGCTCTGCTCGGTCTTGTGCTGACCGGCTGCGATCCGCAGGACGAGACGGACACGGCCACCGGCGACGTGATCGTCGACGTGCAAGGCATGACCCTCGGCGACGCCAAGGATGCTCTGGAACCGATCGGACTCGAGGTCGAGACGAGTGACATCACCGGCGAGGACCGGTCGGTGTTCATCGAACAGAACTGGATCGTGGCCTCCCAGGACCCTGCCGCCGGCGAACCCGTCGGTGACCACACCACCATCACCTTGACCATCGGCAAGGAAGACGAAACGTCGCCGGCCCCCACGCCCGGTGCGGAACCGTCGACGGTGGTGGTCCCCGAGGTGCTCGGCATGGCACTTCCCGACGCGAAGAACCGGATCGAAGACGCGGGGCTGGACGTCGAGGTGCACGACGACACCGGAGAGGATCGTTCGGTGCTGTGGGAGAGCAACTGGTCGGTTAACAGCCAGAGCCTGGCTGCCGGTGAGCACGCCCCGCCCGGGCAGGTCATCACGTTGGGGGTGCTCAAGGATGGGGAACTACCGGCCGGCACCGGCGAGGACGTCTCTGCTGCTCCGCCGCCCCCGGCTTCTCCGTCGGAGGTCGAGGAACAGATCGCTCGGATGGACCCCGAAACCCAGACCATGATCAACGACGCCACCTATCTCGGCACTCTCGAACTGGGCGGGATCGACTACGGAGACGAGGGCACCGCGATAGCGGCAGCGCACACTCTCTGCAGTGATCTGCAGGCCGGCACGGATCCCTTCGCGATCCGGTACGCGATGATCAAAAGCAGCATGGACCGCGGTGCTGCGGTCAGTGGCGACGAAGCACAGTGGATCCTCGAAGCTGCGGCGGTGGCGTACTGCCCCGACTACGTCGATGCGGTCGTCAACAGCGGGACTCCCCGATGACAGACTCTGTGGTCGCATTCTTCGAGCAGTGGCCTTCGCCGCTGTCACCGCGGCCGTCCTGCTCTCGGAACGCCCTTCCTGGCAACCGTTACGGCCGGCTCCTCAGGGGTTATTCCAGTGCCATGTCCGGACATTAGGTGTCGATGATCGCCCAAGCGTCGTGCCGGGAAAGGCGAGGTTGCCGTGCACGATCATTGCCTCGATCGTCTCGGCAGGGGTCGCACGCTCGCGGAGGGCACTGCAGGTCGTCGACGCGATCTCGTGAAGTAGGGTCGAATCGACGTTCTGGTATTCGGCGCCGATGCCCGCCTCGTCGAGTTTGCGTAGCAGGGCGCTCACCTCGGCCGTGCCCGTCCCCTCATCCGTCTCGTCCGGTTCCGAGGCTGAGCACGCCGTCAGTGTGAGGACCAGGCATCCGGCGCCGATGATCCTTCGTACCGTCGCCATAGTCGAGATCCTCCCCTGGATAGGACACCATCAGCCGTCGACGCTCCTCGGTGTCCGGACCGATAGCACGCGCCGGAACCGGTGATTGCGTCCAGCCTGCCGCGTGAGCAGCCCACTCGAACGCAATGTGTCGATTTGACGCTGTCCGTTCGAAAGATCGGTTGATGCGGTGCCGGGTTCAGGTGGTAGCCCAGGTCAGCAGGTCGAGTAGACGCACGTCGGTCAGGGTGGCGATCCGGCGTACCTGCTCGCTCTCGGACTGCTCCAAGCGTCGACGGAACATCGGGAGGGCACCGCTGTCGAGGTTGGTGCACACGTCGTCGCGGATGGCCGCCCAGAACATCTTTTGCCTGCCGCGGTGGGGGTATCGGGCCGCGGCGGCACGCGCAGGATGCCGGTAGAACGCCATGACCTTCGAGTCGAGGATGGGGAACAAGCCGGGGCGTTTGAGGTGGAGCACCTTGCTGATCTTGGCTACCCCCACCTGCCGGGGCGCGGCAGTGCGGAAATGCTCGTAGAGAGCTTCGGCACGGTCGTAGAGTCCGCCGCTGACGTTCGGGTCGGCGTCGACCAGCTGTGCCTCGATCGGCACCGCCGCCCACGGGGCGTCGACGGCGCTGCGGATGAACCAGTCGCGGTGGGCGTGGCTGATGCGGGAGCGCACCTGGTGGGTGCGGGCGATCTCGTCGGCGGTGATCACCGCGGCGGGTCCGGGGCCGGGCAGGTCGTAGCGGGCCACGGTCACTGCCGGATAGCCGTGGGCCGTGGCGACCGCGGTGTCGATGTCGATGCTGCGGCCGGCGATCACCAACACGGTGGCCGCGGCCTCACCGCCAGCGCGGTTCATCGCTTCTGCTGCCCCGGCCGGGCCCGGGTCGGTGTCGTCGTTGCTTCCCGGGTCGGTGTGTGGATGCGTGGCGGACGTGCCTGCATTCGGCGCGGTGGGGATTTCCGTCGGGTCAGGCCGGCTCGAGGTGCGGATTGTGCGAGCAAGTGCCCGCAGCTGCTGCAGCGATCGGATTCCGTCCGGGACGCTGTCGTCGCCGGGTGGTCGTCCATCTCGGGAGCAGGCGCGGAAGTCCTCGGTGCCGGTTTCGTTCATCGCATCGTGGAGGTCGTGTGCTGCGGCGATGTACTCGGCGCGGTCCTGTTCGGTGAGCGAGCCGAGGTAGCTGCCCAATGTCTCGATCTGCGCCTGGGCGTGGGTGCGTGCTGCCGCGTCGGACTTCGTCTGCGCGGGTGTGCCAGCCCGGTGTGATTCGGTGGTCGGCGCGTGGGCTGTGGCCGATCGTGTGCGGAATCAGCCCGCGTAGTGCGGTGAACATCGTTCCCCTCGGTGCGTGTCGGTGGCCTCTCATCATGCACGCCCGCTTGACGACTCGACACGCATCGACTTTGGACGGAGGCGATCACGCAGGGCCCCGGGATCAGGTGGGCAGACGACACCGAGGGCTGTCTACGACGTCGCGGCCCTGGTCGGCGATGAGTGCGTGCCTGACCGCAGAACCCATCCCCGCCGCAAGGGGTACGGCGGGGATGGCCGAATCCAGTATGACAGGTCGACCCCTTCGAACCTCGAGGTCCGCAGCTGCGACAGTCGGCAGTGCAGGGACCCCGGCTGGGGGTTCACGAGCCGGCCGGGGGCGTGCGCAGGTCCTGGAGTTCGGCGCGCAGTTCGGCAACACGTTCGCGGGCGGCTTCGGCTTGCGCGTGTGCGGCGGCGGCGTCGGCGCGGGCGGTGGAGGCGCGGTCGCGTTCGGCGGCCGCCGCGGTGCGGGCGGCGGTGAGTTCGGCTTCGAGCCGCCGGATGTGGTCGGCTGCGGTAGCCGCCGCGGCGTCTTTCTCGGCGATCGCTCGGGTCAGCCGCTCACGGTGCTCGTCGAGCTGCCCGGTGAGCAGCTCGATCCGGTGCTCGAAGCCGACGATCTGCTCGCGGTGGGCCGATGCGGCCTGATCGAGCTGCTGCTGCCAGCGGTCCTGTGCCGCGGCATGATCGGCCCGGGCTGCGGTGAGCTGGGCGAGGACCTCGGTGGCCTCGGCGTCGGCGGCCGTGGCGGCCGCATCGGCGTCGGCGCGTTCGGTACGAGCGGTGTCGAGTTCGTCCCGCAGTGCCGCGATCTCGGCTGCGGCGTCGGCCCGGACCTTGTCGGCCTCGGCCTGCACGCGCCGCAGCTGCGCATCGATCGCCGCCGGATCGGCGAGCAGATCGGTCGCGGTGGTGATCGACGACGCGATCGTCGTCAGCGTCTCGAGCATCGCCTGGGCTTCGCGGCGCAGCAGCGGTACCGCGTCGGCGAGGGTGCCGATCGCCTCGACCGGATCGGTCGGCAGCGCATCCTGTTGTTGCTGGGCGCGGGCCTTGTCTTTCTGGCGCTGCCGCCAGGCCCGTACCCGATCGGCGTCGGTGGCGTATTCGCGGCGCCGTCCCCCTCTGGCTTCCTCGGCCATGACCCCGCCCTCCCGACCCGATGACGTTCCGTATCCAGCATCGTAACACCATTCGTAACGTACGTATCATGATACGTACGTTACGAATGGTAGGGATCGATGCTCCGACCAGGCGATCGGCCCCTGCCGTCGGCGTACCTCCCGAGGCTTCCGCGCCCCCGGGGCACCTCGTCGGCCGCGCCCTCGCCATGGACCGGGGGGCCGCGGTGGTCATCGGTGATGTCATCGCCCGCGAGGGCGCCGTGGCAGCCTGGTCGATCCCCGGGTCGGTCGTTCGAGGGGCAGGACGGTGCCGGCGGACCCCCACTTCCCCCGCTTCGTGGACGGCAGTGACCGCGACCGAGGCGGGGGTGCAGGCCGGTGCGGGGGGGGGCCCGGCATCGGAGGTTCTTCCGCTCTCGGCGCCCCGGTTTCCTGCGGAAACGAGGCGGCAGGTCGATGCTTCCCGAGTTTGCTCTCGCGTCCCTCCATCGACCTGCCGCCCACCGACTATAGTGTCCGGATCGAACACATGTGCGAAAATCGGTGGTGTGGTGTCCTACGAACGCGCACCGAAACGGTGCCCGAACGGGCACCGATTGGGCCCGCACCGGGTGGTCGTGGGCTGGACACCGTGCACCTGCGCGACAGCCCTGCGCCCCTCGGGAGCCACCGGACACCGCACCTACCGCCAGTCGTCTGCGAAGCGGAAATCCTCATTCCGCCCCACACGGGGCCACCGTTCTCCGGGGTGCAATGGCCGCCGAGACAGACACAGGAGCAACCGCGGCCCGACTCGTCAGGCGAGTGAGCCGGCCGGATCGCAGACGCGGCGACCCACCGGATCCAGAACATTTAGCTTCGCTGAAATTGTGGTGTGAACTGCGAAAATGACACGTCCCCTGTTCTGTCGTGTCGATCGGAGACAGCACCACCATCAAGCCCGGCGATCAGGGGAAGGTCAGCGCACGCGGCACGTTCGTGTTCACCGTCAACGACATCGACGAGGACACCGGCATGGCCATGATCGAGGTCGACGCCGACAGTCCGCTCACGTATCCGTGGCCGGCGCGTCTGACCGATTTCGTGCCTGTCGAGGACTGGACTCCGAGAGTTCCTTCCTCCTGCCGGTCGCTCTCGCTTCACCTGTTTGGTGCCGCCACATCCTTCCGCTACGGTGACCGCTGCAATCACCCGAGTTCCCCGACAGGTGAGTGATTCCCTGACGGGTCGAAGGATGGTCCCCGGCGCCCCCGCCGGGGACCATCGCCTTTTCCGCTGCTGGGCTGTGCGTGCAGCCGGCGAGACAGTGGCTACTCTCGGCGCGTGGAGGACAGGACGCGAGCTATCGGTGATGCCGCCGATGCGATGACCGACGATGAGCTCGAGACCGCGATTGCGGCGCTGCACGCCCGTGAGCGGGAACTTCTCGTCGCGGGGGACAGCGATGCGGCGTTCGCTCTGATGGGTACGAAGTTCGTGTTGCTGTCCACACTGGAAGACCGGCGACGCGGGTCCGGTGATGTTCCTGGCGGTCAGGGAGTCGGCTGGTGAACACAGGGGATGCTGCGCAGGCGTCGAAGACAGCACCTGCGGTCGATGAGAGCAGCATCCCTTCCCGCGAACTCGATCGAGGCCACGGACCGAACCTCGATAGCTGAACCGGACAAAAGCAGTCAGTCACCCTCAGGACATCGGCGCGGGACATTGACCGGTTTCTGCGCCGATGGAGTTGATTTCCGCATTGGATCGCGGATCACCTGCGTAGTTGATCTGATTGGTGCACCGGTCGTCGGGCGCTGCGTTCGGATCCGGCATCGTGGTCCCGGATGGGTATCGGCACACGGTGCCGTCACACTCGGGTGTATTCGCCTCGATTTCGCCTTGAAGAACCCGGTCGTGAACGGATTGACAGTAGTCGGAGTACCCAGTGACGGTGCCGTCCGACCAGTACGTCACGATCGGCCCGAGGCCCATCTGACAGTCGACTATGTAGGGCTCCTCGACCACAGGTGCTTCGACTGCGGCCGTTTCGGACATCGGGGGAGAGGGGGCCGGTGCCAACGCAGGAGGAATGGGTTCCACCGACTCCGCGTCGGTCTGCGGCGTGGGTTCGGTCTCGCGCGGGGAGGATTGCACAGTCGTTGCGCTGGTGGGGATTTGGGAAGTGGCGGTGGGGGGCGAGGTGGACCCGTTGTCGGAACCGCAGCTTGCGAATACCGCACAGAGGCACGCGATTCCGGCCAGACGCAGGATGTGGGCCATGTCGAGTATTTCGACGATCCGCTTTGAACCGTTACGCCGGGCCGGATTTGGCATGCAAGTTCTTCGGCGCACGTATAACTACAGGCATATGGGGAGTTGAGGTGGCGAGGGTATGTACGAGATTCTGAATATCTCGTCATTCCGTCCCGCTCGGTATTCGATTTATAGATCGAGATCGTGACTCATGTGTCGGTTGCGGGGCAAGTCCACGGGGGGTAGCGACAGGATCCGGCGTGGATGTGTCGAGGGCGAAGTTGCGGGTGGAGCGGGGGTGCCCGGAGACAGCGGCGGCGATGGCGCGGAGATCGACCCCGTGGTCGATGAGCGGGCCGATCGGCAGCGGATCGGTGTCGATGATCGCCTGATCGAGCACGTCGCGCATCAGACGGGTGTCGCCGGTCTGCATGTATTCGAAACGGCCCCAGACGAACTGTTCGCGCAGGTCCCCGACCAGAGGATTCGACCGCAGTTCGGCCTTGTCCACGGCTTGGAACCGGTCGGTGTCGAGGGTGTAGCCGGCCTCGGCGGACAGCTGCCGGAAGAAGGCGAACTGGGTTCGGGTGTTGCCTTCGCGGAAGGGGTGCACGTAGTTGATGCGCAGCCACACCGTGGTCAGCTCGTCGAGGAAACTCTCGCGGCCACGTCCGCGCAGGTTGTCCTTGGCGGCGATGCGGTCGAGGACGGCGGTCGCGGCCTCCGGTACTTCGCGGGCGGTGAAGTAGGCGTGCCGGGTTTCGGTGACGTGGTTCTGGCCGGCGCGGATGGCGGCGACGTCCGGTCCCATCTTGACCATCGGCCAGTCCCACGGTGCGGTGCGCAACTGTCCGGCCCAGGGGTAGATGTCCTGGAACAGGTGGTGGTGGATGCGCTGGAAGTGCGGTAGGTCGAACCGGCCGGGGATGGGATGGTCGGCCAGTTCCTGCATTCGCGAGTAGCTGGCGACGCCTTCGACGCGGTGTACGACCTCGGCGTCGGGGATGCCGTGGGGCCACCGCGGTGATTGCAGGAGCAGGTTCTTCATGACGGCGCGGCTGGTGTCGGGCACCTCGTCGCGGTGCCAGGTGATCGTCTCGGGGATGAAGTAGTCCAGCCACTCTCGGGAGTATCGCGGGGCCATGTCAGTCGATCTCGTAGCCGGCCTCACGAGCGATGATCCTGGTGACGTCGTCGACGGTCTTGGTGCTGCGGATCAGTTCGACCAGCAGTTCTTTGTCGCCGTCGCTCATCTCGCGGCCTTCGATCGCCATGATCGGTTCCATCGCGGCGAGGGCGGCGCGGGCTTCGGCTTCGGTCTTGCGTGGTGTCATGGATTCCCCCTGGTCGGTGGTGGCGGTGGGGCAGAGCCTTGGGATCGGTTCTGGCCCCACCGGTGGTGTCGAGCCTAAAGGCGTGGTCAGACGGCGCGACCGTCTTCGTATCCGCCGTCGTATCCGGCTTCGTACTGCGGTAGCGGGTCGGTGTGCCGCTGTGGCCCGGTGGTGCTGTGCGGGTCGAAAGTGCGCAGCGGACGTACATCCCCTGCGGCCTGTAACCCTTGGACGAGGGTCTCGTCGAGTTCGAAGGCGTCCGGGGCATCGATGTCGACCGTCTCGGTCGGCTCCACGATCACGTCACCGTCGAGTTCGGTCACAGCTTCGGTAGGTTCGACCACCGCGTCGACCGGCCCTGTCGCCCTGGCGGCGGTGCTGTCGAGGCGTTCGCGGCGTTCGATGCTGGCCTGGTGGATCGCTTCGCGGGGGATCTGCCGGTCGGCGGCGAACGTGTCGACCAGTCGGCTGCCGAGGCTGAAGGCTTCGCCTCGGGTGTTGACCGCGTCGCGGTCGATACCGCCCTCGCCGTCCCAGGCTTCGAGGTGCCATTGCCGCTCGTCCCAGGACACCCGTGCCCCGGGACGGCCGCTGCCCGAGTCGAAGCCGTACTGCCAGATCGCTTCGGTGTCGTCGAGGGCCATCCACGGATCGGCCTTGCGGTTCTGTTCGCGGATCTCGGCGCCGTCGAGCCATGCTTGCCGGGCTGCGGCCATGCGCTCGGGTACTGAGGCGATGAGCTCGGCCTTGCTCATGTTCCGGTGTTCGGCCCATGCATCGGTCGGGTTCAGATCGAGAGTCCACTGCGGGTACTGCCCGTCCGCAGCCCGTCGCTGCTGGTCTTCACGCACTCGACGCAGCGCCTCGGGAGAGTTCTCGCGGGCGTTGACTTCGAGCCGCAGTTCCTCGGCTCGCAGCTTCGCGGCCTCGAGTTCGGCCGTGTCGGTGAAGTCGAGTTCCGGTTCGGCCTCGGCCTGCGCGAGTCGGCGTCGGTTGTGTTCGATCCGCGATTCGATGGTGGTGGGGTGCCGGTCGGCGCGGTCGGCGATCTTGCGGATCGTGGACAGCATTCCCTGCGCTCCGGTGGAGCGTTCGAGGACGTTGAAGAACCGGTCCCGCTCGTACCAGGCGGTTTCCTCGCCGACGGTGACGGAGAACTGGCCGAGGGTCTGGCTGTAGCCCAGGCTCAGCGGCCCCCCGCCGATGACACCGAAGACCTGCTCGTCACTGCTGCGGGTCACCTCGTCTTTGAGCCGGATCAACGACCCTCGCAGGGCATCGGCCAGCTCCGCCGTCTGCGAGTCGGGGATCGTCCCGTCGGGGAACGCCCATGTGCGCTGGGCACGGTCCTCGACGGCGCTCCAGGCTGCGAGCTTGCCGGCGACCTCACGGACCTCGGGTAGCCGTTTCTCGTCGGCGGTGATCGATCGGCTCAGTGCCCGGATCGCAGCGTTGCGGGCCGCGTTGGCGTTGAGTACTGCATCGCGGCGGGCTTCGAGTTCGGCGACCTTCTGGTCGGCTTCGACCTGCTCGACGAACACCGGATCCCCGGTGGCCGCGGCCTTGCTCTGCGCCCACGAGACGGTCAGGTCCCCGCCGATGTCGTCCATGGTGGGTGGCACATCGGCCTTGCGGATCATCGCCACGAAGTTCGATTTGCGGGCGACGTACTGGTACATCATCGCGTCGTAGGAGCGGCGGGCGACCATGTTGACGACGCTGACGGTCTCGTGGACGTTGCCTTGGCGGATGATGCGGCCGAGGCGTTGTTCCATGTCCGCGGCCGTCCACGCGGGGTCGAGGTTGATCATCTGCTTGAGTGCCCGTTGGACGTTCAGGCCGGTGCCGCCCTTCTTGGTGGAGGTGAGCAGCACCCGCACTCGCCCGTCGGCGCAGGCTTGCACCAGGCGGGCCTTGGCCTTGGGGTTGTCGTAGTCGTGCATGAACGCGATCTCTTCCCGTTTCATGCCTCGGGCCACCAGGGCGTCGCGTAGTTCGGTGTAGAGATTGCGGGCCTTGGGGCCGGCTCCGGCCTTGGGGGTGCCGCGGTCGCAGAACACCAGCTGGAACACCCCGGTCATCTCGGGGCCGTACTTGTCGGCCGGGATGTGCAGGTCGGCGTGGTCGCGGTGGACCTGCCAGATCAGGTCGGCGGCGTGCTCGACCCGGCTGTGCTGCGGGTCCGGTGCACCCAGGTTCGCCAGTGACGGATACATCGTCAGGTTCCGCCCGTCGGTGGCGATTTTGAGGCTGTTGTCCAGGTCCATCCGATCGCCCTGGATCTGGGACATGCGCACATCGAGGTCGGCCATTGCGTCGATGGCGTCTTGTCCCATGTCGAACTCCACGATCTTCGGGGCTCCGCCGTCGAGGACGGGCAGGCGCACCGGGATCCGATCGGAGGTCACCACGTCGCGGAACTGGTCGAGCATCGCCACCAGCTGCGGGACGTTGGCGTATTCGGCCATGCGGGTTTTCATCTGGATGCGGGTGGCGGTGGTGTTCATCTCCGGCACCGATACCGGTTTGGCGAAGGTGCCCGCCCAGTTGTCGATCCGTCCCAGGCCGGCCTCGTGCAGCAGGTCCGGGCGCAGGTACTTGGTCATCACCCAGATTTCCGACAGTGAATTGCTGATCGGGGTGCCGGTGGCAAACGCGATCGCCTTGGCCGGCGCGTGTGCCATCCCCTGCTCGGCGCCCAGGGCGCGGGCCTTCTCCCGCAGGTGCTTGGCCTTCATCTCCAGGTCGGTGGCTCGCTGGGAGCCGTTGGTGACCGCCAGATCGGCGCTGTTGGATGGGCGGGTGAGGTTCTTGTAGTCGTGCGCCTCGTCGATGAACAAAAAGTCACACCCCGACTGTTCGAAGGTCAAGCCTTCGTCGGTGGCCTTGGCCGCGATGATCTTCTCGACCCTGGCCTCGGCGTTTTTGATCGCCTGCTCGATCTGCTTGACCGTGAACTCCGCGCCTTGGCTGTTGGCGGCGTCGAGGGCCTCGCGCAGCTCGGCGAGTTCGCCTTCGAGGTACTCGATCTGCGCTTCGCGGCGCATGGCGATGCGACTGAACACCGACTGCGGCACGATCACCAGGTCCCAGTCTCCGACGGCGGTCTGCCCGACGAAGCGTTGCCGGTCGTCGCGCCCGTCCAGGTCGGCGGCGACGAGGATGTTCGCGTTCGGGTAGGCGTCGCGGGCCTCGGTCGACCACTGTCCGAGCAGGTGATTGGGCACCACGATCCACGGCTGGCGGATCTGCCCGAGTCGTTTGGCTTCCATGCACGAGGCGGTGATCGTCAGGGTCTTGCCGGCCCCGACCACGTGGTCGAGCAGGATCGTCTCGTCGTGCAGGAACCGTGTCACGGCGGCGGCCTGGTAGTCGTACGGCGTGTACTTGCCGTTCATGCCGGGGAACGACTTGGTGCTGGCGTCGTGGACCGGCTTGACGTAGGAGTTGTAGCGCTCGTTGAAGATGCGGGCCAGGCGCACATAGCGGTCGCCGTCCTCCCACAGCCATTGTTCGAACCGCTCCTGCAAGGCTGCGGCCGAGGCTTGCGCCTGCTCGGTGAGCTTGACGTGGAACCGCGGCTTCGGGGAGCGTTCGAGTTCGTCGCCGGTCTTGTTGACCTGGACCGGTTTGTTGTTGGCGAGCAGCTCGACCATCTTCACGCCCGGCAGCCGGGCACTGCCGTACTTGTCCGGGTAGCCCCCGGAGAATTCGTGGCGGCTGCGCTGATCGGTGGTGATCTGCCAGTGTCCGCTGATCTGATCGTGTTCGACGGTCAGCCGGTCGGGGCGCAGCCCGAACTCCTCGACCAAGAACGCGCGGTAGTCCTCGATCGGCACCCAGGTCGCGCCGATGCGCACCCCGATCTCGGCGGGATCCACATCCGGCGGCACCACCTCTGTCAGTGCCTCCACCAGCGGCGCGTAGCGAGGATCGTCGCCGGCTTTGATCGTCGCCCGCGCCAGCTTGTCTCGCACCTGCCCGGACAGGGCCACGGTGGCCAATTCCCACCGGTCGGCGTCGTGCAGGGACGGATAGATCTTCCCCTGAGCCTGCTCGAGCGTGTCCTCGACGGACATGTTCAGCAGCTCGGCGACTCGCTGCGGCGAGATGTGTCCGAGCTCGTCGAAGCTGATCGCCAGCGCTTCGTCGACGTCGGCGGCGCTGGCGGCCTTGTCCTTGAACGGGGTGGTGTCCTCGGTGAAGATCGCCGTCTTGGTCGCCACTGCGTCGCTGCCGTCGAACGTCGACTGGAAGTTCTCGATGGCGAGAACCATGCCCAGGCGTGGATCTCGGGCGATCGCGCCTTGCAGATGCGCGGAATAGCGGCGCGGTTGCGGCTGCTCGGACGCCTTGTCGTACAGCTCCTCGTACACCTCGTCGGGGATCGACCCGGTGTAGGGGCCGGCCTCCTTCGGATCCAGCCCGTCGGCGAGGGCCTCCTCGCGGCCGGTCTTGATCCGCCACTCGGTGATCGCCTTGTCGAGGCGGGCGGCGATCTTGTCTTCCGACAGCGGGGTTGGTTCGGTGAGCTTGAAGCGGTTCAGCGGCCCCCACATGCCCACGTAGCGGTCGTAGAGCCCACCCAGGCGGGCGCGGATGACGTCGCGGTCGGCGACGGTGGCGGTGCGCGAGCGGCTGGCCTCGGCCAGCTCCATCACCGTCTCACCCAGAGCGACGATGACCTTCCACTGCTCGGCCAGATCCTTGCCGCGGCAGCCGGCCTCGGCCCAGCCGCGACCGAGGGTGAACTGCTCGAAGCGGTCCTCGGCCTCGTTGAAACGCATCGCACCGGGCAGCACCTCGTTGGAGTCGAGGTCGGCGCCGGTGCGCAGCCCCGGCGTGGTGAACGCTTCGACCTGCGTCGGATCGGGGGCCGGGGCGGTGAATCCGAGTCCGCGCTCGAGGGCCTGGTCGATGATCGGGTCGAGCTGCTCGCGCAGCTGCGTCGCCAGCGACTTTGTGGTGGTGGGGGCAACGCGCAGCGACGATCCGGCGTACATGCCGCCCCCGACCGTCAGGGTGCCCAGCACCCGCTGCGGGTACTTCTTGAAGTACGGGTTGATCCACGTGTGAGCGGCTTCGCCGGTCTTGGCGTCGATCGCTTCGACCTGGACGGCGGGCTGTGCCCATTCGAGAGTGTCCTCGGTGGGAGTGGCGCCGTCGTCGCGGCGGCGGAACACCAGCACGTCGGTGACCACGTCGGTGCCGGCCTGCCGGTCGAATGCCCCGGTGGGCAGGCGTACCGCCCCGATCAGATCCCCCTTGGCGACGATCGCGGCACGTTCCTCGGCGCGGCGGGCATCGGAGGTGAACATCGAGGTGACCACCGCGACGTAGCCACCGGGAGCGGTCAACGCCAGCGATTTGGCGATGAAATGGTTGTGGATGGACAGACCGTCCGCATTGTGGATCGGGTCAACGGGCGCGAACCTGCCGAACGGTACGTTGCCGATCGCCCCGGTGAAGGTGTTCTCGGGGGCGAAGTTGCGCTCGAAGCCGTGGTTGCGGATCTGCTGCGAGGGATACAGGTAGTGCGCGATCTTCGCGCTGATCGGCTCGATCTCGACGCCGACCATGCGCACCGACTCCGGTGCGGTGCCGACGAAGTGGCCGGCCCCGCAGCCCGGCTCGAGCACCACGGCGCCCTCGGGCAATCCGGCCCGCTGCCCCGCCCGCCACAGTTCCGCCACCACCGCGGGGTCGGTGTAGTGCGCGTTCAGGGTGGTCTGACGGGCCTGGGCGAAGCCCTTGTCTCCGAGCAGGTCCAGTAGTTCGGCGTGCTCGTCGCCCCACTGCGTGAGGATCCTCGCTCGGTTGTCGAAGACCTCCGGGATCGCTCCCCAGCCGGACCACTGCGCCAGCACCGCCTGCTCGTCGGCGGTGGCCGGTCGCTGCTGCTGGTCGAGGTGCTGCACCAGACGCAGAGCGGCGATGTTCGCCCGTGCCCGGGCCTTCGCCCCGGACGGGACGAGCACCTCGGTTCCGAGGGCGAAGTCCTGCACCGCCACGGCCGGGGCAGCAGGACGGGCCACCGTGGTCTCGGCGGGCTCGGGGACCGCTGCGTCCTGATCGGCCTCGGCGTCGGTGTCAGTGTGTGTCGACGCTGTACCGGTCTCGGGCGGCACCGTCTCGGCCGTGGCCGTGGGGCCGATCTCGGGAGTGATGGCCGCGGCCGCGGCGGCGCTTTCGCGTTGTGGCTGGTCAGTGGCGGGCTGCGGTTCGATGTCGGCAGCGGCGGCGTACTGGGCGGCGGTGTCGCGGGAGACCCACACGTACGCGCCGGATTCCTTGCGGACCTTGACCAGAGACCGACTGCGGTCGCGCCAGAGGGGACTCGACAGCGGCTCGCCGTACTCGGTGTCGGGAACGACCAGCTCGGCGGTGTCCACCGCCGGAGCGGATTGTGCCGCTTCGTCTGTCGAGGTGGCAGCGACCGGCTCGGTGGTCGTCTCCACGTCCGGTGTCGCGCCGGTGGTCGGGCCGATGTGGCCGACCATCAGGCGGTCGGTGAGCACCCATGAGGTCGCGGGCGTTTCGGTGGCAGGGGCGGTGCCGGTCGGGGCCGACGGCTCGGTGGGAGCCGGGTCGACCTCTTCGAAGATCACCGCGCCTGCGTCGTCGATCGCAGGCGCTACGACTCGGGGGGACGGTGGTTCGGCCTCCTCACTGACCTGTGGTTCGACCCCGGCCTCGGCGGCGTCCACGCCGGCTTGGGTCTGGGCCGCTGGCGCGGTGTCGGCGTCGAGCTGGCCACCGGCGTGCTCGGTGGCGAGCACGGCGCGGGCCTCGGCGATCGCATCACGCAGGGTCAGCTCGGGCCGGGGCTGATCATCGACGTAGGTGATGCGTTCGGTGCTGTTGCGCGCCCCCGAGAAGCGAAGGGTGATGTGCCGGCCGTCCGGGTCCCCGATGACCACATCTCCGGCCCCGGCGAAGGTCAGATCGGCCGGAGTGAGGCTGTAGAGATCGTCCCCGGCTGCCCGAAGGTCGCGCAGAACCTTCGGGTCCACATCGTGTTGGAGGGTCCAGGCCAGGTCGATGCCGTAGCGGTCGAGCAGGGCGGTCTCGACCGGGAAGTCGCTGCGCAACTGGTCGATGATGCCGCGCCGCACATCCTTGATCAGTGCGTGGTCGGCAACCGCGGAACCGGATTGGCTGTAGCGCCACAGCAGGTCCGCACCGGCGGCAGCGTGGTAGAACTCGTTGTTGCGGGCGTAGGCGATCGCCCTGGTCAGCACGGTGGCGCGAGCCTGGGCGTAAGGCCGGTAGGCCCGCTCGATCCACTCCGGGAGCGCGATGTTGCGGGCCTCGAGCAGCGCACCGATTGCCGCCCGGGCGTTGCGGCCGCAGGTCACGGAGCTGCTATCGCCGCCGAGGGTGTAGTCCCAGCCCCGGATCGGGAAGTAGGTGACCTTGCTGTTCGGGCGGTCCTTCAACGTCAGGGCGCAGTACGCCGCCCCGTCCCGGAACTGGGCGGACAGCTCCGACGGGTCGGGTGCGGGCAGATTCGGGATGATGTTCCCGCGCATCTCCGCAGCGAGACGCTCGGTGGGAATGTCAGCGGTGGCGGCGATCAGATCGGGGCGCTCTTCGGCCATGACCTCGAAGGCGGTCTCGATACCGATCTCGATGATCGGGGTACGCGGGTACATCGGCAGCCCGACCCACGATCCGAGCAGCGGGTCCCGCTTCGCGTGCATGGTCATCCACGCCGTCCACTCCACGGCGGTGTCCTGATCCCAAGTCAGCTCGGGACCGTGCACACGCTCCCATTCGGCGTAGGCCCGCTCATACAGCTCCTCCGGCAACCGGTGCTCGAGCAGCACCTTCGCTGCGGCCTGGCGCAGCGGGGGCGCCTCGCGGGCGGCCTCGGCGATCAGGCTCTTGACCTCGGAACGGGCCACGGCCGGCAGGTAGTCCGGGCGCCGGCCCTCGACCTGAGCGATCAGCCGAGGATCGACGGCGACCTCGGCGATCAAAGCCTGCCGTTCGCCAGCAGTGGCCTCGCGACGTGCCTGCTCGACACCGGCGAACCACTGGCTGCGGATCTCATCGCGGCCCGTGCGGCTGCGCACCTTGCCGATCGCGGCGGCGACCTGCGGATCGGTGTCCGGCTGCGGCAGCGTCAGCGGATCGGCCGGGGCGTAGGCGGCGCGGCCCCTGTCCCACCACTGATCGACCTCGACCGTGGCGGCCTGGTCGATCCCGTCCTGGATCGCCTCGACCTGCTCATTGCGCTGCTCGGCGGTGGCGGGTTCGACCGACTCCTGGCTGTCGAGCACGGCCTGGGTGGTGTCGAGAAAGTCCTCGGCGACAGCACGGTCCTCGCTGGCGCGGGCGTCGACGATCGCGTCGACGGTTTCAGCGGTGGCCAGGTGCTGCACCGGCTCGCCGGTGCGGGCCTGCCAGTACGCCTCGGCAGCCCGGTGCCCGAGCTCGCCCCAGCGTTTCGGGTCGGACAGCATCGCCCGGCACACCAGGAACATCTCGTCGGTGAGCGAGTCGCGATCGGCCATCAGATCCGCGAGGGCGACCTGGGCCTTGACCGTGAAATGCCCGTCGGCCCACGACAGGAACTGCGCTGCGGTGTTGACCTGGGGATCGGCGGCAGTGTCGGCTTCGGCGTCCGGTTCGGCGAGGCGCTCGAGCACCCGGCGCTCGACGTCGGCCAGGGGGTCGATCCGCGGCCGCGGCCGCTGAGGCTGCTCAACCTGCGGTTCTTCGTCCTGGGATGCCTCGGCAGCGGCTGGGGCAGGTGGTGTGGCCGGCTCGGCCGGGGTCGCGGCCGGGGTGAACATCGGCCCGGCGGGACGGTCGGTGAACTGGGCGTTGGGCAGGTTGCCGGCCAGCATCGCCGCGATCAGATCATGGGCTTGACCTTTGGTGATGCCCTCGTCGAGCACGAACGGCACATTCGTCTTCGCCGCCAGGCGCTCGAGGGTCCGCAACTGCCGGGTCGTCGCGGGATGCTCGCGCCAGGCCGGTTGTGCGGCGGCGACCTCGCGCACCGTCTGCTTGGGGACGGCCTCCGGGTCGATGCCCCAGGTGTGCAGCTCGGTGCGCAGCTGGTTTTCCTGCGCCCGCAGCTCACGCCAGCGTCCCCGCAGACGGTCGAGCCGTTCGGTCAGCGTGGTGACATGCTCGCTATTGGCCTCGATGCCACGCTCGAGACCACGTTCCTGCGCAGTCGCCAAGGCTCGATGCGCCGACTTGAGTGCACGTGCGACTGCCTTACCTTGTTTGCGCAGGTCAACCAGATCATCGCGGGTCTGCGCCCATTGTGCCTGGATCAGAACGGCAGATCCGGGTCCTCCGGCGGGTTGCGCCGCATCTCGTCCTCGATCAGCTCCGTCAGCTCCTCGGTCAGCCGGTCGCGGGAGGTCGCCGGCACCGGCTGGTTGTCCTCGATCCGCTGTGCGATCAGAGCTTCCGCCAGCGACAGGAACCATCCCGGCTTCGACACCCACACCCGCTCCACGACCCGCACCGCGGTCGGGTTCGGCCTGACGTTCTGCGTCCGCCACCGGTCGGGGTCCTGCGCCGTCCGAGCCGCTTCCCAGTCCTTCTCGGCTTCCTGTTCGGCCCACTGCTCGAACTGCTCCCAGTCCTGTCGGATCTCGGGGGTCACCTGCGGATACAGTTCGTTCTCGAGCACCATCTCCCGTGCTGCCCGCCACGCCGTTTCCTTCGCGCGGACCGCGTCCTGGTACGTCGCGCCCAGTGCCGGCGGGGTCGCCTGCTCGAACTGTTCGGCCGCGTCCTCGGTCAGCTGCTGCAGGCGCAGGGCCTGCCGATCGATCCGTTCCTGCTCGGTCGCCGGATCGACGCCCAGCCACTCGACCAGAATCCGCCTGGTCTCGGCCGCGATCGTCAGGTCGATCCCCTCGACCTGTGTCGCGAATTCCTCGCTCTGCGCCACCGCCCTGTCCTCCCTGATCCTCGGAACCGAATGCCCCCTGGCGGGCGTCCTCGTCTGCCACGCGACCTCCTCGACTGCGCCCTTCTTCGGGCGTAGCGTCCCCATCCATCGGGACGACTCGTGAGGTCTATTCTACTAGCATTTACGACACAAAACCATTTTCAACCTGCGGTTTTAGTGATTTTTGTTAACGCTGAATCCTACGGCAGCCGGGCTGCGCGAGGAGTGGCCATTGCGGTCGCCAGAACGAACAGCAGCGGCAGAATCATCAGTCCACCGAGGCCGGCGAACACCGCCCGGCCGGCGCTGCCGTAACGCCGATACGAGCGCGAGGCGCACACGATCGCGCTCGTAGTGGCGAGCGCGTTAAAGATCAGCAGGATCACGAAAAAGCTCATGGTGAAGCCCCCTTCGTCGGCGGGTGTTAGGCCGCAGGTCGGTGTTACAGGTCGAACAGAGAGAACTGATTCTTCGCGGCCGCGGCGTCGGTGTCGCGTTCGTAGCGTTGCGCCATCAATCGTGCAGCGTCCGGTGTGCAGCCGAGTTCCTGCCCGATCTCGTGCCAATCGGCGCCGTCGGTGCTCATCTCCCATGCAGTGCGATGCAGCTCGTCGTCCATGCCGCGCCCCCTTCATATCGGCTCTCAGTTTGTCCATTCTGCATTATTGTTGCTTAGACAACAAGAGCGCCATTTTCCGAGTACCTCCGCTGCACGTACCGTGCCTAACAACGGACACACATGCTTGAGCACAGGGACACCTGCTTCAGCTTTTAAGACCACGGGTTAGGGAGACCTCCGGGCTGGCTGGGAGGCGAGATCCGGAAGACCTGCGTCCTTTGGAGTGAAGATCAAGAAGATGTCGACTCACGCGGGTTTTGGCTTCTGACGGGGGCAGGCCATTACGCTGTGGATTAGCAAACCGTCAACTGGGCAAGGTGGAGGTACATGGGAGCCCCGGCACACGACCCACGCTCCGCAGCCCAGGCTGCGCATGAGCTTGCGATGTCCGAAGTCTCAGACGTACTGGTGAACATCGAGCACGCCATTACACGCGCAAAGAAGGCGAAAAAGCGCCTCGGCAACAGCCCGGAAGAACACAACGCGCAGCTCGCCTTGGCCGACGCACTCAAGGAACTTGAGCGCACACGCACCCGCCTACAGAAGGATGCCTACTTCAGCGGAGACGAACTGAGGCTGGTGTGACTGTGACCCTCTCACAGTGGTGACATAGGGTCACCGCTGTGCGTAGCGGTGAAGAGATTCAGAAAGCCCTGGTCAAGTTCCACAAGAAGTGGCGCAACTACCAGGGCAGCGAAAAGAGCGAAGCTCAGACCTTCCTCAATATGCTCTTCGACGCCTACGGCTCCGACCGACTGGAGGTAGGAGCCAAGTTCGAAGCCTTCAAATCCTCGGCTGGATTCATGGACCTGCATTGGCCAGGGATTTGCATCGTCGAGATGAAGGCACCTCATGTGCACGTCACCGAAGCCCGCGAGCAGGTCAAGCGGTACTGGGAAGAGTCAGCGGATGATGATGCCGATGTCCCTGCCGCCCGGTGGGTGGTGCTCTGCAACTTCCATCAGTTCGAGATTTGGGAGCCGGGCCGCTTCCCGAAGTCGCCCCGCGCTTCCTTCACCCTTGAAGAGCTGCCATCCCGTTACGAAGCACTGATGTTCCTTGCTGGCGCCGACCAGCGACCCAACTTCGCCCAGCTCCACAAAGAACTAACTACCCAGGCTGCCGACAAGGTCGGGGAAGTCTATCGATCGTTGATCGACAGGAATGCTGCTCCGCCGGATGAAGTCCAGCGGTTCATTATGCAGTCGATTTGGACGATGTTCGCCGAAGAGCTCGGGCTTCTCACCGGCGCACCGTTTCAGAACACCGTAGCCAAACTCCGTGGTCGCGCCGAGGAATCAGCGCAGACACTTGGGTTCTTGTTCAAAGTGCTCAATCAAAAGGGAGATCAGCACCGCAAAGGCATCCTGGCCGGCACTCGATACGTCAACGGCCAACTGTTCGCCGATCCGGCATACGTAGAGCTGAACGAAGAGGAGCTTGATGCTCTCTACGAGGCCACTACGTACGACTGGAGCAAGGTTGAACCCACGATCTTCGGATCGCTGATGGAACGCATTATCGGCGGTAAACTGGGCGCTCACTACACTCACGAAGTCGACATCATGAAGATTGTCGACCCCACCATCGTTCGCCCCTGGCAGGACCGCATCGACGCCGCGTCGACACCCGCTGAGGCCCTTCGAGTGTTGGAAGAACTATGTTCCTTCCGAGTCCTTGACCCGGCCTGTGGCTGCGGCAACTTTCTCTACGTGGCCTACCGCGAACTGCGCCGCCTTGAGTCCACTTGCAAACAACGCATCGCAGACCTAGCTGCTGAGACCGGGTTACCGATGCCCCCCGGACCGTATCCGTATGTGCGCCTCAACAACTTCTATGGCATCGAGATTCAGCCAGCTGCTGTGCTGATTGCTCGCGTCACGCTGTGGATGGGGCACCGCCAGATGATGGACCAGTACGGCGACGCCGAACCTCCACTGCCCTTGGTCAATCTTGCTGGTATCACCATCGGCGATGCGGTGTTCGGGTCCTGGCCTGAGGTTGATTGCATTGTCGGTAACCCACCGTTTGTCGGCGACCGAAAAATTCGCGGTGAGCTGGGTGAGCCTTACCTTCAGAAGCTGAAGAACGGGTTTCCTTCCGTTGGGGTTGTTGATTTCTGCGCGTACTGGTTTCGCAGGGCCCACGATCATCTCAACGACGGTCAGCGAGCAGGATTTGTATCAACGAACACTCTTCGCGAGAACAAGCATCGACTGGCCTCGCTGCGCTACATCGTAGATAACGGTGGTGTCATCACTGATGCCGTATCTACCCAGAGGTGGCCTGGGGAGGCCAAAGTCTTCGTCTCCCTTACTAACTGGGTTAAGAATCCAACTACGCCCGTGGCAGAGTTCTATCTCGACGGAGTGCAGGTCGAGGCGATCAACTCTAAGCTTAAGCCCGGTCCCACCCTCCCGGAACCATACAAGCTGCCTGCGAACAAAGGTAAATCCTTCATTGGTTGCCAGCCAACCGGAGAGGGATTCATCATTGATGACAAGACCGCCGCCAGCCTCCACGCTTCCGGAGAGGAAAAGGTTGTGCGTCGCTACATCACGAGTGACGACATAGCCGACGTAGTCGAAGCGCGGCCAAGCCGATGGATCATTGATTTCGGCACTATGCCTCTGGAAGAGGCTATGAAGTATCCAAATTCCCTGGCAGTGCTTCGGAAGACGGTCAAGCCGGAGCGTGACAACGACCCGGAGCTACGAAAGATCTGGTGGAAGTTCTGGCGACCCAGACCCGAGATGCGTAAGGCCATTGCATCGAAGTCCCGCTATCTTGTGTCAACACTGACTGGTAAGCGTCTGCTGTTTACCTGGGCAGACAACGACTGGTGCCCGAGCAATGCAGTGGGAGTATTTGCTTTCGATGACGACTATTCGATTGGCATTTTGACTTCTACCGCATTCGATGCGTGGGTGTGGAATGAGTCATCGACGATGAAGGACGACCTGCGGTTCACGCCGTCTACCGCGTTCGAGACATACCCCTGGCCTTCCCCCACCCCAGACGAGAGGCAGGCCGTTGCAGAGGCAGCACGCGACCTCATCAACCGCCGTCGGGAGATTTCACGGAACGACCAGATCGGCCTGACGGTTCTGTACAACCGCGTCGACGAAGGCGCATATTCAGACCTGTTCAAGCTACACAAGCGTCTGGATGCAGCTGTCGCAGATTGCTACCACTGGCCCCGCAAGATCGCGCAGGACCGATTCGAACTTCTCCAACGGATAGGGAAGTTGAACCAACAAATCGGTCAAGGGGTCGGACAGTACAATCCGTTCTGACATGACAAAAGACGGGACTCCCCCCAACGAGCCAGTCACTACTGCCATAGTCTCACCCTATGGCTCCTCGTCCGCACTGGTGGCATGTCCTTCAAGCATCCAAAAATGGCTCTTCGCAGTTAGCAGTGGCATTGGCGCCGGCTGGGTGCGACCCGACGTGACCGTCGAGTGCAGGCCCACCGTACCCGGCGGCGTTGGTTCTCCGGGGTACGGAACCCGAACGCGATACGGCCGACGTGCTTGACGATGCGGTTGTAGCCTTCACTGCGCGCATTCGACAGGCCGGTGGTGATCGCCAGGATCATCGGTTCCTGCCACGCCGAGACGGTCGTCGCCAGCTTGCCGATCTCCGGGACACGGCATGCCGCGCAGAACGTGTAGAACCGATACAGCCTGTCCCGGATCTCATGGCGAAGGCCACCACGATCGGTGCAGCGCAACACATCGCGCAGTAGTTCTTTGGCGATCCATGCCGCAGCGATGTCCCCGTGCGGGTCGGCGGCGGTCAGCTTCTCGAACAGGGCCGATCGTTGTTCGTCGGTCAGGCGTTCGGAGGCCCGCAACAACCGTCGTCGATTGATCCATTCGACATCGCTCTTGCGGCCGCGCCGACCCCGCTCGGCCTGGGTGACCCTGCGCCGGACGGTATCGACCATCTCGTTGGCCTTCTTGACCAGGTGGAACCGGTCCACCACCAGTTGTGCGTGCGGCAGTGCCTCGCGCACCGCCTTCGCATACACCGACGACATGTCGATCGCGACATGGGTGATCTGTGCCTTCCACGTCTCGTCGCGGGCGTCGAACCAGTCGATCACCACCGCCGAGGTGCGTCCGTTGACCTGCGCCAGCAACCCTTGATCGCCGGTCAGGTCGACCAGTCCGGTGTCCCACCGGTCCACCCATCTCCGTTCCCCGGTCTCGGGGCAAGTTTCCCATTTCGCCTTCCCGCGTCGGGTCTCATCGATCCCGAGCACCATCACCGGCTCAGGCTCGCCGGCCAGGGCGGCGTCGGCGACCACGACGAGGTGGCCGTGGACGGTGTGCCAGGCGCACCCGTAGTCGCCGGCGACCGCGGACACCGACCGGTCCCCGTCGAGGACCGCCTCGACCAGCAGCGCCTTCGCTCGTGGCGTGACCCGTGCCCGGGACGGCACCCCCGGCGTCGACTCGGTGAACACCTTACGGTCACAGGAGGTATTGGTGCACAACCATTTCCGTTTCCGCCACACCAACAGCGGACGGTCGGGTCCGACCTGCACATCCCGCGGTCTGGTGGTGACCCAACCCTTCGAGCGCGATGATTTCTGCCCGCACTGCGGGCACATCCCGACCCATTCGGGTGCCGTTGCGATCTGCACGATCCGGCTGTCGTCGACCGTGCGCTGCACCGATTCGACGATGACGCCGTCGAGATCGAGCAGCAATGAACTACCGTGGTGCATGCCCGCGTTCCTTGCTGTCCTGGATGCCTGAGAACACCCAGCTCACAAGGGCGCGGGCCCTTTTTCAATCACCGACACGGCAACGGGGTCGATCGGCACCAGCCCCTACCAAGTGCGAAGAGCCCCAAAAATGAGGTACGGCTTGCAGTCGACCTGTACAACCGTTCGGGCGATGCACGACAGCTCGAAGCTTTCATTGTCCACATGTCGATGGGTTGGTTGAAACTCTTACAGGCCCATTTCGAGAAGGCTGGCCGAGATGTCTATATTCGAGACTCTCGCGGGCGGCGTATTCGTCATGAAGATGGCGATTGGAAGTACAAGTCTCTTAGCACCCTCATGATGGAGTTTTTTACTCCCAACGACCCCCGGAAGGCGAACCTGGACTTCTTTGTGGGATTGAGGAACAGGATCGAGCACCGACATGAAAAGAATATTGCCGCCCTGGTAGCCGGCCGCACTCAGGCATATCTACTGAACTACGAAACCACTCTTGTCGAGTTATTTGGCGATGATGAAGCTGTCGCTACAGAACTGCGTTTTCCTTTGTTTCTATCCTCGATCACAGATGATGCTGCCAAGGCAGTAAAAAAGGTTCGCTCACAAGTTCCCCGTGGCGTGCTGGAATGGGTGCAAGATTTCGATGCAGGATTGTCCCCTGATCTGGCAGCTGACCAGCAGTTCGATTTCCGGATTTACCTAATTCCTTATAAGGGTCCAAAGACTGAAGCAGACGCCGTGATGACCTTTGTACGACCGGAAGAACTCACAGAAGAGCAAAACGCAGTCATGGATCAGGTGCGGACCATCATTCGAGAGAAACAGATTCCTGTAGCTGACCTTGGAACGCTCCGGCCGGGGCAGGTAGTCGAGCGTGTAGCGGCAGAACTCTCTCAGCCCTTTACAACTCATCATCACACACAAGCGTGGCGTTACTTTGGGGTTCGCCCTCCAGTGGGCGCAGACGATCCCACAAAAACAAAAGCTGACTTCTGTCGATATAATCAGACTTTCGAGCGTTATGTGTATACCGAATCCTGGGTTAGCTACCTCATTCGAAAGTTGTCGGATCCGGAAACTTATGAAGCGGTCATGACCTGGAAGCCATAAATACTCAGTTGGCCCCACTATCTATAGGACGATTCGGTTTCCTTTAAGATCTTAGAAAAAGAACTTTCGTCCTCGATCATGTTACGCGGCCAAGAACGCGACCGGCTCGAGCCAGCCTCTCTCGTTCCCGATCGGCTGCACGGGCAGCCGAAGATCGCCGGCGCGAGTCAACGCGAGCCCGTGGATCCACTAGACGTGAAACGGTGGACGGGTGCCATTGTCCGCCGCGTTTTGAGGGGACGCCGGCATCATTTAGTCGGCGGGCGATGGCTCGTACGCCGATTCCTTCGACGGCCCATGCCCGCACTTGCCGCAGTACGGCAACTTCTTCCGGGTGCTCCACGAGTTTCCCATCGACCACCCGCTGCCCGTAGGGGGGCGATCCTGTTGCATATCCGCCGCGTTCGGCTTTCTGTCTCCTGCCTGATTTCAGGCGCTTAACGATCAACCCGCGTTCGAGCTGCGCGGCGGCTCCCATGACCTGCCGGACGAAAGTGCGCATTGGATCGTCGTCGTCGTCCGGGAGGTGCTCGCCTCGGTCGGCGGTGAAGACGCGCTTTCCGTGTGCCCATACCACCGACAGGATCGCTTCCTGCTGGGTGAGGTGGCGGGCGAGGCGATCGAGGTTGGGTGCGAGCAGAGCGTCGGCCTTCCCTCCGGCGAGTATCTGCAACACTTCGGACAGTCCGGGGCGTTCGTCGTCGCCGGCCCTGCCACTGATCGCTTCGTCGCGGCATATCTTCACGATGCGCATGTTGTGGGCGCGGGCGTAGCTGCGGCAGTCCCTCTCTTGGACGTCGAGACCGTAGCCCTCGAGTTGCCCTCCGGTGCTTACTCGTACCAGGACGACAACCCGGAGCGGACGCGATTCGAGCGTGGAGGTCACCCCCTGAGCGTACCTATCTATAGGTATAGATAGAACACCCCAGGTAGATCCGATTTTCGGTCTCACCGACCGGGTCGACGTTCCCCTGGTCCACCCTTTCGTTCACACAGATTGCCGATTCGGTCCGCTGAGGCGTCATTCGACAATTGAAAAGGTGTTTTGACAACTTGCGTTGACAATCAACAACTTTGGCTGCCGTGGATTCAGTCCGACGCGACGTTCGCGATCGCGATCAATGTTTGTCAACCAAAGTTGTCTAAAGGTTCCGACCTCTCTGGTTAGTCATGGTACGTTGACCATATGACAGAAGGTGCTGACCGCAAGGTTGGGCGCATTGACGGGCCGGCGGGCGCGGTGGACGACGCGGCTACCGAGTGGACCGTCGTGGACCACTTCACGGGCACGACGTTCCGGGGTCGTGCCGAAGCGATCGGGCGCAGCGGTCAGCCCGTCCCTCCCGGCAGCGACGTGGACGTTCTGTTCTGGCGCGCCTCGTGCCGCTCCGGATGGAGCGGGCAACTGTGGCCGAACCTCGCCGACTCCTCGGACCTTTCACCGGAGATGAGAGAACGGCTCCACCTGGAGTGGGCGAAACACGTGCTCACCGCCGCGCCCCTGCTCGGGATCGAGACGAAGCAGGCGGAGATTTCCCGGCTTGAGAAAGAGTTGAAGGAGAGGAAGTACGAGCTGACCGATTATGTCTGTGCAGCGCGGGAGCAGAACCTGTCCTGGGCGAAAATCGGTGATGCTGCGGGTATCTCGAAGCAGGCTGCTCAGAAGCGGTGGGAGCGCGAAGATCCGAGACGGATTGCGAAGTTGCACAAGAAGGTCGCGTCGACAAGTGATGAGTTGCAGGCGCAGGTGGACCCTTCGACCCCGGACACCAGCGACCCGGCCTAGCGGCCGTGCTCGTTGCGGTGGCGTTGGATCTGCATGTAGACCCCGGATCTACTGAGGCCGAATCGTTTTTGCAACTGGGCGATGGACTCGCTGCCGGAGATGTACAGCTCATAGAGCTGGCGTCGTTGTTCGGTAGTGAGTTTCGGCTGTCCACCCGGATATCGTCCTGCAGCCTTGGCATGTTCACGGGGACCGGTCAGGCGTAGTTCGTAGATACCGGCCTCGAACGCGGGGAAGACGCTGGTGAACAACTCGAATGCGGTTCGGCCGGCCTCGGTCGCAGGATCGTAGACGGTGCCACTGACATTCAGCCGGGCGCGGTGTTCGCGGATCGCGGCGCTGACCTCGCCCAGGTCTGCGGCGGAGCGGGCGAGGCGCTCGAGGCCGGTGACCGCCACGGCGTCTCCGGGGCGTAGGGCGTCAAGCATCGCATCGCGGTTCGGCAGGCGATGGCGGGGGCCCCGCAATCCGGCGTCGAGGTGGATGTGCTCCGCTCGGACCCCGAGGGCGGCGAGCTGGGTGCGCTGACCCGCTTCGTCTGCTGCGTCACCGACTCTGGCGTATCCGATCACATCCCCACTGTAGTTCATTCAGGAATATTGCTGACAGGACACACGGGGAGCGAAGCACCAGGTAGATGCCGGTTGATGTGGCGTGGGCCGGGAGGACCCGCAGAGGGGGTCGTGGCTCGGTCCTAGTGGGCGTCGGTCGGTGCCGACGCATCCTTCTCGTTGCCCAGAACCCGGCGCAGAAGCCGGGATTCGGCGCGCATGTCCTCCGCCGATCGCAGTGGGCCGGAACTCTCGGGACTTGCTGTGCGCGAGCACATGAATGAATCTGTGATGCGGTACTCGTCGTGGACCTGTTTCAGCTCTTCCGCGGCGGCGAGCATGTCGTTACGGGTGTCGGTGTCGAGTGCATTCCAGGCGTCGGCGATCTCCTGCGCCTGGCGTGCGATTCGCTGTTTCTCGTCGTCGGTGCGGGCGACGGATCGTGGCCTGCCCGATCGGGGGGATTCGGAGTGCCGGCGAAAGTGCCGCAGTCGGGTCCGTAAGCGTTCGAGCATGATTGTCCTGTCCTTGTCCGGATGAGTAACCGCGGTTGTCGCGCCACTGCGGGTCGAGCGTCGTACGGCCGGGAATGACCGTACCGGTCAGGTGGTATCGCTGAGGGGACCAGTAGTGATCTCGGTGGCAAGCCGGTGCGGAGTCGGCGGCGCGGCAGCACAGTTTTTCGGTGGCGCGAGGTTGCTCACATAGCGACGGTGTTGTCTGTAACCCTTTGTATTTTGTTAACGGTCTGACTCAATCCCCCGAGTCACGCCTCCTTCGAATACCTCATATGATATTCACCTGCGAGATGCCTCGGCGACCCCCCGGCCGAGGCTTCTCGCAGGTGGTCAGCCGTGCACGCTGGACAGATAGGCCAGCTGCGCTCGCAGGTTCTCAGCCGCGTCGTCGAGTTCGTCTACGGCGATGTGCGCAGTCGCGGCAGCTACGTTTGCCCCGGCCAGCTGACGGTAGAGGTCGTCGACCGCAGCGGATTGCGTTGCCAGCTGTTCGGTGGTGCGCAGATCCTCGGCAAGCCGGTGTACCCGGTCGAGGGCCTGCTCGATGAGGCGAAGGCAGACGCCTCGTTCGATGAGCGCAGCGCGACTGTGCGCGAATGCAACCTGCCGTCGTTCCCATTCCTGCTGCACATAGGACTCCGGTGCGGAGTGGGCGGGCACCTCCGGTGTCGTGCATCGAAGTTGCAGCAACTCGTAGGCTGTAGCGGCGAGAGCGTGCAACTCCATATGCAGGGCGACAACCGATCGATCTCCGTTGGCAACCGGGTGTTTCCAGGCCGGATGCACTGCAATCCGCTCGACGATCCCCTCCACCACGGTCAGCAACCGAGTTTCGTCGTTGTCGAGACTCGCCGGCCACTGCAACGCGGTTGCGGCCGACTCGACAACTCGCACCTCGTTGCCACTGAGGCCCAGCCCACGGCCTTGCCACCACCGCCGTCGCGGGAGCTGGGTGTAGTCGATTGACCCGGTGACACGGGCAATCTCATCAAGCCGTCGTTGGACCGACTGAGGGACCGAACTCCAGTCCACCGCAACAACGGTGCGGGGCAGTCGCTGCGGGTAACGCAGCTGCTTTTCGATCCACTCACGTGCTGCGGCGTACGCCGAATCTGCCACGCAAGACCTCCCATGCCAGCGTCGGTGCGGGTGTTAGGCGACGGAAAGCTCGGGTACGGAAGTGCTTTGCCGACGGATCGTGCGCACGATTTCGAGGTATCCCAGGCCGACATCGGCGAGTTTCCTCACCTGATCCCTAACACTCGCGCCGCTCAACCCCTCATCACCAAGGGTAGTGACAGCGAGAGTGAAAGCTCGGTCTTCTCGTGTCTGAGTCCGCAGGACCAGATCGGACGTTGGACGGAAGTCCTGCTGAGCGGTCTGATCGTTGATGTCGGTGTCATCCTCGACACGGACGAGAGCTTCGCGTCGGCGCTGTTCGTCGAGCTCACGCTGCCTTTCCATCTCAAGCCTGCGCTGGTTCTCCAGCTGTTGCGCCTGGAGTTGAGCGCGGTACTTATCCCAGCCGCCCTTGTTGACCCACCATCCGAACGTGCTGTCCCAGTCGGAGCGAGTCGTCTGCTTGTGCGGATCTGCGTACTTGTCGAAGAAGTCGGCCAGAACCTGCTCCTGGTCCATGCCCTTGGAGATCATGGCCTGGAGGTTCTGGGAGTTCGGCTGCCAGTTCCGCGGCAGCGGGACTGGCGTCGAACTCGTCTTCTCCTGGTCATCGACTTCTTTCGAGAGAAGAGAAGAGAGAGAGGTAAGAGAACACTCGTGGTCCGAATCCGCCACCGGGGTCGGGGTGGATTCGCCACCTACCTCGGTGGCGAAATCGGTGGGGTCGCACTCACCAGGTCCGAAAAATGGACCGGGTTCGGTGACTCGGACGAGTGAGTGGTCCACAACGAGGAAGTAGGCGTTCCTCTGCTCATGGGCGCCCACACGACGGATGAGGCCGGCGGTCTCCAGATCCTGCAACGCATAGATCAGTGTCTTCCGGTTGCAACCGGCGAGCTGAGCGACTTCTTTGTAGGAGACGGGTGCGGTGCACGCGGTCTCCTCGTCGGAGAGCTGAAGCAATGCAAGTGCAACCGATCGGGCACTGTGCTTGAACGTGGCCTCGCTCGCGCTGAGAGCGTGAAGCCATGCTGCGATTGGGGTCGCGAAACTCATCGAGGTTCCTCTCGTGTCGAGGAAGACCAGCGACACGCCTGTCCTCGAAGAACCCCCCAACCGTGGCCCGGTGCCAATCGAGCCTGTAGCATTAGCCATGCGAGTTACGGCTATATGCCTGTTTGGTTGGGTTGTTCCTCCCAGATGGGTATGTAACTGATCTTCTGTTGAACCCCTCGGCTGCCAACCGGGGGGTTCAGCGCTTTCTGGGTCTAACTCGCTTTCTTGTTGCGGGCCTCCGTGACGTAGTTGCTCACGGCCTGCCTGATGAGCTTGGAGACAGTCAGCCCGGTTTCGTTGGACAGTGCCTCCAACTCGGCATCGAGCACGTCGGGGAACCGTACGGTCCGCCGCGGTGCAACCGGAGTGTCCGGCGTTAGCCGCCGGTTGGGTCTGATGTGTGAGACAGACTGTTGCTGCTTCTCTGCGGTCGCCATTTCACCCCTCCCCTTTCGCCCCCCGACTGATCCCTATCGTGCGCGGCCGAGACTAGCACTGTTGATCTTGCGTGTCCGACAATAACGGGGCGTGTCGGCGTGTCGAATCGGATGCGGCAACGACCTGACCATCGGTCGGCACCAGGACCTGGGAAAACGTGAGGGCGACGGCGGTATTGTACCGCCGTCGCCCCGTCGTAGGCTCGCTCTGGAACAGGGGTCAGGCGCGGGATGCTGCCCGCACCGGCTCGCTGGCCTCGGCGATCGGCAGCGGCGGAACCGCAAATCCTTCGGCCTCGGCTTCCTGCCGGAACTGCCTCCACCTCCTGCTGACGGTCGACTTGTCGATATCCAACCGCTCAGCAACGTCGATCTGCCGCAGTGTGGGGTCGGTGACCATCATCGAGGCGACGATCTTGACGGTTTCGTGGAAGTCCGTGTCGTTGATGAACTGGAGCAGCCCATCCTGGGTCTGCGTGTAGCCATGTTGCGTCGTCGCCGTGTCGATGTGTTCGTCGGTTGCAGGAGTTGCCCCTGGGGTGCTGAGGGTTGCAGCAGCACTGGTCAGGGGGACGTCTGACTCTTCGACAGGCAGCTGGGTCACGGCGAGGCCGTCGTTGCGACTGTCGATGGAGGCGTGTTCGGCCTGCTCGGCGACAACGTGAGGGGAAGAGGGCTCGTCGTGTGGTGCAACGACGGACGTAGCAGTTGCCCGTGGCGTTGTAGCGAGAGTCGGGACTGCTGCCGGCTGCGGGACGCCTCGGGGCAGGTCGCTGCGTCGGAGCATCAGGACGAAGATGTGGAACAACGCCAACCACAGCACAGGGAAGATCGACTCGAACATTGCTGCGAGCCACGGGGCCTGCGGAATGTATCCGATGTCCTCCCCCGCTGCGATCCGTGCGAGGTTACGGTCGGCGGTCTGCCAAGCGTGCAACGCGTTGCCGCCGACGCTCAACAGAACCGTCACCACGGCCACAGTCGCGCACAGGCTGAGGGTGTGCCACCTTCGCCCCTGGAGGCGGAAGACTACGAAACAGGTGGTTGCAGCGGCTTGTCCGACGTCGATCGCAACCGGAGGCATCCAGGACCGTTCCGGCGCTGTGCCCATCTCGACGGCCAACGCTTGCAATGCATCGAACGAGAGGATGAACGACAGCGCTGCAACGAACAGCGTCATGGCGGCAACCACTGCAATCGTGAGTTTCATCTGGATCGTCATTGGCGCCTCGGGCTGCAACTGGGTTGCGGCCTGGGCTGTATCGTCGGACATGACCGGGATCTCCTATCTGTGGGTTCTGGTCAGGGCGTCCTGCGGAGCTGCAATTCCGTGCAGGGCGCCCGCTGCGTTTCGGGCGGCGGTGCTCCGGTCGGTGAACCCCGGACGCAATCTCGCTGCGTTCGTGCTCGACAGCGAAAAAGCGCAGGTAGAACCCGATTCCGGGACGCAGCCCTTGCGCGGTCGTTGCGTCCGTTGCCTTCCCTGTTGTGCAGGTAAGAGGCGACAGTTGCCGGACGTTCTCGGCTGATCCTAACCGAGTTGCCGCCATGCCGTCGTCTCTGCAACGTTGCAACGTTGCAGACGCTAGCACTCGAAACATTTCAACGCTAGAACGCTGAAACGTTGTAATGGTAAAAATTCAAACCGTTGCAACGGCAAGCGATTCATCGGTCCCCGGGCAAGGCGAGGCGCAGGTCGATGCCGATGCGTTTTACAGTTGCAACGTTCTGCCATTGGAATGGCACGACGACAGTTGCAACCGTCAGTTGCATGTTCTGTGGTTGTAATGGTTCGCGATTGCAATAGCTTCCCGTTGCAACAACTCGTGGCTACAACTGCCGGGGGTTGCAACCGCGAGCGTCTGTAAACGCCGGCGCTTACAACTGCTGGCAGGGCTTCCACGGGCTGGTGCGGTCGCCGCTATGTCGGGGTGTTGGTCGAGACGGCGTGGGGTTGCAACGCTCTGTCGATAAGCGATTCAAATGTTGTAAAGCTACAAATGCAGAACACGGAAAACCCCTGGCAGCAGTGCTACCAGGGGTTGGGGGTGTTCGAATCAGAGGCGGGTGCGGCCGATTTTTCCGGGGCGTCGGCCGGCTCGTGCGGCAAGTTCCTGAGCGACCTGCTCGGGCGTCATTTGGTCGGCGAGGCGAGCAAGCGCGAGGCGGACTACAGCGGCCCGGTTCGCGTCGATCTTGGGCTGACTTCGCCGTCCTGCTCGTTTGACGTCCTCTAGGAAGTCGTCGTTCTCCGCAGTCAGATAGACCGTGGCGGGCATGAGCGGATTCTCGTCAGGCGTGGCCTCGGAGGGAGTGGAGGTGGCACGCGACGTCTTGGCTGGAGTTTTCGGAGCCGACGATGGTGCTGGAGACGGAGGGGTCGTTGTGGGTGTGGCAGCCGGCTCGGGCGCAGCCGTAGGGGCGGGCTCTGCCGGTGCAGCTTCCGGGGTTGCGACCTGCGCCTCGCTCTTGGGAAACGTGACCGGCGTGGTGCGAGCCCGGTGCATGGGCGGAGGCACGTTCGGCCCCTTGTTGCCCTTGGTCTTTCGCTGGAGCGCGCCCAACCCGATGTCACTCATTGACGTACTCCTTCACGTAGTCGGCCACAGAATCTAGGGCGTCAGCGAAGGCTTGCAGCTTCTTCGCGGGCTTGTCCTCGGCGGTGATGGCGATGCGCTTAGTGCGGATGCCCACCAACGGCGCTTCCGGAACGAGAGGGCCGACCTGGACGGGAGTGCCGTCGATGATGCGGCCGAGACGGTTGACCAGGCCAGCGTGGGCGGTGCGAGGCACCATGTTGGGCACGAGCACGATCGGATAGTCCGCCATCTCGTTGACGAGCTGCTCGGTGGCGTCAAGTTCGGACACCTTCACCGGGCAGGGTGAGACCACGACATTGGCCACCGACAATGCTCCGAGGGTATGGGGCTTCGCATCGTTGTGTGTGTCGACGACGATCCAGTCGGTGTCCCATTCCTTGCCCCACTTGACCAGCGCCTCTGCCATCTGGTCCGCGGTGAAAGGATCCTCGAGGATCAGCGGGTCACCCGGCACCAGCCGAGGCTTCTTGTAGCCCTGCAACGGCTTCGGTGTCCGGCCTTTCAGCACTGAATCCACCAGGATCGACCGCACTCGGGTCTCCGGCCGGTAGCCCCACTTCACTGTGGCACTGCCGTAGTTGTACTCGAGGTCCACGAGGACTCCACCCAGCAGCCAGGCGAGTTCGTACGCGAGTGTCGTTTTGCCGACCCCACCCTTCCGGGCATGGGTGACCAGAATGTTCGTCACGCCTGCATCCTACTTTTTCAACGGTAGAACGATGTGAGGTCGGGCCGTTGCAGGTTTGCAACTTTGAAAATCGACGAGCTTAACACTGCTACTGCAACTGTCCAATAGTTAAATGTTGCAACATTTGGTGTTTGTAATGGCAAAACGTGGAAGAGCGTCGTCATGCGTGGAGGCGCACGCGGAGTAGCAGGGGCTGTGTGCAGCCCCTGTGAGTGAACTGTCCCTCCTGTACTGTCTTCTGTTTGTCAGGGGGGATGGGGGATCTTCATGCTGATGCACCGTCGTGCATTAGGGCCGCGTATGCGGCGGCCTGGTGCGCACCCGCTCGTGCGCGGCGATTACTTGTTCGCGGGTGACGTGCTTTCCTCGACCGGCCGGGGAGCGGCGGTGGCAATCCGTCAGCGCTTCGGCTATGCGGGAGGCCACCTCCGGCTTCAATCGCGCTTGTCCGCGTTCGAGTTGGGCCAGCGTGCTAGTGGAGATGCCGGCGAGTTGGGCCAGTTGCGGCTGAGTCAGTCCTGCCATAACGCGGAGGTCTCCGAGGTATTGCTCGTCCTCGGGGATGGGCACCAGTTCGGCGACGGGAACTCCGAGGGCTTGGGCGACGCGGGCGAGGGTGTCGACGCTGGGGGAGGCGGTGCCGCGTTCCCAGTTGTAGACCGCAGCGGTGCTGACGTCGGCCAGTCGGGCAAGTTCTCCGGGGTTGAGGTTCCGGCGGGTGCGGACGGCTATCAGCGCCGATCGATCGAATCCTCGCAGGACGCGGCGGGTCATACCCGCCCTTCGGCGCTGGTGCTCATAGCCGACCACTGTGCAATACCTCTCGAATGCTGTCACAAGATAGAGTGATGAAATTGTGCTATAAGGTGCTACCATAGAATAGAAAACGGAGGAGTTGGAGGTCTTGCTTTGAGAGATGACTTCACGCGCTGGAGTGCAACTGCGCTACGCGGAAGAGGTGGCCGGCACACGAGAGGGATCGGGGGGTGTTCTCGCCGCTGAGTGCGGCAGTCGCTTCTGGTCGTGGCTGCCCCCGGACACATGTCAGTGATTGGCGTCGCGTCATGTGCCCGGGAGTCTCAACCCACCCACATAACGGACCCACGTTCGGGCGCGCTGTGTGAGCGCTCGGGCACCCGCTTGCGTATTCAAGGAGGACCCGATGTCTGTGTCGGGCAGGGAAGATTCGCCGTTACACCAGGCTACCGGGGGTTCTGGGCGTGGTCGCGGTTTTCGGCGATTGCACCGGACTGCCGCGGCGTCCCTTTCGGCGGCGGTCATCGCCGCGGCTGGCCTGGGTACCGCCCCGGCCTATGCCCAGTCGAGCACGGGCGATGAACCCGGCTGGCTCGGTGAGCTGGTCTCGGACTGCCCGGATCTGTACGTGCTCGGGATGCAGGGCACCACCGAGACCTCGCCCGATGCGCCGGTGAAGGTCGATACCGGAATGCTCTCGAACATCATGGGTCCGCTGCTCGATCAGGCCCGTGAGCTGGGCGCGAGCGTGGACCGGGCGTATGTGCCGTATCCCGGTTCGTTCGGTGGCCTAACGCCAGGGGGCACCGAGTCGTATGTCGAGTCGGTGACCGCGGGGGAGGAGAACCTGTCCCTGGCGGCACAGAAAGTGCTCTCGCAGTGCCCCTCGGCCAAACTCGCCGTGGTCGGCTTCTCCCAGGGCGCCCATGCCGCGTCGAACTTCCTGCGGTCGGTCGGTAACGGCAGCGGGGTCGTTCCGGCCGGCTCGATCGCGGCCGGAGCGCTGTTCGGCGCGCCGACCCGCAGCCCCGGATCGGGACTGTTCCCCGGCACCTCGCAGACGGCCCCGTCGCCGGTTCCCGGCACCAGGGGAGAGGCGATCAAGGCGCTGTCATCGGTGTCGTTCACCGCTCCTGATGGGGGCGGTATCGGGCCGGTCGCCGATCTGACCAGCAGCTACGGCAGCCTGTCGGGACGGGTGTCGTCCTGGTGCCAGGGCGGGGATCTGGCCTGTGATGCCCCGGCGAACGCCCCGGTCGTGCGGGCGGTGGTCAACGTCGCCGGTCAGGTCGAGGTCGGCGGGGATCCGTTCGTCGCGATCTCCACGGTCGGGCGGGCACTGGCATCGACGGCGTTCAAGACCGCAGTCGATGTGGTCAACGAGGACATTCAGGCTCCGAAGAATGCGCTGTCGGCGATCTCGGTCCAGCCGAAGAAGACCATCTCGCAGCGTCTGGCCGAGGCGTCCGATCCTCGGGCGACGCCGCCGACGGGGCAGGAAGTCACGGCAGCGTTGATGAAGGTCGGGTTGATCGGCATCAATGCGGCGGTCACGGTCGTCAAGAAGGTGCTGACCCCGGAGACGATCGCGGCGGTCGCGGCGGCCGGGGTGGCCAATCCGGCCGCGGCCTTCGCTGTGCTCGCGGCCAAGACGGTCAGTGTGCTGCCCGAGCTGGTCCCGCCGGCGACCTCGCAGCGGCTGGTGCGGCAGACCTTCCAGATCGTGCAGAACGAGGTCAAGGCCAACCGGGATGCGTTCGACCTGGTGGCGATGACGACGGTGCGCAATGTCGCCGCCGAACATGGCTCCTACGGGTCGGTCCCGGCCACGGCCAGCGGGCAGGCTCCGACCCGGTTCGCTGCGTCCTGGCTCGCGGCCGCCGCAGCCGATATCCGGGCTGCGGCAGACCCCGCCGTCTCCACGTCCACCTCGGTGACCTCGACGTCCACGTCCACGTCCACCTCGGTGACCTCGACGTCCACGTCCACGTCCCCGTCGACGACGCCGCCCACCACCTCGGCACCGGCGGTGAGCACCACGACTGTGGTCGACGCGGGACCGACGGTGCTCGATCAAGGCGGCATCTCGGCCGCCGAACTCAATTGATTCACGTGATTCACGCCTCGACACAGAAGAAAGAGAAGCGAGTATGAGCAAGCATCGCAGGGCATCGCGCATCGCCAAGGCGAGTGTCGTGCCCGCCACCGCCGCCGCGATCGTGGCAGCGGGCACCGGCCTGGCCTCGGCCGATCCGGTGGAACTTCCCTCGCAGGGTGGGGTCACCACCCCGGCACCGTCCACTCAGGGCGGTACTACCAGCGCGCCCGAGCCTCCGGCCAAGCAGATCTACTGGACCCCGCCGCCGACGCAGCAACGCGAGTATGCGCCGCTGCCGGACTACAACTACGACACCAACCGCTACGAGCGGCAGTCCACTCCGGCGCCGATCAACCCGCTGGAGCTGCGTGCCCCGCAGCCGGTCGAGCCGGAACCGATCTACATCGCTCCGCCCGAGAAGATCATGGTCGGGGACATCCACTTCAACCAGCCGAACTGGGTCACCGACGATGACCGGGAGCGCACCAACAACACCGCCGGTCTGATCCGGTCGGATGTGGCGACGTTCTACAAGTCGGTCGGTATCGAAGCCAGCCGCGCCGATCGGGTAGCAACCGCTCAGATCACGGCAACCGCCGTCGGCGCGACTGCGGTCGGCACGGCGTGCGCCGTCGGTGGTGGCGCACTCGGCGGAACGATTGGTGGCCTTGCCGGTGCCGGGATGGCCGGCATGGTTCCGTTGCCGCCTCCGCTGCCCCAGATCACCACCGGTGTCGCCGGTACCGCCCTCGGTACCGCTGTCGGCGCGACGCTGGCCGGTGTGCCCTGCGCCGTCGGTGGTGGGCTGGTGGGTTTGGCTGCCGGGACCGCTTTCGGTGCCGGTGACGACGAAGGTCAGCCCATCGAGGTGGAACTGCCGGACGTAGGGGAGGACGTGCTCACCGAGCAGGCCGACTCCACAGTCGAGCAGTGGCAGTCCTCCGGCCCGGTCGGACAGGCCGCCGCCGACGCCGTCCGCAATGTCGTGCAGACCGCCCCGCAGGTCGATTCCCAGGTCCGTGAGTGGGTCAAGGTCCAGCCCGGTGGTGAAGGCGTGATCGCCGGTGTGGACAACGCACTGGATACCTTCTTCGGCGGTTCGGCCGGCACTGCCGCCGAGATGATCTCCACCGCGATCGGCGACGGCATCGTGCCGGCCTGACCTGCTCGACCAGCTTTCGGTGGGGGCGGGCACGCCCCGCCCCCACCACCCGACGACGGAGGACACTTTGTCGACCGACAATCGAGGAACACTCTTCCCGGATGTAACCGAGCACTACGGGCCGCAACCGACTCCCACCGAAGACACCGACACCGGATCAGTGCACTTCCCGATCCCGGACGAGACGATCGCCGACGCGGCGCTCGCCTCCTCGGACCTCGAACCGGTCGCTGCCGAGACCACCTGGGAATCCGACGACGATGCGGTCATCCAGACCGACTTGGAGCCGATCGGCACTGCTGAGACCCCCGTCGCCGACACTGCACCGGCCCCGCACCCTGACCACGACACCGGCGACGACCCGTATGCCACCGCCCCGGACTGGGTGCGCGCCCACATTCCGCGAGGACCGCTGGTGATCTCGCAGCGCAGCCGTGGGGGACTCAAGTCCGCGATCGGCCGAGCCCGTCCTCCCCGGCCGACTCCGGCCCCCGAGTCGGCCGAGGCCCCCGCCGTGCCGGTCACCGACACCGCTGCCGCTGCTCCCGCGAAGCGGGACGGCGATCGGTCCCGCACCTGGATGCTCGTCGGCGGCGGTGTCGCTGTGCTGGCAGTGGTCTCCGCTGCGGTGGTGACCACGATGACCGGCAGCACCGACGAACCACAGGCGCCGCCGCTGCCGTCCTCTTCGGTGGTGGCCTCGCCCTCGACCACCCCCACCACGACCGAGGCGGTGGCAGCCCCGGCGTGGTGCGCCCCGGTCACCGAGCCGGATCGGATCGTCGGCAACGGCCCCGGCGGACGCGAATCCGGTCCGGCGGTGATCCAGGCGTTCGAGCACGCCTACTACGTCCAGCGCGACGGCAAGGCAGTCGCAGAGCTGATGGTCCTGCCCGGCAACGATATTCAGAGCTTCATCGACGCTGTTCCGGCCGGGACCGAGCACTGCGTGACCGTGCTGCCGACCGAGGACCCCAACCGCTGGTCGGTCGATGTGCTGCTGAAGTTCCCGCCCGTGGGAGACGAAGGCATCCACAAGCAGTGGATCACCACCATGCCCGCCGACGGCGGCGTGAAGATCGCGAACGTGGAGAACCGATGAACAACGTTGTTGCATTGCGTCGCAGCCCGAAAATCGATCAGCCCGAACACCTCTCGGCCATCGTGGTGGCCGGATCCGGGGGAGCGGCCGTGACCACGACCTGCTTCGGCCTGGCCACTGCCCTGCGCCTCGGTGCCGATGTGCAGGTCGCGGCGATCGACGGCACCACCGACGGCGGGAACCTGCTCGCCCGTGTCGGGGTCGAACCGATCGATTCTGCGCGGGCGGTCCGCCAGCTCGGCTCGCGGATGGCTGTCAGTAGTGCCGGGGCGGTGGTAGTCGGTCACGGCGAAGCCACCGACTCGGCCCTGGTGGACAGCCTGCTCGCCGACCGCAGCCTCGCCCGCATCCACGATGTCGGAACGGCGTTGCGCGCACGCCGTGTGGCTCCGTTGATCGAGGCCGGGGCTGCGATCGTCGTCGCGGTGCCGCCCCGTGCCGAACCGCTGGCCCGGATGCGCGGCGCCCTCGACTGGCTGGTGGGCACCTACGGACGCGACGTGCTCTCCCACACGGTGGTGGCGATCTCACACCAGCTCCCGCAGAGCGTGGTCGATCTGACCCCGATCCGCGATGCACTGTCCCCGCTGGTCGCCGGGTTCGTCGAAGTGCCCTTCGATGCGAGCCTGGCGCGTCCCGGCGCCGTCGACCATCGCCGCCTGTCGGTCGAGTCGATCGATGCCTGGACCGATGTGCTCGACGCTTTCGGCCGCATCGAGGCCGGCCACCAGGACAACGACACCGCTGATCGGGTCGGGACGGGGGAGCTGGCATGACCGCCAGAGAACGCACCAGTGTCGACGCTCGTATCGAGCCGTACACGGTGCCGACTCCCGGACCGGCGCTCTGGCTGCTCGGCGCACACGGCGGGTCCGGGGTCTCCACCCTGGCCCAGTACTGGGACTTCGCCGACGACGCGCAGCGTCAATGGCCGTGCGGGAATGCCCGAGAGATCGAATCGCCCTATGTCGTGGTCGTCTGCCGCGAAACCATCCAGGGCCTGTCCAGTGCCCACGATCTGATCCTCGAACACCGCAACCGCGATCTGGCCTGCGAGCTGCTCGGCCTGGTCACCGTGGCCAACGCGGCCGGTCCGCTGCCGAAGGACGTGCGCCAACTGCGTTCGATCGTCACCGGCGCGGTCCAGGCGCACTGGTCGATCGGCTGGCACCGCTTTCTGGCCTCGGCCGCCCGATCGAGCCTTCCGACCTGGCGCGCCCTCGACGGCGTGCCCATCCAGACCAAGGGAGCGGTCATCGACGTTCCCGAGGACGTGATCGCTGCCGGGGTCGGCATCGTCACGGCAATCCAATCGAGTCTCCCGACCTTGTGGTCGGGCCAGTAGCACGGAGGACAGTTCATGATCCAGACGGTTGTAGATACCGCGTATCTCGCGCAGGGTGCCGTCAATTTCGACATCAACCCGGAAGTGCCTCCGGGCGCGAACGGCCTGCTCAAGCTGCTGAACTGGCTGCTGTGGGGCGTCACGCTCGCCTGCGTTGCGGCCCTGATCTTCTCGGGCGGCAAGTTCGCCTGGGAGAAGTGGCAGCACGGCTCGGGGGACTCGCCGAAGATGCTCGTCGGCTCGCTCGTCGGCGCGATCGTGGCGATCTCGGCGAACCAGATCCTCGGCGCCGTCACTTCTGCGGCATAAGGGCGGGGGTCAAGCGATGCAGGTATCCGCCCAAGGGGTCGTTCCGCTTCCCGGCGAGGTCGTCGATGGTTTCCAAACGCTGCTCGGTTACGCGGCCGGGATCGTCTTCATCCTGTGCGTGGCCAAAGTGATCTTCGTCGGCGGACGCCTGGCCTGGGACCACAAGCACGGTGCCGGCATCGAATCCCCCACCGCCGCAGAGTTCGTCGCAGCGAACATCGGGGCGATCCTCGCCGGGGGCGTGGCTGCGACCATCGCCACGATCCTGCTGGCCACGGCCCAGGGGCCCCAAGCCCAGCAGATCGGAAGCGGTCATTCCCCGACGGTCATCGACCAGCTCGAACAGAGACAACAGCAACAGCAATCCGGCAACGAGGAGAACGAACGATGATGCGTCGGTGGGCGCGAGCAACGGTGGTCGCGGTGGCGCTGGTTGCCACCAGCTGCGCAGGAACGCACACCCCCGGGTCCGAGCTGTCGATCACCGATCCGCCGCAGATCAGCCGGTGGATCACGCTCGGCGGGATCGAGGTGCCGATCGGCACCACCGACGGCCCCAGCAATGGTGAATGGGAACCCTTCGCCGGATTCAGCCACACCCCACAGGGAGCGGCGCTGGCGGCGATCACCCAGTCGGTGCAGCTGTCCACCGCCTCCGATCGCACCTGGCCTCAGGTCCTGGCCGGTGTCGCCGCACCCGGCGACGGCCGCGACCTGTACGCCGCCCACCGCGGGCTGGTGGAGATTTCGGGAACCGATCCCGAGATGGTGCCGACCATCGTCGGCTACACCATCACCGATTACAGCGACGAAGCTGCCACCGTCGGTGTCGTGCAGCGCTTCTCCGATGACTCGCTCGCATCCTCGATCACCCAGGTGGTGTGGGTCGACGACGACTGGCGATTGAACCTGTCCAGCGAGACCGCCGCCACCATCACCGCTCTCGACGAAGTGCCGTCGGAGCTGGTCGATCTCGAGGAGACCCGCAAGTGACCGAGCAGAACACCACCGACTCGACCAACGAGAAGAACACTCCCTCACTCGAAGCCGAGAACGAACGCGCATCGTCGGCCACCAAACTCACCATCGGCTTGGCGGCGGTGGCCATCATCGTCGTCGTCGGTGTCGTGGTCAGCCTGGTGATGGTCTTCCGAGGCGAGGACGCAGAGCCGTTGGTCTCTCTCGATCCGACCACCGGCAGTAGCGCCACCGCCCAGGACAAGGACGGTCTGTTCGAGCCGGACCCGGTCTTCGACAAGGGCAACCGTGTTATCTACGTGCCGCTCGAGCCCCACGGCGTGATCCTGTCCGACACCCTGGCCAGCTCGAACCGTCCGGCGGACCAGGCCCCTAGCGGGGTGATGCTCCAGCGCATCCACGGGAACATGGACCTTCCGTTCTCGACCTCCGATGGCCCCACCGCGTTCACCGACAACGGTGTCGCCACCGGGTTCTCTCGCACCGCGCAAGGAGCGGCACTCGCAGCAGCCCACTACTTCGGCTATGCCTACGCGGGCGGGAACCGGCTGAAGATGGCGACCGAGGCGGGACTGGTGTCGGACCCGAAGGGCGAGTTCTCCGCTCTGGGGATTGCTGACGACACGCCGGCGTCGGTGATGCCGATGGTCAACGTGCTGTTCAACCCTGATCTGACTCTGGTGAAGTTCGGCTACACCGTCGAACGCCCCAATGGCTCGACCCAGATCGCGGTCTCGAAGATCCCGATGGTCTGGCGTGAGGGCACCGGCTGGGTGCTCCAGGCCGATTCCACCGCTCTCGGTGTCGAGTACGAATCCCTCTCGGCGGACGGGTGGCAACAATGGTGGTGACCCGCAGCTTGTGGACAGCACTGATCAAGGTTGTCGCCGTGACGTGTGTTGTCGGTGTCCTCGCCCTCGTGGGAGCACACACCGCAGCAGCGCAGGAGGCGGATTCCTCCCTCACTCCGGCTACTGACGACTCGTCCCAGGTCGTCGACGAGGAAGGCACAGGCTTCGAGCAGCTGGAGACCACCCTCGGCACGTTGACCTGCACCCCGGGTGGAATGCTGGCCGGCACCGTGGGTGGCTGGATCGCCAATCAGATCGGCGACGTGGACCTGCCCAGCTGCGGGGACGCGGTCGGCACCGCGGTCGATGCAGGTATCGGCACGATCGAAGATGTCGCCGGGGGCGTCGCTGAGGGTGCGGTCGAGAAGACGGCGCTGTGGATCGGCAACGCGGGTGTCGCGGTGCTGAAATTCGCGCTCGGATGGTGGATCACCGGTACCGATATGGACGGGGACACCTTCCAGACGACGGTGGCGACGGTCAACGACTACACCTTCTACATCCAGGTCGCCGCCCTGTCGTTGTCGCTGATCCTGCTCGGGGGCCGGCTGGCACTGGCCCGATCCGGCGCGATCCGCGACACCTCGGAAGAGGGCCTCAAGCAGATGGCCCGTGCGGCGGTGCTCGCCGGGGGAGCATCGACGCTGATCGTGCTCGGCACCGAACTGTCGGACCAGATTTCGGCCTGGTTCATGGACAGTGCGGTCGGCTCCGACCCGTCCCGCCTGGCCGAAGCGATGGTCTCGATCACCCTGTACTCCGGTCCGGCCGGTGTGGGCCTGCTGTTCCTGATCGGCATCATCGGCATGCTCGGCGGGTTGATGATGGCGTTCTTGATGCTGCTGCGCACCGGCATCCTCGTACTCATGGCAGCGGCGCTGCCGATCGCAGGCGCAGCCGGAGGCACCAAGGTCGGCAGCCAGGCATACGAGAAAATGCTGGCCTGGACGATCGCATTCCTGCTGGTCAAACCGGTCGGGGCGTTCGTGATCGGGGTCTCGGCGATCCTGTTCCTCGAAGCCACCCCGACCATTACCGACCCCGAGAACGGCGACGGGTTCATGGCCCTGTCCGGGGTCATCACCTTGTGTGCCGCGGCGCTGGTGCTGCCCGCCCTGATGCGCCTGATCGTCCCGAACATCGGCGCACTCGGAGGCGGCGGCAGCGGCCTCGCTGCTGCCGCAGGTTTGGTCGGTCTGCTCGGTGGGGGCGCGAAAGCCGCCGGGATGGTCGCCACCGGAGGTGCCAGCGGCGCGGCATCCGGAGCGGGATTCGCTGCGTCGAAGACGAAGGGTGACGACGAGCCACCCGGCGGCGGTGCGGGCGCACAGCCCACCGGCGCACCCGCTGGGTGGGGTACGGCAGGTGGCAACCCCGAAGGCAATCAGCAAGGAACTCCGCAGGGCAGCGGCATGGCTCCCCAAGGCAACGGCGCGGGCACTCCCGGCAGCACTGCTTCGAGTGGTTCCGGCGGTTCCGGCGCGGGCGGGTCCGCTAACACCGGCTCCGATGCGCCTGTGGCGACGGGGGCCGGCCACCAGTTCAACCGAGGGGGCTTCGAACAGTGAGCAACGAGCCGACATTCAACACCTACGGCAACTGGCGCCGACCCCGCAGCACCGGCCTGCTCGGAGCCACCTTCGGCACCTCGATCGCAGGGATCGCCGCCGCCGCCGTCGTCATCATCGCGGGCCTGTTCCTCGGCATGACGGTCGCATTGCTGCTGGCCATCCCGGTGATCGTCTGCTTCATTCCCCTGGTCATCTCCCGTGACGGCCGCTCCGGCTACGAAAGGGCACTGATGCGATTCCAGTTCTGGCGCGGCCGCCGCCGCGGTGAGCACGCCTACGCCTCGGGCACGTTCTCCCGCGTTCCCGGGCGGGCCTACCGGCTACCCGGCGTGCTCGGCGAGACCGAGCTCTACGAAGGCATCGACTCCGACGGGCGCACCTTCGGTATGATCCACATGCCCAGCAAGAGCGCCTACACCGTCGTTTTCGACGCCTATCCCCAAGGCGCCGAGGCCGTCGACCAGGACGTGATCGACCACTATGTCGGCAACTGGGCACAGTTCCTGTCCGGGGCGGGGGAGACCTCGGACATCCTCGCGGTGGTCACCACCGTCGAGACGCTGCCCGAGACCGGCATCGAGCTGTACGAGACGGTGCACCAGAACACCCGCGCCGACGCCCCGCAGCTGGCCCGCGATGCGGCCTACCAGCTCGCCACCGGCTTGACCTCCGGCGGTATCCGCCTCGCAGCAAGGATCGCGATCACCTTCGAAGCCAAGACCACCGAACGCAAACAGGATCCCTCCGAGCAGGCTGTCGAACTCGGCCGGCGTCTGCCCGCCCTCACGGCGGCCGCGGCCCGCTCCGGTGTGCCCTGCTCACCGATGGATGCCGACGACATCATGGCGTTCGTGCGCCGCTCCTACGACCCGGCCTCGCTCGTCGATGTCGAAGCCGGCGTGTACTCCGGCGAGGGCACCGGGTTGACCTGGGAGGACTGCGGTCCCCGCAGCGCCCTGGAAAGCGCCGATGGCGGCAAATACGTCCACGACGGTGCGGTGTCGGTGACCTGGGAGATGCGTGAAGCCCCCAAAGGCGCGGTGACCGAACGGGTGCTGCAGCGCCTGTTGGCCCCGAACGAGGCGGTGCCGCTCAAGCGGGTCTCGGTGATCTACCGCCCGCATTCGGCCGGGGAAGCCACCGACATCGCTGATAGCGACTACCGCAACGCGATGGCCGAAGCGCACGGTGGGTCGCTCAAGAACGGATCGATCGGTTCGGCGAAGTCGCAGATCGAGCTGGCGGCCACGGCCCAGGCCCGCATGGAACAGGCCCGTGGCGCCGGGATGGTGCGCTTCGGCGTGCTGGTGACCGTGACCGAACCGGCCGGCAGCTCCGATGTGCCGAAGATCGACGCCCTGGTCGAGGACCTCTCGCGCCAGAGCCGGCTGACGATCCGCCGCTCGTGGTGCTGGCAGGCCGCAGCGTTCGCGGCCTCCCTCGGCGTGGGAGTCATCGCGCCCGACCACACCACTATCCCGTCGTTCCTGAGCAACTAGGAGGAGGACGCTGTCATGGGTAAAGCCACGACCTCGACCCGGATCGCGCAAGCCGAGAAGATCGCCAAGACCCTGCTGTCGGACGACGAGTTGTCCGCTCTCGAGGAGCAAGCGGCCTCGGCGACCGGCATCACGAAGGCATGGAAGAAAAGCCTGGTCACCCGCCAGTACAGCCGCCGGGCGACGGTCGAGCGGTTGACCCGGATCAATTCCGACGGCTTCGACCGCCCGCTCGCCGATCTCGACGATCGCGGATTCGACGGGGTCGGTGGGGGCCGGATGTCCACGGTGATGCCGCCGGTCGAATACCGGGGCACCTCGGTCCAGGTCGCCGGGATCTACCCGTGGATCGTCGGCGCGAAGGCCCCGCTGCTGGGCACCCCGCTGGGGCGGCATCTGACCACCGGCGCGGCCGTCGGCTTCGATCCGCTCTACGCCTGGAAGATGAAGGCGATCACCGCCCCGTCCTGCTTCATCTGCGCCCTCAACGGATTCGGCAAGTCGACGCTGCTGCGCCGGATCGCCCTCGGCGACATCGCCCGCGGCACATTGGTGCTCGTGCCCGGTGACGTCAAGCCGGACCTGCGGGTGCTCACCGAGCAGGTCGGCGGGCAGGTCAGCGAGGTCGGCTACGGCACCGGCGCGATCAACCCCCTCGATCGCGGCCCGATCGGCGATGCGATCGAGCAGTTGCCCGCAGGTTCGCTCGAACGGGAAAAGGCCGAGTTCGCGCTGCACGCTCGCCAGCTCAACATGATCTGTGCCCTGCTCGAGATCGTCCGCCGTGGCCCGCTGAAGGACTTCGAGGAAACCCTGCTCGCCTCGGCGATCCGGTTGCTCTACGCCCCGGGCTCACGGTTCGACAACGACCATGCAGCCCGCCTCGAGGACCTGCTGACGCTGATCTCGACCGGTCCCGAGGAACTGATGGACGACGCGGTGGCCGACACCGACGACGAATACCGCGGTCAGATCAAGCCGCTGCTGCGCTCGCTGCGCGCGCTGGTCAAAGGCCGGTTCGGGGAGACCTTCAACCGGCACAGCACCGTTCGGATCGACATCACCAAACCGATGGTGGACCTGGACATGTCCTCGGTGCCGCCCGGCGATGAGTTGATGCGCGCTGCGGTGCTGCTGGCCGGGTGGAACGAAGCGTTCGCGGCGGTGGAGGCGGCGCACATCCTGGCCGACAACAAGGTGCCCGGTGCCAAGGCTCTGGCGGCGCACATCATCTTGGACGAGGTCTGGCAGGTGATCCAGACCGGCAGCTCGGCGGTGGCCCGGTTGGATGCGGTGCAGCGGTTGCAGCGGTCGATGGGCGTGGCGATGACGATGGTCACGCACTCGCTCGCCGACTTCGAGAAGGTCGGGGCGCTGGGCATGATCGAACGCTCCCGCGCCCGGATCGTCGGCCCGGTCCCCGAGGCCGAACTCGACCGGCTCGGCCGGTTCATGAAGTTCTCCCGCGCTGAGCGGGCGATGGTGACCGGCTGGGCCAACGACAGCACCTCCTCGGTGGAGGAGAAGAAGGCACTGCGCCAAGCACGCCGCAAGGTCACCGGAGACGGCGATGGCACCGTCTCGGCGGGCAGTAAGCGCACCGCCGCCGGTGTCGGACATTTCCTGCTCAAGCTCGGTGAAGGCGCAACACCGGGCACCCCGTTCAAGGTGTGGGTGCCCCAGGCAGAAAAGGATTCCGGGATTCACGACACCGATGCCCGTCTGCGGGCCGCCGACGAGGACCGAGCCACGGGGCGTGCAGCGTGAGCCGGCGGGAGCGTCGCGGCCGCCGCCGGTACACCCTGGTCGATGACCTCACTCGTGAGGCCGCGATCGAGACGGTCCTGGGGCGCATGAAGGCCGGGGTCAGCTTCACCGCCGCTACGCGAGCCGCCGCTACGCAGCTGGATGTGGCCGAGACGACGGTGCGGGGCTGGGTCAACCGCTCCGGCCGGCGCCCTCGCCGCACCCCGCAGGAAGTCGCCGCGTTGGAAGCGGAACTGGCACTGGCACAGGAGCTGAACCGGGCGCTGGCACGCAAGCACGGCATCGCAGCCGAGGATCTGAGCCTGCGGTGAACGGCAAGGGGGGTACCGGCCTGATCGCGCTGATCCTGGCGCTCACACTGATTCCGTTCTTCCTGCTCCTCGTCCTGGTGATGGGAATTGCGGACGAGGAAGATCGCGAGAACGGCACGAGCTGCCTCGGACCCGGCACCGGTCTCGGATCGGGGGATCGGCTCGCACCGACGGGTTCGTTCATCAAGCCGGTCGATCCCTCCACCGTCACCTTCACCTCCGGATTCGGCCCGCGTTGGGGCACCGAGCATCAGGGCATCGACCTGGCCGGGGCCATCGGCACCCCGATCTACGCCTCGGCCGACGGGGTGGTGCGGGGTGCCGGCCCCGCCAGCGGGTTCGGGCAGTGGGTGGTGCTCGACCATGTGATCGACGGTCAGCTCGTGTCCACCGTGTACGGGCACATCGACACCTACACCGTCGCCGTCGGCGAGCAGGTCCGCGCCGGTCAGCAGATCGCCACCGTGGGCAATCGCGGGGAATCGACAGGCCCGCATCTGCACTGGGAAGTCTGGCCCGGCGGCTGGGGCACCGCAGCGGTGGACCCGTTGCCCTACTACGACTCCGCTCCCGCACCGGGACAGACCCCGGCCGGGCCACCCACCGCGGTGCCGTCCGCCCCGCCGGAGGGGAACTTGGCGCAACCGTTGCCGCCGTCGGCCGGTTCCGAGCAGGGCCTGCAGGTCGATGCGAAGAAACTCGCTCGCGCTGCCCACCTGAAGTTCGGGGACCGGATCGCGAGCATCGGGGGTGGCGCGCCGACGGCGGCTACGCCAGCGATCACACCGAAGGTCGGGCTGTGGATCTGATGATCGCGAACTATCGCTCCGGTGACGGGGTGGCTCTCGGGGACGAGATCACCGATTACGTGCTGGCCAATGCGGAGTTCTTCAATGTCGAGTACGTGATCTGGCGGCAGACCTACTACCCCGTCGGCGGTGCCCCGAGTCTGATGGAAGACCGCGGCAGCGAGACCGAGAACCACTACGACCACGTGCACGTGTCCGTCCGGGGACAGGGCACCGACGAGACGTTGGTGTCGTGGGGAACGCTGCCCGGTGGCAGCGGCAACGCCACCGCCGCGGCCGCCGACTGCCTCATCTCCGGTGAGGGTATCGGCGACCGGCTCGCCGACGGCACCGTGCCACCGGAGTTCGTTCCGTGGATCGAGCGGGCCGGGTCGATCTGCCCGCAGATCACACCCTCGCTGCTCGCCGCTCAGCTCGCCGCCGAGAACGGCTTCCGCCACGGGGACACCGCTCCGGTGTCGGTGACCGGGGCGATGGGACCGGCCCAGTTCATGCCCGGCACCTGGGCCAGCTACGGCCGCGACTATGACGGGGACGGGCGGGTCGATGTGAACAGCATCGGCGATGCCGTCATGGCCCAAGGTCACTACATGTGCACTATCGCCGACACCATCGACGGCTGGATCGACGATGGCACGGTCTCCGCACCGAATGGGCGTACCGAGCTGTATCTGGCCGGCTACAACGCCGGCGAAGGCGCCGTCCTGAACTCCGGCGGGTTCCCCACCGGGCACACCGACTACGTGGTCCAGACCCGCCCCTATGCCGACAAGATCATCGCCGCCGAACCGCAGTACCGGGCGATGAGCAACTCATGAAAGGACCTGCGGTGAGGATTGCGCGAGGAACTATTGCGGCGGTGTGCACCGCGGCCGCCGTCGCCGTGGCGGGCTGCGGCAGCAGCGACCCCGCAGGTGAGCAGCACGTCCATGAGGGCAGCGACGACCATCAGGTGATCGAGCCGCTCTCACCCCAGCAGATCGACGCCGACGACACTGCGATCACCGCGATGCAGATGATCCTGTCCTGGCAGCCCGCGATCGACGAGAGCAAGACCGACGCCCTGATCCGGGCCACGCCGTATCTCGGCGGGGACCTGCTCGCCGTCGCCGAATCCGGCAGCCGTGCCGACGTCCGTCCGGATGCCGATTGGCAGCAGTGGGCGGCGGCGAAAGACGCCGTGACGGCGGTCTGCGCCCATTCGGATACCACCCCGGAGGCCCCGGCCGGGATGCGCACCGTGGTCATCGACGTGATCTGCACCCAGTCGGTGCTGCACGCCAGCGGGCGCAGCACCCGCCTGACCCCGCAGCTGTGGCGCACCACCATCGTCCGCACCGACGGCGGCTGGCGACTGACCGACTACCGATTCCAGCAGTAGAAGGGGACACACAAACGATGGCACAAACGAGACGCGAGCGACCGCGCAGCTCCTCGGCCGCCGACGAAGTGTTCCTCAAGGCGTTCCCGGCCCTGCTGGTGGCGGCGTATCTGCCGACGATCGCCTACAACACCGGTGGGGGAGCAGACCCCACCTGGAATCCGATCGGCTTGTTCTTCGCTCTGGGGTTCGGCTCGACGAGCTGGCCGGCGGGCGCGACGCTCGTCCTCGGCGTCGAGCTGGTCCTGCTCGCTGCTCTCGCCGGGGCCGGGTGGTGGGCGCTGCGCCGGTTCGGGGTGCTCGAGACCGTCAAGGGCAAGCAGTTCGAACAGCGCATCGACCGCCTCGCCCGCACGATGGTCGATCCGCGAGAAGTCGACGAGGCCGACCCGAAGTACCTCGCCGCCTCCACCGACCGGCTCGCCCCCGCCATCTCGCAGACTCATCCCGGCTACCTCGGCATCCCCCTCGGACACACCGTGGTCGGGGATCGTACCCTGCGCATGACCTGGGAATTCGTGGCGATCGCCTTCGCCGGCGCCCGCATGGGTAAATCCGCCTCGTTCGCTATCCCGGCGATCTGTCACGCTCCCGGGGCGGCGCTGGTGGCCTCGAACCGCGGCGATGTGTACTCGCACACCGTCGGCATCCGCCGCGAAACAGGACGGGTATGGGTATTCGACCTGCAAGGCGTGTCTACCGGCAACCGACAAGAACGTGCGAGCTTCTGGTTCAACCCGCTGCGCACCGTCACCGACCTGCCTTCTGCTGCGGCGGTATGCGGCTACTTCATCTCCGCTGCTACCGATGCCGGTGCCCGGGTCGATGCCTACTTCGACGGCAACGCCCGCGATCTGTTCGCCTCCTACCTGCTCGCCGCTGCCCTGGCCGGCGGGGACATCCGGCATGTGGTCGAGTGGCTGACCAACACCCAGTCACAGATCCCCCGGCCGTGCTCGAGCAGTACGGCTACCCGGAGCTGGCCCGCACGATGCGCGGTAAGCAGTCTGTCAACGCCAAGCAGCGTGACGGCTTCTACGACATGGCCCGGCGCTTCTTGTCCCCGTTGGACGAGCCTCGCTACGCCGAAGCAGTCCTGCCGAACCGCCGGGTCGTCATCGGCACCGACCAGTCCGGCCGGGTCACCATCACAGACGGAGAGCACGTCCACGACCTACCGGAGTTCATCTCCGCCGAGTTCGCCCGCCGCACCGACACGATGTATGCGCTGTCCAAGGACGGCCCCGGCTCGTCCTCGGCGATCTCGAGTGCCCTGGTCGGGCAAATCCTCACCTGCGCCGAGGAATACTCCGAGCAGCAGGAATCGGAACGGATGCCGATCCCGCTCACTGCGGTGCTCGACGAAGTTGCCAATATCTGCAAGATCGAGGACCTGCCGCGCTGGTACTCGCACTTCGGTGGCCGCGGCATCATCCTCATCACCTTCTTCCAGTCCCCCTCTCAGGGTGAGAAGGTCTGGGGCCGCGAAGCCTTCAAGTCCATGGTCGATGCGTGCAGTGTCGTCTGGTACGGCGGCAACGTCGAAGACGACGCCTTCCTGTCCGGTCTGGTCGATGCCGTGGGCACCCACTACGTCGACACCGAATCTCGCAGCCGCCCCACCGGCTTCTTCTCCAGCGGTCAGGCGAGTGTGTCGAACAACTGGCAGAAGGAAACCATCTTTGAAAAGCGGGACTTGCGGGCGCTGCCGAAAACCCGGGCGCTGGTGACGATCGGTGGCTCCACCCCGATCCTGGTCCGCAAGGCGTTCTGGGGGAACTCGCTGTTCGCCGAGGCGATCCGTCAGTCGACGAAGGACAGCAAGCAGCTCGGCCCTGCCCAACAGAAAGCGCTGCCGGTGGGGGAGTCCGATCGCCTAGGCAGTGAGGGTCCGCAGCAACCACGCGTCGTGGACGCGCCTGTCGTGGAGTCCTCCCGCACCACTGCCCTGTTTACGTCCGAGTTCATGTCGAAGGAATGAGCATGGTGAATCTGCCCCGCACGACCGACGATCGCTGGGACACCGGCAACGAGTCCGGAGACGGCACCGCCGACGAGTGGACCCCGGAACAGGCCGCAGCAGTCGGCTCCACTCCGGAACCGCAGGAGAAGAAAGAGCCGAAGTACGCGAATGTCATCGCCTGGGTGAACGGTTTCTTCCTGCCGGTGATCCGCCGGCGGATCAGCGACAACGACGGCGGCCTGTCCTGGGATGCGAGGTGGTGGGCGTACCCGGAGGTCGTGGCCCGACTGACCGCGCTACACCAGGCATGGGAGGAAGCCCGCGCCTCGGATTCGATGTCCGCGATGTCCGCCTGGTGGATTCAGCACCTCGAACCGCATCTGAAGGTCATCCTCGACGGCGACACCGGACCGATGGCCAACGCCAAAGCCGACCGCAGCTTCATGGGCTGGCCTGCCCTGCCTGCCGACCTGGTTCCGTCCAACGTTCTTGACAAAATCCTCGACCAATACAACTAGGAGACAGCGATTGATCCTCCAAAGCGTCGCGCCCGCCCTCGTGTCCATCGACCCTGTCCTCCCGCCGCCCGGACCATCGGCGCACCCCGTCATCGGTTTCATGCTCGGGGCAGTCCTGCTGCTCGCACCGACCGTCCTGCTGGTGAAGCTCGGGGTCGTCGCCCTGCACGTAGTCCGGTGTCAGGAAACCGTCGGCGAACACTACATACGTGATCGACACCTCGCCCCGACGACTCTTTCGATCGTGTGCGGGCTGATCGGACTGGGAGGCGTGTCCATGATTCCGGACCTAAGTCAGACCCTGATATTCCGCACCGTCCCCCGACGGTGTTCGTCAGCGTAATCGTTGCTCCGCTGGTGGCGACCCTGGTGCTCGACGCGATCGCGTCGATGGTTCGTAGACGAACAGGCCGGTTCGTGGATGGTTCGAGCTCCCGAGCCGAACAACGGGAGACGCAGATCGTCAGCGAGCACAGCTAAGAGACAGCAGTGATCCGAGCGACGACACGACGACCCTGGGCCGGGACGGTCCGGGACGAGACATGGGAAGAAATGGCATGAAACTGACTTTGCCCAAGCCGGATCTGACACCGGCCGGTGACCAGTGGCGTCAGATGATCCGTGACGAACAGCAGCGATGGCTCGACGAGTGGGAAGTGTCGTTGAGCGACGATCAACGGGAGCTGGCGTTCTATCAGGCTGCGGCCGCGGTCGAGGAACTACGCGAGCGTGATCCTCGAGTGTCCGCCCTTCACGTGCAGGGCAGAGCATTCGATGCACTGTCCCGCTACGCACCTCGCAGCCGGTGGTGGTGGGTCCGGTACGCGGCCCCGACCCTGGTGTTCATCGTGGTGGCCGGCTGGTTCTATCTCGACCGGGACCTGGTGGTCCTGTGGGATTACGTCCCGGCCGGCGACACCACCGACCTGGTGGCGCAAGCCGTGGGATACGGGCGGTGGGCCACCGTGGTAGCGGTGGGCGCGGTACTGGTGTCCGTCTTCGGCCTTGCTGGGGTGATGTGGTTCAGCGGCTTCAAGGAAAAAGCCGCCCAATACTGGCTGACGGCCCTCGCAATGGCGCTGTGTGCTCTGGGCACCGGCGTGTTCGTCCTCGCTGCCACGATCTGCGTGCTGTACACCTACTCCAGCTGATCGAAAGACACCTGTGGGGGCCACCGTCCGGTGGTCCCCACAGTGCTGTCTTCGGTCAGTACCCGAGCGTTGCTTCGTGACTGTGTTCGACGCCGGTATCAGGGACGAACGCGGCCTCGTTGGTGTGGTCGGGCGTGCGTTCGATGTTGAGCATCTCGGTCACCGACCGGGGATGACTGCTCATCGCAGCACCGACCGCATCGAGTAGTTCCTGACTGAGCTGGTTCAGGTTGACGGGTGACAGGGGAGGAGCGACCTCGTCGTCACCGTTGACCGGGCCGACTGCGGCGGCCAGACCCCGGCCGGCGGACTCGAGGGCAGCTCCGATCTTGCCCAGGTCACCACTGCTCGTCGGTGCCGTCTCTGCGATCCGTTCGAGCTGGTCGGACACATCCGCTTCGTTATCTTCTTCGACTGCGTCGGCCGGGTCGGGCTGCGGGGCACGGTCGCTGGACGCGTCCGGGTTGGTCTCGGACTTGTCGACGTTCATCTCTACGGTGTCGGAGTCGGCGGTGTGTTCGTCGGTGGTGGGGGCGAGGGGTTCGGTCACCGCTGCCGGGACTTTCTCGGTGGGTTCGGCCACTGCAAGGTGCTGTTCGGACAGTTCGGCGAGCTTGTCGAACGACGGCACACTTCGGGCGGCGACGTAGGTCAATGCGACGGCGGCGGCGGCGTCGAAGACGCGGTTGTCGGCGTCCCGGTCGGTGGCCTGCCGCTCGGCGAGGCGGCGGGCGATCTCGTCCGGGGGCATCTGCACCTGCACATATCGCTGCTGCTCTTGCCGGTACTGCTGTGCTCGCAGTGCGTTCAGTCGTGCCGCATTCTCCTGCGCGAGCTGCTCCCATTTGCGGGTGATCTGCGCCTGCGCGCCCACATGCCGGGCTGTTGCTGCTGCTGCCAGAATCTGGACCGTGGTCTGCTCGGCGGGCTGTCCCCGGAATGCGCCGAGAACCTCGGTTCGGTTCTTCGGTGCCGGGGCCGGATGCCCCTGAGCGCGGCGGCCGTCGACTTGGCGAAGAAAGCCGACGAGGTCGGTCACGTCCTGGCTGGCTTGCGCCCTGGCCGGTCGGGGTTGCGGTCTCGCCTGGGCACCGGCCGAGGGCCCGTCGGGCGAGTTCGGTGCACTCGCCGCCTCGGTGGGGTGAGCTGCTCGTCCCCGATTGCGCAGGAACCGCCGCTTCTGGTCGTTGTCCGCCATAGTCCTTCTCCTTGTGCCATCGGGGCGGGGGTCGCCGCGTCCGGGCCTACAGGTCCCGTTCCGGTCCGGTGTCGTGGTCGAGGGGTCGAGACCGAACTGGACGTTCGCCCCCGAATCGGTGCGTGTCCGTCGCGTCGACATGCCGGTGGTGAAGTCGGGTCCGCCGGCCTTGCGTCGGGCGAGTTCGGCGTCGATCTGGCCGAGGATGGTGCGTTCGGCGGTGATCGATTCTTCGAGTCGGGTGATGCGGTCGGTGATCCGCCCGATGGTCTGATCGTCGGTGGCGCGGGCGCGGGCCTTGGCGGCTTCGGCGGCGCGGTAGTGCTGTGCACCGCGTTCGATCACCGCCCAGCGTCGCTCGGGCGGCGCTGCCTGTTCGGCGGCGGTCACAGCGGCGCGGGCAGCGGCGATCTGGTGTTCGGTCACGTGCGGGGACCGGGTCAGGGCATCGAGTCGGGTGCGGGCAGCACGCACCACCGCGATGTTGCGTTCGTCGATTTCGACCTGTGCGAGGGACCGCTCCACGCCCGAGAGGGCGGACATCTCCCCTCGTGCCCGCTCGAGTTCGTCGCGGGCCAGCGACAGCAGCATCGCATCTTCGGTGAGCCGTCCCCGGCTGACACCTTGCGCGGACGCCAGCTCGGCGTCGCTGTAGCGGGCGTAGGGTCCGGCCACCTCGCCGCGGGTGTTCTCGGGTCGGCGCAACCGCTCGATGTTCGTCTCGACCGCACCCTGGCGTGCCTGCCGGATGTGCGCCATCGGATCGGTCTCGTCGGCGGGGGCGTCGGCGAGCACCCGCGAGACCGCGATTTCCCGCACCGTGGCCTCCCACAGCCGCACTCGCCGGGGGTCGGTTCCCCGCTGGCCGATGGTGGTGATCCACGGCGCGTTCTGTTCGAGGGCGGTGGTGGTGTAGGAGTCGATGAACGCGTGCATCTGCTGCTCGCACGAGCGGGCGTAGGCGGCGAGGATGGGATCGGTTGCGGCCGCGGCGTCGGTCAGTGCTGGCACGCGGTAGGCGGCTACCGCGTCGGTGCGGCGGCGTGGCAGTTGCGCTCCGTCGGAGTTGTCGATGCGGTTCTTCAGGGCGCGGGCGATGACCTGGCCGGGGGAGTTGGTCTCGGTGTCGATCCGGCCGGCTCTGCCTTCGGAGCTCATCACGGCGGCGGCCTCGCGCAGCAGAGTCTCGGTGTCCCAGCCGAAGGTTTCCGATTGGGCGACGTAGGTGACGATCTGATCCCACCCGCCGAGGCTGTGCACCCAGCCGAACTGCTCGTCGGTGAGAATCCGGCCCAGGAGCTGTTCGGTGTAGTCCTCGTACAGCTCCCCGACGGCCAGCATGTAGATATCGACGATCGTCGACCAGGATGCGGCCTTGCGTTGTTCGTCCTCGATCATCTGGTGCACGGTGCGCTGGGAACCGTCGCGGGCGATGATCTTCGCGAGCAGACCGATCGCGCCGGGATGCTCGTCGGGGCGATGTTCGAAGTCCCAGTCGGGCAGCTCGTCGTTGGCAGCGTAGACGATATTGTCGTGCTTGCCGCGGGTGAGCGCGACGTACAGCGACTGGCGATCCATGTTTGCCCCGGCGAGCACATGGCAGCTTCCCACCGTCATGCCCTGCGAGCGGTGCACGGTGGTCGCATATCCGAGTTGCACGTTGTCGGTGATGTAGTCGGCGGCGACGGTGACCTGGCCGCCGCTGATGTTGTTGCGCAGCCGCAGCGATCCGTCGTCGCCGATGGCAGCCACGGTCCACAGATCGCCGTTCTTCACCCGGCCCGAGGTGTTGCCGTCGGAGTCCTCGACGACGTACTTCGAATTGTTCTTCCGGGTGACCACCACGTCCCCACGGCTGCTTCGAGACCGTCGGCCAGGACGATGCCGGGTCCGGTGACGGTGCCGCCTGTGCGGTAGTAGGCGGCGGCCTTCTCGTTGAGCTCGCGCACCAGATCGTTGGTCGGAGCGACCATCAACGCGACCTGACCGGCCTCGACGTCGGCGACATAGGCGTCGAACACTGCATCGGCCAGCTCGTGCGCCATGCCCTGCCGGATGCGATCGTTCTGCTCGTACCACTCGAGCACCGTCACATCGCCCGTGCGCAAGCGCAGGCTCGCCTCGGCCTCACCGACGGTGGCGAAACGGTGGACCTTGCGCAGGAACGGGGCGTTGGTGCGATCGGCCAGATCACGCAAAACGCCACCGGCTTCGACGGAAGCGAGCTGCTGCGGATCACCCAACAACCGCACCACCGCACCGGACTCGGTGGCGATGCGGGTCAGGTCGGCCAGATCGCGGGCCGATGCCATGCCCGCCTCGTCACCAGCAACAGATCACCCTTGCCGATGCCGGTTGCGATGCCGACGCGGTGGCGGGTGAGCACGTCGGCAATGGTGCGTCCCTGCACCGAAATTTCCTCACCGAGCACTTCGGCGGCACGGGCCGACGGCCCAGAGCGATGACGTTTCCGTTGACCGCTTCCCAGGCGCGGGCGATCACCGTCGCGGCGGTGGTCTTGCCGGCACCGGCCGCACCTACCGCCACCGCGACCCGTTTTCCGACGGTGAGGAAGTGGGTGATCATCGCGAGCTGATCGGCACCGAGCTCGTGGCCGTTCGCCTCCTCGACGGCGCGGATCTTGCGGCGAATGATCCGGTCGTCCACGATGTGCTCGTCGTCCATCTCGGCCTGTTGACGCATGAAGTCCTCGGCGTCGAGAACCGCTTGCGCGGTGTAGCGCATCTGCGCGCGATCGACCAGCAGACTACGTCGACGTCCCCGTTCGACGCGGTCGCTGATCCGCTCGGGCAGGTGGTATTCCTCGATGTCGATGGGCAGGCAGTAGTCGCGCAGTGCGAGTTCGAGTGCATCATCGTGGAGCGCGCGTAGCTGCTCGTCGTCGGCGAAACTGAACTCTCGCAGGCGCCTTTCGATCTCGGCGGTCACCGAGAACACCGTCCACGAACCGACCTTGTGCGAGAGCGTGTCGACGACCTCGTCGACGAGCGCCGGCACCTGCCCGGGAGTCAACTCCGGTCGGCGGTCCCGTTCCCCGCGGACGGATTCGACCAGCTCGGCGGGATTGTTCCCGGCGAGAATCGCCTCGGCGCGCTCGCGCCATTCGGCCCGCAATTCGGCCAGGGAGCGTGGGGGATTCTTCGCGTTGCGGGTGTCCAAGGTGGCCTGTTGCGCCTGGGCGTACTGCACCTTCTTCGGCGGGTTCTTGCCGTAGCGGGTCTTGTAGTCGCGGGCCAGCTCTTCCTGGCGTGCCTCGATCGCGGCGCGGCGGGAGAACTCCTCGATGAGCGACAACGGGATGCCTTCGACCTCGTAGACCGGTTGCTTGCCGACCGGCGTATCCGGCCTCGGAGCGAAGGTGACACCGAGCTTGCGGGCCACGAGATCGGCCACCCGAGTGTTGTACTTCTCCGACGCCGACACGTTCGCCTTGTAGAGAATGGACCCGTCGATGGTGGTCCATCGGCCTTCGGCATAGACACGATTGAGCACGGCGCTGTGGGTGTGCAGGTTCGGGTCCGCAGCGCGATTGTCGAAGTGATCGAACCGGGCGATCAACAGCCCTTCGGCCTTGACCTTGCGCTCCCCGCCTTTGCCGCGGCGGGTGTAGATCACGTGATCTTCGATCCACTCCAATGCTTCGTCCACGGCCTGCTTGTGTGCTTCTTCGACCGCGGTCTTGACCTGATCGTCGCCCAGGCCCCACAGCAACGAGATGGACTTCATCGGGGTGAACACCAGGTCATAGCGGCCACGGCTGACGTGCCTTGTTGTACTGCTCGGTGATGAACTTCCACACACTCTCGTCGCTGAGCAGCCCGGCCTGCTCACCGCTTTCGCGGCTCAGGTGCTTGCGGGCGGTGGCGAACTGAATTTCCTTCTTCGCCTCGGTGGTCGGGTAATCGCCGTGCTTGGCCTTGTAGGCAGTGCACAGTTCCTCGACGTCGTGGACGTATTCCTGACTGTTCTGAAACCACGAAAACGCCCGTCCGAGGGCGGTGCTCTGTGACCAGTTCAGATGGTCCTTGGCTGAGGCTCCGGGTCCGGGCTTGGTATCCAAAGCAGTCGGAGTACGAGCCGCACCGAACACCGACCGCATCGCCGATTCGGTGACTTCGGTGCCGACCTCGACACCGACCTTCTCCACCAGTTTCCCGCACCACACCCCCGGCGGGGTTCCCTTGGCGACGTAGTAGTCGACCGCACCGGACTTGCGGGACTCGGTGGCGTCGCCCTTGGCAACATGCTTGGTGAGATAGACATAGCCGTCCCCAGCATTGAGCTTATGGACGGTCATCACGGCGCCGATTATGCCACGTCGCACCTTTAGTGCATGAGGTGTGTGAAGATTGTTCGAGCGAACGGAGTTCGGTCGAAGGCCGGACAGGACCTCGATGGTCCTGTCCGAGCAGCGGAGCTGCGTGTGTTGGGAGCGTGAGCGTCACGGTTTGTCGGTGTGGTGACCGGATCAGGACGACAGCGGAGTGCCTTCGGTTCTGGTCGTCGGCCTCCCCGCGACCGGCGCGAGCCGCTACACTTCCGGCCTATGGCTTCGACTTCCCAACCGGCATCTCGCCGCTCACTTCGTCCGCACACGACGCCGAACGTTCGGGAAAACGCCCGCCGTCAACGGGAGCGACTGCTCGCTCGTCAGGCGGAACTCGAAGCGTTGGCCGGCCCCATCCATGAAGCGACGGACAAGCTGTCCAAGCTCGAAGTAACGGTCGCCTCGCGGGCACAGGCTCCGCTGAAGAAGATCGAACGGCTCGAGCAGACCCGGGATCGTCGCATCAAGAAGATCCAAGAGGAGTACGCGGCGAAGATCGCCGAGATCCAGCGGGAGATGGAAGCCGGCACGGAGACGTTGACTCCGCAGGAGCGCGAGCAGGAATCGTCGCTGCTGCGCGAGTACGCGGAAGCGATCGTGACGTTCAGTCGCAGCGCCTCGGCGTCGGAGCTGGCACCGTTGCTCGGCGTGAGCACCCGCGAAGCGAAGAAGCTCATCATGCAAGCCAAGGCAGATCTCGGTGCCGCCGATGTCGCCGAGTCGGATGCACCGTCGTCCGACGATCAGCAGACGGTGCCTGCGGCGTCGTGATGCTGCGGTCATGACTGACGATGTGGAACCCGCTCGACATCGGGTTCCCGGATCTCGACGTCGAGTTCGTTGCTGAGGAGTCGGAGGAACGGCCGCGGCGGGTCCGGGTGGTGGACAATTCGCTGCGACCGTCGAAGGCGAACATCGCGGCGTTCTGGTCGAAGGTCGTCAAGTCCCCGACGTGTTGGTACTGGGTCGGTGCGATCAGTGCGCCCGACGGGTACGGGCGGTTCAACTTCCAGCGTGAGAACCGGCAACGCACGATGCTTGCGCATCGTTTCTCGGTGGAGCTGGTGCACGGGCCTCTGACACCGGATGTGGTGTGCGAGCACAAGTGCAACGAGCCGTTGTGCGTGCGTGTCGGGTTGGGGCATTTGGTGGAGTCCACGCACAGTGAGAACGTGCGTTACGCGATCGCCCAGGGAAGACTTTCTGGTCATGCGTTGCTCGACGGTCAAGGGCGCTCACGCTACGAGCGATCTGTCGCTATCCGTGAAGCACTGCGCAACGGCTACGACGAAGCTGCGTTGTTCCATGCCAAGACCAATCCGGGTGATTGTCAAGGCACCTTGTTCTGAGGCGATCAGCAGTGCTGCATGGGTGCGACCTCGTCTTTTCCGCAGCACTACTACGATTTCGTGGTGGACATACCCGCTATCGCTTCTGTCATCAGTGCACTGGGCATTGGCTCGTTTATCGGCCAGTACCTCATCGGCGCACAGCAACGT